>NZ_JAGS01000001.1:3478873-3795135 GCF_000526775.1 Ruminococcus albus AD2013
AGATCATATTAGCCCTGAAAATCAAACCAATGCGAAGAAAATGATTTTGTTTGTTCCTGTAAAGTGTGAAAAGTATTATCGTCAGAGTGAAACGGCAGGAAATCAAGATGACTATCGAAAATATCAAATGAAAAGGTTATGTGATGGAATAAAGAGTGAATATTCTCAGTTGTTTGCATGGTTAAAAAAAGCTGATCATCAAACAAAGTTTACAACTATGATTATGCCTGTCCTTACTCTTGGTGGCCTTGAATTTGATTCTTTTCTTAATACGAGCTGCATTGTAATTAAGACTGGGGATATTCTATATCGTTATTGTCCACCTATGAAATATGAGCCAAGATTCTGCGATCGGCCTTTACTGTATTCGCTACTTTATGTGTATCACAAGTTACGATCTGGCTATTATGAAAAGGCATACAAAGGAACAAAGAAGAAACTAGGATTTCGTATTATGGAATGGTTCCAAGATAGATTGACTCTCGCAAAAGAAACGGATTATATCGATGAAATTGGAAAAATTGCAAAGTCTATTCAGGAGAATTCAAAGCAAGTTATTGGATTTGAAATAATACAGAATCCTGATAATCTTGAAATCATTGACAACAACTAATAACGAACAAAACAGTACTTTCGACAGTATCTTTTGTTTGATGTATTGCGTTGCTTTAGTATGATGAAGAGGTAGATATGCTATGGTACTATATTCGAAGTGTTCGTTCAGATCAGGAAATGGTTATCAAATGGGTATGTGTTCAATGGATTCTGATTGTGCTGCAACACTTCATCCATTATCGAATCAACCACTTCCTCAACCAATAGATTTTCTTTTTAACACTGATTTTTCCAATACTGTTATCCTTGCATCATCAGATGACAAGAATTGTTTGTTTTTAGCTGTTATGGGTATAGTAGATGCTGATAATGAGAAATACATTAATGTCGTGATTAGTGATCCACAAAACCCTGATAATATTATTAATTTATTTAGTCAATTTACGAATCATTATGGTAAGTCTTTAGTAACACTAACAGATTGCTTTGAGAGGACTCAATATGATGATTCATTATTGGGTACGTTAGATTATAGTATTAACGCAAACAATTTAAGAATTTTGCGAAGTTTTTCATGTCCGGATAAGAATGTACAAAGCAAATATTATATTCCTTTAAATACAATATTTGCGTTTATTACTGAACATAAATACTCTGATTATCAGCAGCGTATCAGTTTATTTTTTTCCATTCGTGATAAAAACAAATGCGTATTTAATCAAATTAATCCAAGCCGAGATGCAGTTGATTGCTGTGCAATTTACGATTTGTTGAGAACAAAGCCTCAGTCACATTTGATGAAAAGTGGTTTAAACACGGAGAGGAAGAAAACAGGAATCAACATTACTCTTGAGCGTGGTGCAGAGGATTTTTTTAGTCGTATTGATCCATTCCGGAAGAAATAATGATTTCCCTAGGTGGGGGGAGCTTATCATGATTACATACTATAAATGCTCATTTCGTTCGAGTTATGGCTATCGCACTGTAAAATATGATTTTAGTAATAATAAGAGTGTTGCTGTGAATGATGATGAGATACCGGAAGCTATATATTCTCTTTTAAATATCGAGCAAAAACATAATATGATACTTGCAACAGATGGAAATGGTATTCCGCTTTTAGGCGTGTTTGGCATGGAAGATGAAAATGATGAGAAGTATGTCAATGCTGTATTTTTTGATCCAAACAATGCTGAAACTATAATTAGTCTATACCATTCTTTTTCTAAGAATTATTATGGTAGTATTCAAGCCGTAATTCAAAGCGTGGAGCGCTTATCATGCGAGGATCAGCAATCTGGATTAGAATATAGGATTACTCCTGATTGTTTTTTTACTGGAATAGAGATAGACGTTTCGGAGAAAGAATCAATGCATATGAATACCATGCCGAGTAAACAACTAGTTGCTTTTGTCTCAGATGA
The DNA here is from genome assembly GCF_000526775.1 of Ruminococcus albus AD2013. Lineage (NCBI taxonomy): Bacteria > Bacillati > Bacillota > Clostridia > Eubacteriales > Oscillospiraceae > Hominimerdicola > Hominimerdicola alba. The sequence continues at coordinate 3,480,853 of NZ_JAGS01000001.1, forward strand.
TTCTTTTGACGATTATAAACTACAAATTGAAAGGTGTTTTTCTGTTCAAAGCGTTTGCGCATTCAATCATATATCAGTAAAATCTGGTCAAATAGATGGCTATGAAATGGCTCTTTTATCATTATACAAAAGAAGTAAGAAAACTGTTTCTAGTGTGATGGTTATAGGACTTATAGTAGTTATCATTTGTGTGTTGATTACACTGTTAGTTGTTTACTATATTGACTGAATGCTTAGAAATTTAATCTAAATTCAAGTAATCATACTATTTGCAGTTTATTGATTTACTATCCGTAAGTGAATGCGAACAAAAAAGGACGATCAACATTGACAAGTTGATCGTCCTTAAATTTTCGACTATGTATTTTTAAATCGTAAATGATAAAAACAGCCGACATCATCACACTGATCTGCCGACTGTTCGAATTATTATGCAAATGCAGGTACAAAGCTCTTAAGGAGCTGTCCTTCAGTGTAGGAAGTCAGCTTGCCGTCTGACCATTCCACATACACCATATCGTGTTCATCGATATAAATGATCGTTGCTGTGCTGCCGACAGGCTTTTCGCTGTATAAACCTGTATCGTTCAGCTTTATCTTCGCACCTACTGTAATTGATTCCATTAGAATTTTACCTCCAGTTTTAACACTCGTACTATTATACTACTCTGGCGGTGGAGTGTCAAGGAGGATAAATGTAAATTTTGGAAATGTATTGGGCTTGTGAGCTATATCTGCATAAACGCAGGTTTCGGCTCCGGATAATCCACGGCCTTTTCCATGACCATGTTCGTCAATGCGAGCTTGGCTATCTTCTTCGGATCACCATCAGGGTGTATCCATTCCTTCAGATTATCCTTCGCAAGTATCAGTGGCATACGGTCGTGAATCGTGCTGACAGGCTCGACAGATTCCCGTGTGAGCACTGCAAACATCGGTACCTGCGCGCCCTGATGTTCTTCAAACCGGTACAACCCGGCAAGATAGGTGATCTCTGAGCCTTCCGGTTGAATAGCAAACTTTTCTTTTTTGAGGCGCCTTTCGTCTCTTACACCTTGAAACTCAGATTCTGATGGGAGTACGCCAAATTCATAGTACCACGATGCAGGAATGATACATCTGCGTCTTGCCCATGAATCATGCCATATTTCTTTTATGTCAGCTGTCTCGACACGGCAGTTGATGAGCGGGTGCTTAAAGGTTTCGTGTGTAAAACCCCAGATCATCGGGTATATGCTCATATTTCCGCTTTTGTTCGGTGCAATGACAGCTGCCATGTCCGTGGGGCGTATGTTGCCAGACATCTTTGTTGACTTTACCATCGCGTTCATTATTGAATAAGCAAGCGGAAGCCGCTGTGCCTTTTCGATGAAGAAAGACAGTGATTTTGATTCAGCATAGTACCAGGTACACATGAGGTTCACCTCTTTTTTAATATGATGGTCGATCTTTTTCAGTTGGTGCACAAAAATGTCCATGATCATATATTAGTGTTTGTGGGCCTGAGAATTGCATTCCGTCAGGAATAGGTTTCATTTCTCCTACTGACATGCTGCAATAAAGTAAATCTTGTTCAGTAATATCTAATGTTTCTTCTGCGTCATTACGATGACTCATTATATCATTTAAACTAATGGAAAACGGCTTCACTTTTGCCCATTTTAGGTTACGGAAATATAATCCTGAATATGTTGCATCACCGTATTCGTCGAATGACATTTTGTTATCGTTAGATGCTGAACATACAAATTTACTCCCGTCATCAAAGAAAAGGTAGTACACACTACGACTATGATAATGAGTATATCCGCATAGCTTATAAAAGCTGTTTGTATTAGACGTAGTTGGTATATTAAATTGCTCTTTTTCATGTTCAGATAACTGATACGAACCTAAAAAGTAGAAAAAGAAAAGATATGCTGTATTTCTCGCTTTTGTAACAGTTTCTAAATCGGTTATATTATCTTTGTGAAAATATCCGTTTCGCAGTTCTGTTATTGAGCCGAACATTTTAATGATTATTGGATAAGTGTTGCTTTGATCTATAAAATTATTAAGCAAATCTGTATTTCTGATTTCAATGTTATTTGTTCCAAATTTGTAATACCCAAAGAAGCTTGTAAGTGCTTGTAAGGTGATAGCATCTTTATCATTAGTGATGACACTATCTTCTAAGTCGACATACTTTTTCTTTAAAACAAAAATCGTTCGGTTTTGAGAATCTTTTTCCTTTGTATGTAATGATATAAATGCAAATAGCAACTGCTCAATAGCTTTAAAATATCCCATCGCTATTGAAGTATAATCTATTTTGCCAGAATAGCGAATAGAATCAAACAGCCATTCTGCTGTCAAGAAACTTATCGCGAAATCATTTTTACCTATAAGTGCTTTATAATACTTGCTGTTGATAAATTGATCCTTTATTAATTCAAATTGTTCATTGGTCAGTGCCGGATCAATGAATAATTCGTACTTGAAATTGCGTATCGTATAGTCTATAGTCTGTTTGAATCCAAATAATGCATTTGGAGATAAAGTACGAACTATTGAAACACTGAGATATTTATTAACCTTGTCAGTAAATTTTATTTCTTCAGCTTTAAGAACATCATAATCATCTTCGGTTAAATATAGCTTGAAAAAATCTTTTAATGATATTAATGGAGAATTATCAATGTTATTATAAATAGCTTTTTCAGCAGAGTCGCTAACTAGACAAACTATTTTCATAACTTTAATGGCACAACCTGTTTGCTGAAAATCATTTATAAAATCTGAGATTTGTGTATTTTGTAAAGCTGAAGGCAAACCAAAATTTTTAAAATAATAACCGGAAAAGTCACTGCCTGATATTGGTATAGCGATAAAGAATTCTTTTTCATTTTTTATCTGACAAGCGACACATTTATTCTTTAAAAGGGTGCAAATGATGTTATACAGTGCGTTATACGATATTCGCTCAGATTGTTCCATTAAAAATTGATAGCTCGTATATTCTTCTCCGCCAAATTTGAAAAAGGCTGAAGAGGTATATGTGTGTGCTTCTTTTTCAAAACATTCAACTGCAGATACATCACGCTGTCTTTTTATTTTATTAAATGCTTCATCAAAAGCTGTTTTGCAGATATCAGCGGTATTCATTTGTCATCCCTCCTGTCTAAGAAAACGAGCACACAATCCGAAAATCGTGTGCTCTGACGCAAGCTCAGGCGATGTTTGACTCAGCTTTCGCTTTTGCCAAAGCTATCTCCTTTTTGGCTGCGATATGCTGTATCGCAACCTCCTTGATTGCTGGAACACCAACCGTAATGGCGGTGCTAGTAAGCGCAATCAGAGCTAAGGTGACTTCTTTGTCCCATTTCATAGAGTTTCCTCCTATCGAGTAGAATTTGACAGTACTCATGGTACTATAATCACGGTCACCTTGCGCTAACTGCATTATATCACAAATGTCGTATCATGTCAACGTTCAGCGGATCATCATTGAAATCAAAATTAATGTCAAAATTTACGCAAAATTTGCGAGGTGAGCTGAACTCAGTGATTTAGCTCTTCATTATCACCAATTTTGCTAATAGCCAAAACTTATATAAAATCTATTGAAAAAATTGTTGAATTGTGATATAATATAGTTAATAATTCCAAAATGAAATTCTTAACAGAATTCACAACAACAACTATTACAACAGAGGTTGATCATATGGATACTCAGATTATCATAAGTAAGATGAATGCTTTCCTTCATGAAGCTTCAAAAACATTATATAACTGGCTCAATGACCTGCTGCCAAGAGTTACAGATAACTGGTGGGACGAGTGCGTTATTCCTAGTCTGAGCTTTACTCAGCGAGAAAAAGTCACAGAGAAAGGCTATACCAAGCTTTCTGATTTTGACCTTGCTGCATTATTAAGAATTGCGAATAAATCCTGGTATAACCTTCAAACCATTATCTATCTTCCTTCTTATGAGCGTGAAACTATACGTAAAATGATCAATGTGCGAAATAACTGGGCGCATTGCAGTACTGAGTTACCTGGGAAGGATGTAGTACTTCAGGATTTGAATACTATGCTTACCCTCATAGAGCAATTTGGCGGAAGTAAGGATACTTGTGAAGAGGTAAAGAGCTTCATTAAGTTTATAGAACAGCCTGATAGTATTAGTACAGAGCCTTTTCATGATAAATCAGGTGATAGTGCCGGATCAGCGGAGAGTACTTCTAATGAGTCAGCAGGTGCTATTAAAGAAAATAGCCTTGTGTATTTAGTTAGCGACCCTAAGGTCAACGGTATTGTACGATCAATGAAAGATCTGGGAGATATTATTCAGTATAGTGTTTTTGTAAATAATGAAACCAGACAGTACTATACAGGTCAGATTGCACTTGCTGAGAAGCCGGCAGGGTATAATTGGATCAGCCTTTCAGAAATGAGAAGTTACCTTACTGCATATCAGATAAATAATCCTTCATCTCAGAATCTTTATTCGCTTAATTCAGCACGTATTGATTTTGTTCCATATCAGTTCCGTCCTGCACTGAAAATGATACACTCTGATGAACCACGAATTCTGATAGCAGACAGCGTTGGTGTTGGTAAAACAATTGAAGCCGGACTGATAATCAAGGAGCTTGAAGCGAGATCAGATCTGGAGAGAGTGTTGGTTATCTGTCCAAAACCGTTGGTAGCTGAACGTAAATGGGAACTTGAAATGAAAAGGTTCGATGAAGAGTTTATTCCTATAGATGGAACAACTCTCAGACAAATTATTTCCGATACTGACCGTGACGGAGACTGGCCGGTAAGATTTAACAAAGCTATTATTCCTTATTCAATACTTGATTCAAAAGTATATAAAGGTGAGAGCGGCAAAAGGAATCGTATTTTCGGATTATCGGAGCTTGACCCTGAGCCGCACTTTGATCTTGTTATTGTTGATGAAGCACATCATATAAGAAATGGCAGTGATGATAAAGAAAAAGCATTTGCTTACAAGTGTACTAAATATTTTTGTGACCATTCGGATGCAGTTGTAATGCTCACAGCAACGCCTTTACAGACAAGTGATAATGATCTGTTTACGCTTCTTAACGTGCTTCGTCCTGATATTGTTGTGGATAAGGATACGTTTAATATGATGTCGCGCCCGAACGCTAATATTTCCCGTGCCGTTCATTCAGTTCGAGCAATGGAAGAAGGCTGGAATGAAAAGGCGACAACGGAACTGCTTGACCTTCAGAAAACACAATGGGGCGATAACGTTATTGCGGAGAATCCATTGTATAATGATATATTGAGACGTCTTGAAAGCTATGAAATAGACCGTGAAGAACGCGTAAAGCTTATTTCTGATATTGAGTCACTTCACAGCTTTGGAACTATGCTCAACAGAACCCGAAGACGTGATATTCAGGATTTTTGTGTCAGACGTCCCCATACGGTTTCGATTTCATTTACTGATTATCAGCAGACGCTTCATAATGAATTACTATATTTTGAACATACAGCACTTTCTACACTTCACAATGCAAATACAGTTCCTTTTATGATAAGTATGATTCGAAGACAGGCCGCAAGCTGTATTTTCGGACTTGCACCTTATATCAGAGATATTATCAGCAGACGAATGAAGCAGCTTGATTATGATTCTGATGTTACTAGCGAAGATCTTGATGACAAATCAATCAGTACGATTTCATCACTTGCCAGGAATATTCTGAGTATGTCAGAAAATCTTCCTGATGAAGATCCGAAATTTGAAGAGACATATAATATCATCTGTAAAAAGCAGGAACAGTCAAACAATAAAATAATGATTTTCAGTACATTCAGACATACGCTGTCATATTTAAAGGGAAAACTGTCTGAATGCGGATTCAGGGTTGAACAGATCGATGGCAGTGTTAAAGATGATGCTCGCTACGAACTGAAATCACGTTTTGAACTTCCTCGTGAAAATGAAGATGCGATAGATATTCTTTTGTTTACCGAAGTCGGTTCAGAGGGCCTTGACTATCAGTTCTGTGATATGATGATCAATTATGACCTGCCGTGGAATCCTATGAAGATTGAACAGCGAATAGGTCGAATTGACCGTCGTGGTCAGTTAAGCGATGTTGTAAACATCTATAACATTATTACTGAAGGGACTGTAGATGCAGACATTTATCACAGATGTCTTATGCGTATCGGTGTATTTGAGAGAAGCATAGGCGACTGTGAAGAGATCCTCGGACAGATCGCTTACGATATTGATTCACTTGTTTATGATACTGCTCTTACTGAAGAAGAGCGCAACAGAAAGCTTGAACAGATGGCGGATAATGAAGTGCGAAAAATGCAGGAGCTGAACCGCCTTGAAGATGAAGAAAAGGAACTCTTTGGTTTTGATCTAACAGAGCTTTCAACATCTCAGGAAATAAAAAAAGCAGAAAATCCGTGGATATCCGGATACTTCCTGCAAAAACTGATAGAAAACTATATTACTGCCCGGGTCGGTAAAGGACAGTATATTTTAGGTGAATCATCACTGAAAACACTACGCCTTTCTGCGTCAGCAAGGCAGACATTAAGAGATGATCTGAAGAAACTCTCAGGTGGTCGTAATGCACTCAGAAGAACATGGGAAAACTATTTAAGCGGAAAAAAACCTAACCATGGTATAACATTTGATCCGGAGACTGCTTCAAAAGAACGTGACAGCTTCTTCATAACTGCTATGCACCCGCTGGCAAAGCAAGCAGCGCAGTATTTTGGACGTAGTGAGGAACCGCATTTACATCTGACGTTAAGTACCTCCGAGATCCCGTCCGGTTCATACGTTTTTTCGATTTATGCCTGGCAGTATACAGGATATAATACATATACAAAACTGCTTACCGTTTGTGAGAATGAAAAGATTGCTGCAGAATTACCATATCTATTAGAAGACGCTTCTGATTCTGAAAGTAATCCGGATGGTCAGTTTGACTGGACTGACATAGAGAAACTTCATGTTAAGATGTGGCTTGAAGCCAGTACAAAACATAAAAGAGATATTAAATCAACGGAATCGTTTAAACTTGAAAGTATAGCTAATACATTCCGAAACAGGATCCGTTCATTGGAACAGCAGATACAGGACGCATATGACGAGAATATTAAGCGTATGCGTCAAAGTGAGTTGGAGACTGTTCGGGAAAAATATTCTCGAAAGAATACAGAAATAAAAGCAACTGCTGAGAAGGCGGATGTATTGCCTTCTTTATTGGTTAATGGTGTTATTACGATTGTGGGGGATTAATAATGACAACGCTTCAGCAATTACAAAGCGATTATGGAATGATAGACTGCCGTGACCTAGGTTCACGAAAACTTGAACAACTGCGTGATGGGTTAAAGAAAGTCGTTTCAGCAGAGATAGCATCAGCTGAGAACGGTAAAGAATACATTGAATTGCTGAAGAAATTCAGAGAAGCTGTTGCGGAAAACGATAAGCTTCACGGTGATAACTATCCTCAGCTTCTCAACTCTCTTTTATCTGTTGGTGAAGATGGTCTTTATTCCAATAGTCTGCGTTTTATATTTGAACTGATACAGAATGTAGATGACTGTGATTATAATGACAGTGTTGATTGCAAGCTTGATATGAGGTTCGATTTTGAAAAAGACGAGATCATATTAACATATAACGAGGTTGGCTTTTCACCATTTAACGTGTTTGCCATTACGGGTATTGCAGAGGCAGCTAAGAATGTATCATCTGAAAAGAATCAGATCGGAGAAAAGGGTATTGGCTTTAAATCTGTATTCGGTGTTGCAAACAGAGTACGAATCAGAAGCGGTTGGTTCTCATTTGAACTGTTTAAAGAGAATTTTACGATACCGGTTCCGATTTATAATTCCTATGAATATTGTAACGGAACACAGATGACATTATATGTTCCTGGCAGAGCAAAACAGATTTATAAGGAAATAAAGGGTCAGTACTGTAAGAGAGATGCACTTTTCTCTCGTAATCCGTTGCTTTTTCTGAATAAGCTCACATCGCTGAAATTCTATTATGATGTGTTCAGAAGCATGGAGTTCCATGTATCACGTACAGAAAGTGATAACTCTGAACAGTTTAAGGTCGAAAAAGGTATTGAAATATCTGTTGATCTTCGGGATTACGATCAGGGTTCGGAAGTAAATGTAAAAGAAGAGATACACTGTACACGATACACGTCCTATATCAGGTTTTCTAAAGAAGCTTGCCGTGCCCGTTATGGTGACAAAACAAAAGTCGGACAGGAAAACGGAAAGGCTATGATTTTATGTGCGGTTATACCGGATGCCGATTTTATTTCGGAAGTCGGTAATGGTGCATTATATTCGTTTCTTCCAACTCAGCTTAAACTGACTGTGCCTATCGTATGCCATGTACCTTTTAAGCTCGATGCTTCCAGAGAGTTTGTTGATCCGCAGGAGAATAATCTATGGTTTCAGGAAGCAAGCAGATATTTGTCTGATCTTATGGATAAGGTTTTTCTTGATTATTCTCATACTGTTAAAGAAAACATTGTCAGGTATTTACCGGATAAAGGAAAAAGTCTGTTTGCTGTAAATAATGGTAAAGAGGAGTGCCTTACTGAACAAAAAAGTTTTAATGGTGCTCATTATCTTGAACTGCCAATTTTCTTTACAGTTGATAATGATTTCAAAAAAGCAGATGAGATTTTCTGCTTTAACAAAGATGAAGATATCAAAGAACCTGAAAAGGTATATCATCTTATGGGGTATCAGCGCTCATTATTTATCTCTCCTGTTTCGGTAAATAAGTTTGGAATAAGAATAGAGCGAAATGTCAGAGATGAATTATTCAAACGAGCATTCCAATTTGCAGATAAAACTTCTGATATTCTTGATTATCTCGATTCAGTAAACTATGAATATCCTGAACAGTTGATCAGGAAACTTGACCCTATTAAGATATCACAGGCACAGCTGCTAATCATCGTAAAACATCGGAAATTATCAAAGGTATTACGAATAATAATCTGTGAGGAAATTAAGAATAATAAACGATTCGGATTAGAAATAAATGATGCTGATGTGCATGATATCTCGGAATTTCTTGATGATGAATTTGAGATGAGTGATATTCCGAAGGTTGTCAGAAAATATATGGAGTATTGCCATCAAAAGTGTGTATGCATTGATGAACCTGATGATATTTATCTTCCTTGCTACAATGCAATCTTGATTTCTTCAATAAATCCATTACCATCATTTTTATCATTCTGTCGGGATATAGATCCGAATGATCCTTTTACAACGCGCATAACCTGGCGTGAAAAAACAAATGAACTAAATAAATATGTAGAAGATTCCACAATATCTGAGGAAGAATACATGCGAGTTCTTCGACAGATAAGAATATCTATTCGTGATTCTCTTGGAAAAGAAGGTTATAAAAGTTATCTTGAGATCATTTTGAAATCCGGAACTGATAGAGGACGATTTATTCAGGAGCTTCTTCAGAATGCTGATGACTGTTATTATGGAAACGAGGTTGTACCAACTTTTTCATTATCGCTGGAGGATAAGACTATTATCACTGAGTACAACGAAACTGGTTTTACAAGAGCCAATATCCGTTCTATTACTGCGATTGGTGAATCAACAAAAAATAAGCTGTTGTCACATCACAACCAATCAATCGGAGAAAAAGGTGTTGGTTTCAAAACAATATTTGCTATTGCATCAAAGGTTACTATTCATAGCGGTAATTATCATTTTTCTTTGAGTGATAAAGAGCCTACGATTCCAAGAGTATCGAACGATGCCGAAGAAGCGGTGGCAGGAACAAGAATGGAAATTGAGCTGAAAGGCAATGAAATAACACCAACTTACAAAGAAAAAGAACTATTAGAACTATGCCTAAGCTTACGTAATTTGAAAAAATTAACAATAGGAAAAATAGTAGTAACAATAAACGATACCGAAGATAAGAGAACGATCACAATAGGAAATCGTGAATATTCATTCAAACGTTTTTATCATGCCTTTACTATAACTGATGAAGGAGCATTGGAAGAACGGAAAAACGGCAGTCGTGATATATCGGAAGAACAGCAAATCGTATGCTATGTACCAGAATTTTCGCCTGAGAAAAACTATGATTTTCCATTATATTGTGGTCTTCCGACAAAGCATAAGATAAGAGTTCCAATTGCTATCGATGCTCCGTTTTCTCTTACGACGTCACGAGAAGAGATTGAAACAGAGGGCTCAAAATGGAATGATATTATTCGCAATGAATTATATGTTGCTTTAATAAATGTGATTGACTTCCTAAAAACAGAGGAAAGGTCAAAGGTTTTCAGATTTCTTAGATTCGTACCAAGATTTCAGGGAACAGTTCGTGTTTATTCTAATGAAACATTTGATAACAAGTATTTAAATGGATATGATTTAGTATCACAGCTTCGCACTAAAGAGATACTTCCAACATACAACAGTGAGATATTTGCAATACCAATTAAACATAAAGCGTATCGTTTTCCGGAGCCAGCTGTTTATATCTTTAACAAACTGATGAATTCAAATTATGAAGGAATTGATACTTCCTCTGTTATTGATGTAAGCTCAGGCGATTATGATTCGGTTTTAAATGCCTTTGCGTGTGAAACTGCTGATTGTTCTATTGTTCTTCCTATTATCTACAGATATTCGGAACAGTTCATCAAAGATGAAAGTTTTAGAAACGCTTTGTATGAATATCTTGGTGAAGTTCCGGATGAGTATACTGGAAAAATAAAAACTCTGAAAATAATTCCAGTTTATAGTTCGGAAAACGATTCTACAATGTATATATCCTGGAGAGATGACAGCATTTTTGTAAAACCTAATTCGACAAGATCCGGAGATAATTATTATGTTTTAAACGAAAAAGTACTTACCAAATCAATTTGCGAACATATCTATAAAGCTAACATAAATGAAATGGACATTAAATGGGAGCGTAACAGATATAACAACCAGTTAGAGGAAATGCTGGGCAACCAAACTGATATTTCATCAATTTATAACTTCTTAATAAAGGAATATCGTTCAGGAAAGCTTTTGAAAAATGATTCGTTTAAGATATTATCAGCTTACAGGATCCCGCTCAAGAATCAATGCGGTGAAATTACTCGTGAAAATCTGTTTGTTTGTGATAAGTCAGGATACTTTAATACTGATATGGTCAAGAGTATAACAGTTCATGATGAATGCAGGGGATTGGCCAAGGATATTGAAACCAAGTCGTTAAGCGATATTCATTATGAAGATTTCTACTATGATGATGAATTAACAGCAGATGAGGTTGAGGAACTTCTTGATGAGCCGAATCATTACTTTGTTTATTATGAGGAACTCTTACGTGGTTTTTATCGTGATGGATTATTATCTGATGAACTGTTACAAGAATATGGGCTAGACTATCTTTCTATAGGTAGTACTAATGAGTACGATTATGATTCTGATTATGAGTTTCCATCGGAAGCTGTTGGGAATATGAAGCATATGACGGATCATATTCGGAAACTATGGAATGATCCTATAAAGATAATTTCTGTTAAAGTGGAAAGGACAGTAAGAAAGGGTCAGAATAAAAACGGCAGTACCTTCGATCTTAATATTAATGATTCTCGTGAAGGAGCATTGAAGATTTATTCTCCGGAAGAGAGACATGATCTTTGCTTTTGTCAGATGTGCCTTAAAGTAAAGCCAAAGCCGCTTATTGAAGTAAATAACATTGAATTATTACCTGATTACTATTTTCCACAACTAAGAATTGCACTTTGTTTGGAATGTAGTAAGAGATTTGAAGCACTTAGGCAGAATAATTCGATAAGGAATGCATTTATTCAAAGCATTATAGATTGTGATGTATATAACGAAGGCAATGTTGAAATTCCTATTGGCAGTGAGGGTGTCATTACCTTTACGGCGAAACATCTTGCAGAAATTCAGGAAATACTGAAACAGAAGCCTAACATTAAAGGGTAATAGCAAAGAAGCGTGACTATTACGTAACATTTCTTTACAAGTATAAATGGTAATGTGCATACTATCTGTATGCTTGTTTTGTAAATTGTGTATATAGTCATACGCTTGATTTGGTGATATAATGTTATTATATATTTTTCGAAAATAAAGCTGAATCTAATGTTTGGATATATGGATATAAGGCTGCGTTTAAGAAAATGTTATATGATTCTAAATAATTTTCGTTATGATTCTGTCGAATCAAGAATTATGTATTTTGACGCTCTAATTTTGTAATATTAAGGGGGAATAAGCTTGAATAAACAACAGCTTGCAAACAAAATTTGGGAATCGGCTAATAAAATGCGTTCTAAGATTGAGGCCAATGAATATAAGGACTACATTCTCGGCTTTATATTCTACAAATTCCTTTCTGATAAAGAGGTAGAATATCTTAAAAGAAATGGCTGGAGCACTGAAGAACTTCCCGAACTGGTAGAGGATGATACAGAAACTGTAGATCAGTGTAAAGGCAGCATTGGATACTTTATCGCTTATGAAAATCTCTTTTCAACATGGTTAAGTATGGGTAAGAGCTTTGATGTATCAAATGTTACTGATGCACTTTCTGCTTTCAGTCGCCTTATTGGAGACAATTATAAAAAAGTATTTGACAAGATTTTTGATACATTGCAGACTGGTCTTTCAAAACTTGGCGAAACAAGTGGCGCGAGAACCAAAGCTATCAGTGATTTGCTGACGCTTATAAAAGACATCCCTATGGATCAGAAACAGGGATATGATGTTCTGGGTTTCATTTATGAGTATCTTATTTCTAACTTTGCTGCTAATGCAGGTAAAAAGGCAGGAGAGTTCTATACTCCTCATGAAGTATCTCTACTTATGTCCGAAATTGTCGCTAATCACCTTAAAGAAAGAGATACAATCGCTATTTACGATCCAACATCAGGTTCGGGTTCTCTTTTGATCAACATAGGCAGAAGTGCCGCTAAGTTTATGGATAGCAACAGGATTCAGTATTATGCGCAGGAACTCAAAGAGAATACCTATAATCTTACAAGAATGAACCTTGTTATGCGTGGCATTGAGCCTTCAAATATCTTTACAAGAAACGCAGATACGCTTGAAGATGACTGGCCGATTGATACAGAAAGTTATCCTCCTGTGCTTCGCGTTGATGCGGTTGTATCCAATCCGCCATATTCTCAGCAATGGAATCCTGACGGAAAGGAATCAGAAAGTCGTTATGCTGGATATGGTCTTGCACCTAAAAGCAAAGCTGATTATGCTTTTCTTCTTCATGACCTTTATCACATTAAACCAGATGGTATCATGACTATCGTACTTCCTCACGGTGTATTATTCCGTGGTGGTGAAGAAGGTGAGATAAGAAAGAATCTCATTGAAAGAAATAACATTGATGCAATTATAGGACTTCCTGCAAACATCTTCTTTGGTACAGGTATTCCGACAATAATCATGGTACTGAAGCAGAACCGTGATAATTCTGATGTGCTTATCATCGATGCTTCAAAGGGATTTGAAAAGGTAGGAAAGAACAATAAGCTTCGTTCTTCTGATATCCGTAGAATAGCTGATACGATTATATATAGACTTGATATTCCGAAGTATTCAAGAAATGTCAGTCGTGATGAAATCAGAAATAACGATTATAATCTTAATATACCTCGTTATGTAGATTCAAGTGAAGCAGCTGAAACATGGGATATTTATGCTTCTATGTTCGGTGGTATCCCAAACAGTGAGATTGATGCTCTTTCTGAATACTGGGATGCCTTTCCTCAGCTTAGAGGGGAACTGTTTAGATCAGTATCATCCGAATATTCTGATATTGCATCAGCTGATGTCAAAAAGATTATGTATTCTCACCCGAACGTATCACATTTCTTTTCTATGTATAATGATGCTTTTTTAGATTTTTCTGAGTACGTGCATAAAGAACTTATTGACAACTTAACATCTATGGTTGCTTCAAAGGAAGAGGCTGTTCTTTCGGCTGACATTTTTAAAAGACTTAAAAGCATCGATTTGATTGATCCTTATGAAGCTTATCAGATACTTGATGACAACTGGACAAAAATTTCAGCTGACATAGAAGTGATACAGACAGAGGGCTTTGATTCGGTAAGAAAAGTAAATCCGAATATGGTTATAAAGAAGAAAAATGGTAAAGAAGTTGAAGTCCAGGAAGGATATTTCGGACATGTGTTGCCATTTGAACTCGTTCAGAACGTGTATCTTTCGGAAGAATTAAGTAACATAAAGGTTAAGGAAACAAGAGTTTCTGAGATTGACAGCGAAATAGAGGAGCTTTTTGAAAACCTTGACGAAGATTCAAAAGAGAAAAGTTTTGTAAATGATGATAAGACTGCTTTTGTTGCTGCTGAAGTTAAGAAAGCTATAAAAGCAAAGGATGTCGAAGAAGATATACTTATTATTTTGAAGTCATTTGACAAACTTAGCAATGAAGAGAAAAATTTGAAGAAAGCAATTAAGGAGCTTTCTGCGGCTTTACATCTGAAAACAAAAGAGACTATTGAGAATCTTACAGATGAACAGGCTAATGAACTCCTTCATGAAAAGTGGATAACACCTTTTGTACATCAGCTCAATTCATTGCCTGAGAATATAGTTTCTACACTTTGTACTAAGGTAAACGCTCTTGAAGATAAGTATAAGATCACTTTTGCACAGGTAGATAAAGAAATCAAAGATACAGAAAACGAGCTTTCTGCTATGATAGACGACCTTACAGGAAATGATTTTGATATGCAGGGTCTTGAAGAATTAAAGAAGCTGCTCGGCGGTATCTGAGGAGGTGTGCAGAATGACGAAAAAATCGAACGTTCCTGCAATAAGATTTAAGGGATTCACGGATACTTGGGAACAGCGTAAGTTGTCTGATACAGTGAGTTTTCTCTCAAATAACACATTATCAAGAGCAGAATTAAGCGAGGATACAGGCACTTATAAGAACATTCATTACGGTGATGTTCTTATTAAATTTGGTGAGTATATAGATGCACAGAGTACCGATCTTCCATTCATTGCCGATGATGAAAAAGCGAAGAAATTTGAATCATCAAAATTGCAGGACGGAGACATAATTATTGCCGATACCGCAGAAGATGAAGCTGTCGGAAAGTGCGTAGAAATAGACAATATCGGGGATTTGAGCATTGTATCAGGTCTGCATACAATACCTTGCAGACCAAAGCTTAAATTTGCTCCTGCGTATCTTGGATTCTACCTTAATTCGGCATCGTATCATGACCAACTGATACCGCTTATGCAAGGTATAAAAGTAACCTCAATCTCAAAATCTGCTATCTCTGATACTATGATTTCAGCACCAACAAATCTAAGTGAACAAGGCAAAATCGGGCAGTTTTTCACACAGCTTGACTCTCTTATCACCCTTCATCAGCGTAAGCTTATCAAATTGAACAATGTAAAGAAATCACTTCTTGAAAAAATGTTTCCTAAAAATGGCGCTGATAAACCTGAGATAAGATTTGGTGGATTTACTGACGCTTGGGAACAGCGTAAGTTAGGGGACATTGCAGATGTTACGAAACTTGCAGGATTTGAGTTTACCGAACACATAGTTTATTCTGATGAAGGAAATATTATTGCATTAAGGGGACTAAATGTAAAAAATGGGCAGTTAGTTCTTGATGATGTAAAGTATATCGACGGTAGTAATTTCAGCAAATTAGGTCGTAGTAAACTATATGTGAACGATGTTCTGTTCACATATGTAGGTACGGTCGGCGAATTAGCAATAATCCCTGAAAACGAACGCTTTTACCTTGCTCCTAATGTTTCGAGAATCAGATTCAAAAGCGATTATGATGCTCAATTTATGATTCAAGAAATGGGAAGTAAATCGTTTTATAATCATATGATTTTTCCGCTTATTGCAACATCATCTCAACCTGCTTTGAGTATGGAAAATATCCGTAAATTTGTGATTGCAGTTCCTTCAAATAATATCGAACAGCAGCAAATTGGAGCTTTCTTTGCAAACCTCGACTCCCTTATCACCCTTCATCAGCGTAAGTTAGAAAAGCTACAGCAAGTCAAAAAATCATTACTTGAAAAGATGTTCGTATAAGTGAAAGGAAATATATGCTATGGGATTTAATCTTGAACAGGATTTTGAAGACGCCCTGATAAATACTCTTATAAGAGATAAGGGCTGGAAAGATGGGGTTCTTAATTATCCAACTGAAAAAGACTTGCTCGATAACTGGGCAAAGATAATTTACGAGAATAATCGTATTATTGACAGACTTGGCGATTATCCGCTTACTACCGGTGAGATGGCTCAAATCATGGAGCAGATTACTGCGCTTCGTTCACCTTTAAAGCTTAATGGTTTTATTAATGGTGGTACGATTCAGATAATACGTGATAATGAAGCAGATAATCATAACTTTAAGAAGCAGATTTCTCTTGATATATTTGACAGAAATACTATTGCTTCTGGAAGAACCCACTATCAGATAGCAAGACAGCCAAAGTTCAGATCCAAAAATGATATATACCCTAATCGCAGAGGCGATTTTTGTCTGCTTATCAATGGTATGCCTGTTATTCACGTTGAGCTGAAAAGAAGTGGAGTTCCTATAAGCGAGGCACAGTATCAGATACAGAAGTATTTACACGAGGGTATATTTACCGGACTTTTTTCATTGGTTCAGATTTTTGTGACTATGAACCCTGAAGAATGTACGTACTTCGCAAATCCTGGAAGTGATGATAGATTCAGTAAAAAATTCTGTTTTCATTGGGCTGATAATCAGAATAATCCTATCAATGACTGGAATGCAATCGCTGACAGACTGCTGTCAATTCCTATGGCACATCGTCTTATTGGCCTTTATACTATTGCTGATCAGACTGATAACGCTTTGAAAGTAATGCGTAGCTATCAGTATTACGCTGCCGAGAAAATAGCAGACCGTGTAACTAAAATGAAGTGGGACGATGAAAAGATACATGGCGGTTATGTCTGGCATACCACAGGCAGTGGCAAAACTATGACCAGTTTCAAGTCTGCGCAGCTTATAGCAAATTCTAAAGATGCTGATAAAGTTGTTTTCCTTATGGACAGAATTGAACTTGGTACACAGTCGCTTCGTGAATACCGTGGATTCTCTGATGAAACAGATGATGTTCAGTCAACTGAGAATACTGAAGTACTTATTACCAAACTAAAAAGTGAGGCGGTAAAAGATACTCTTATTGTTACATCGATTCAGAAGATGAGCCGTATAAAAGAAGCTGATGGAGTAAACACAAGTGATATTAATACGATAAACAAAAAAAGAATAGTGTTCATAGTTGATGAGTGCCATAGAAGTGTTTTTGGAGAAATGCTGTCTGCTATCAAATTCACATTTCCGAATGCAGTATTTATAGGCTTTTCAGGTACACCTATTCTTGAAATCAACAAAAAGAAGAATTCTACTACTGCTGATGTATTTGGTAATGAACTTGAAGGTACAAGATATACGGTAGCTGATGGTATGAGGGATGGAAATGTTCTTGGTTTTGACTCGATTCCTCAGCCTACATACAAAGATAATGACCTTAGAAAAGCTGTGGCACTGGAAAAAGCTAAAGCTACTAGTGAAGAAGAGATTTCAGAAGACGAGAACAAACAGAAAATATACTATCACTGGATGGAAGAAGTCCCTATGGGCGAACAGCTTGATGATGACGGTGATCGTTTGGAAAGTATAGAAGGCCAGCTTACTGAGGCACAGTATGATCGTGATGAGCACAGAGAAGCAGTTATAAAAGATATACTTGAAAATTGGAATAGTCAGAGCCATTTTGGAAAGTTTCACGCTATACTTGCAACCAGTAGTATTTCAGAAGCAATCAAGTATTATCAGCTTTTCAAAACAAAAAATTCTCAGCTAAAAATCACAGCTGTTTTTGATCCTAGCGATAACAACAGTGAAGGTACAATTGAGAAAATTGATGGTATAGTAGAAATCCTTACTGATTATAATAATATGTTCTTTGATGGTGCTGTTGCTTTTAGAGTAAGCAATTATGCTGCTTTCAAGAAAGATGTTTGTTCCAGACTTGCTCATAAAGATCCTTATCTGGCGATAGAAAACAATAAAACAAAGTGCCTTGATATTCTTATCGTTGTAGATCAGATGCTTACTGGTTATGATTCTAAGTGGTTGAATACGCTTTATCTCGATAAGTATTATAAGTGGTCAAACATAGAAATGATAATTCAGGCTTTTTCAAGAACAAATCGAGTGTTTACAGACGATAAACCTCATGGAATAGTTCGCTATTACCGTCGTCCATATTCTATGCAGAATATAATAGCATATGCATTCGAGCAGTATTCGGGAACAAACACACTTGGTGTCTTTGTTCAGAAACTCAGACCTAATCTTGAGAACATGAATATTGTATTTAATGAGATTTCTGAATTGTTTAAGAACGCTGGAATTCCTGATTTTTCTAGATTGCCAGATAACACAGCTGATAAGCAGCAGTTTTCAAAATTATTCCGTAATCTTAATAAATTCCTTGAACCGGCAAAGGTGCAGGGATTTGTATGGGATAAACTTGAATATGAATTTGAGAACAACTATTCTGTAGTACTTCAGTTCGACGAAACTACTTATAATATTCTTCTTATGCGATATAAAGAACTGCGTAGAGGAGGATCAGGTGGGAGTGAAGATGAAGCATATGATATTGATGCTTATCTTATGTCGTTGTCTACAGATAAAATAGATTCTGCGTATATGGATTCACGTTTCAAGAAATATGTTAAATTAACTATTGACGGAACAGATGAAGAGACAAGAAGAGAAATACTGAATGAGTTGCATAAATCTTTCGCATCGCTGACTCAGGAGCAGCAGAAATATGCGAATATTCTGCTTAAAGATATTCAGAATAAAGAAATAATTATTGATGATAGCAAATCCATTATGGATTACATTAATGATTATCAGAACAGAGCTAAGAAAAAACTCATTCATGAGATATCAGAGAATCTCGGTATAAGTGAGCAGGCATTGTATTATTTCATGGAACTTCATGTTACAGAAGAAAATATCAATGCTTTCAATCGCTTTGAGGAGCTTGTACAAAAAGCGGATATTTCGAGAGCTAAATTTTATTTTGAAAGTATTGAACATACAACTTTGCCGGAAAGAAAAGTATGGCCTAAGCTCCGTAAGAAGCTAAAAGAATTCATTCTGAATGACGGAGTAGAAATCGAAGCAAATGAATAATTGATATTCTCATTTGGGAGTCAAGATTTTGTCTTGACTCCTTTTTTTACTTACGCTGATGAAGGGTGATAAGGGTGTCGAGGTTATGAAAGAATGCACCAATCGCACCTTGTTCATCACGGTTACAAGGGACTGGAATCTTCTTTGAAAGCATCTCCTCAATGGTTATTCCTTTGATTGATGTACCCTGTACATTCTGCTTTTCTTTTTGCAACATTTGGTATAGCGAATAGGTTGCAAATTTTTCGTCTATCTGTATACCAGATAGCGAAAGAAAGTCTTGACTTGTGCAATAAGAAAACGGCATAAATGCGAGCTTTCCAACGCCTACACGAGTCACTATTGCAATAGAGTTTTTGGGTACTAATTTTGTAGCAGATTTTGATATTGCTTCTTCTGAAATATGCTTCCTCGGCTCAACATTAAAAAGCTGATTTTCTATAATATCTTGTGATTGTATCCACGGTATTTCACCGTTCCAATAACTATCTATTGAGGTCTGAGGAGTGCCGCCACCATATGTGTTATCGGCTATATCTTTAACCTTACGCTGTTCCCAATCGCAAGTCTGTGACTAAAGTTCTGCCGGTGATTTTTTAATGCTTGTATTATTTTAACTTACACTTGGGAACAGCGTAAGGTTGGAGATTTAGTTAAGAATCACAACACAGGTATATACATTAGCAAAGAAAACTATGGTGAAGGAATCAATGTAATTGGTGTTGGAAATATCTATGATAACGATATTTTTGATGGCGAAATATATCGTTTAGGACCAGTTGATGATGATAAATTTTTACTTGACGAAGGAGATTTGATATATGGTGAATCTTCATTAGTTCTTGAAGGTATTGCGAGAACAGTATGCGTTGGTAAAAATGGCGCAGGCAGTGCATTTGCGTGGCATACAAGACGAGTAAAACTGAATCATGATATTGTTGATTCTCACTTCGCCACATTGGAACTGAACTATCACCCGACTGTTAGAAAACATCTTATGAATGTAGCAACTCAGACAGCATTAACAGGAATGACAACAGATGGGTATTTTAGCGCACCATTATTTTTACCTTCGTTAAGAGAACAGAAGCAAATAAGCAGCTTTTTCAAACAGCTCGACACCCTTATCACCCTTCATCAGCGTAAGTAAAAATCGGCAAAATGCCGTTAAAAATAGGAGGAATTTTAAATGTTAGAAGCAATCACAAAGGAATCTCTTTTTCATGAGTATTATGCTCAGTGGATAAAAGTTTACAAGGAGGGTGCGATACGTCCTGTTACTATGAATAAGTATCGTATGACACTGGAATGGCTGAAAAAACTAATTCCAGACACTAAAATGTGTGATGTGAACAGAATAAATTATCAGCAGCTTTTAAATGATTATGCACAGACACATGAGCGTCAAACGACGATGGATTTTCATCATCAGATAAAGTGTGCCATACTTGATGCTGTTGACGAAGGTCTTATTTCTCGTGATCCTACCCGTAAGGCTATAATAAAAGGAAAACCTCCGAGAGATAAGAAAATCAAGTATCTTAATCAGTTTGAACTTCATACAATGCTTATAACGCTTAATCTTGGCTCAGATATTAACTGGGACTGGTTTATAATGCTTGTGGCTAAGACAGGAATGCGCTTTTCAGAAGCATTGGCACTTACGCCTAAAGATTTTGATTTTCCTCATCAGACTCTTTCAATCAATAAGACCTGGGATTATAAAAAGGGAACGGGATTTTTACCTACTAAGAATCGTTCTTCTGTACGTAAAATTCAACTTGACTGGCAGACAGTAATTCAGTTTACAGGGCTTATAAAGGGGCTTCCTGAAGATAAGCCGATTTTTGTTAAAGCTGGTCAGAAGGTTTATAATTCTACTGTGAATGACATATTAGAACGGCATTGTAAGAAAGCTGGTGTACCTGTTATTTCGGTTCATGGACTTAGGCATACTCATGCTTCTTTGCTACTATTTGCAGGAGTTTCTATAGCCAGTGTTGCACGTCGTCTTGGACATGCAAGTATGACTACAACGCAGAAAACATATCTTCATATTATTCAGGAATTGGAGAATAAGGATATTGACCTTGTTATGCGTTCACTCTCGGAATTGAGCTGAAAATTCAAATATCCATAAATTATAGTGAACGCAGTTAGTTTTTTGATTTTCAATAATACAAGCTTTGATTTTACCAAACTTGGCTCGCTTATAATCAATCAAAATAAAAATCTTTTATGCGTTCACTATAAAAAAATCAACCCCCACTGAATTTATGTGGGGGTTATTCATTAGTGTAAGATTATACAACACTTAGCACGTTTCATTTGTGTTCTCATAAATGTGATTTGATAATATTCATGGCTTCTGTAGAAAGATCCTTACTTTCATAAGTGGTTATCAGTTTACCAGGGAAGTGCTTGTTATACCATTTTTCTTTAAGCTCCCAGTGCGCCTTGTAATCAGGCAAATCAAGCCTGCCGACATGTTCCCAGTAATATTTTTCACCCTGAAATGTAACTGTAAAATCAGGCAGAAACATTGTACCGTCATTCGCATATAACGGCTCTTCATATACAAATGGTACATTTTCGGAAACAAGCATGTTTGCTATGATAACTTCCGATTTGGATCTTACAAAGTATTCTGATAAAGTAGCAAGTTTTCTTTCTTCTTTGTACCAATCACCGCTGTAAAGCAATTCATCAGGAAGAGGATCAAACTCAAATACAGAAGAATTAATCTTTCTGACTGCTGATTTTTCTACATGGCTCATAGTAGTAAGTGTGCTGATATCCTGTTGCAGAAAAACCGTAACATGACGCTGTGCTCTTGTAAGTGCTGTATAGAGTAGTTCCATTGTCATAAGGTGACTTTCCTTATTAGGAATGATTATGTATACATAATCAAATTCAGAACCTTGTGATTTATGAACGCTGATTGCATATGCAAGTTCGAGGTTGTCTGTTACCTTTTGATCTGGAATCCAATATCCCTTATCATCCTTACCAAGAAACTTTCCGTATACATAGCTGTAACCAGCTCTTGTTTTTCCTGAAAAATTACACTGGAAATGCTGGATGTTTGTCATCCATGATATCTTTTTTGTTTCATATGCCATCGGAGATACAGTTGCGATTTCTCCGTTAAATACTTCTTGTCTTCCAGGTTTTCTTGCATTCCAGTCATAAACATAAGCCTTGTCAGATGCAGGTCTGTTTCTGATCTGAATAACTTTATCAAATAAACCGATACCATCTACATTAAGTCTTCTGCTCCAGTATCCGTTAAAGGTACTCTGCATAAAAGTATTGATTGACATTGTACCGTAGAACTCTCCACGATAAGGTGAGATAATCTGAAATCGTTCAGGTGCATCTTTGATTGCCTCTGACCAGAGTTCATGTAACTTTTTTTCTGTTTCTGCACTCTTTCCAGTCAGAATTTGCATATCGGTTATTAATCTGTCCTTAATTACTTTTTCGAGATCATCCTGTTCCTTCCAGAAATAAACACTCAGATCCTTATCAACATCCCCATTTGCGTTTTCCAAAATCTTTGTAAAGATTTCCTCTTTTTCTGACTTCAGCTTTGCAGCAGCATCTGAGTCATCGCCGTTTACCTGTTTTTCCTGAATAAAGACATTCGCAAGTTCAAGAATACCTGTACCATTGCCTTCAACTGTATTTACAAGTTGTCTTATGTTTTCGGTAAGAACACCGACACTGTCAGCATATTCTTCACTTTTTTTCAGCCATTCAATCGTTTCAGCAAAAACCTTTCCTCTGCCGATAGGCGGAAGTTGGTTAGGATCGCCAACTAAAATAAGTCTCTGTATACTATTCCAGTTTACAGCTCTTATAAGCGTTGCAAACAAATTCAGGTCAATCATGGAAGCCTCATCAAGAATGAGGGTATTTATATCTTGACTCATTTTGCCGCCGGTTCTCTTAAACGTCATATTTTTGTTAATCCATCCGTTCTTGGCAAGAAAAGAGTGAATGGTAGATGATGGTTTCCCAGTCTGAACTTTAATTCTCTCTGCAGCTTTACCTGTTGGAGCCATCAACAGAAAACTTGTTCCTGCCCCATGTACTCTTTCGATATTATCAAGAATAGCTTTTATGACTGTAGTTTTTCCGGTGCCAGCTGCACCTGACAATACACATATTGGCTTTCTGAAAATCTGCATGCATACTTCTGATTGCTTGGTCAGGATGTGATCATACTTTTCAGCGGTTTCTTCATTATCAAGTAGCTTCGAACTATCATTTTTCAGATTTTTCTTGAATTTTTCAATTGAGATAGGTATTTTAAGTTCAATATCTGCTCGATCCGCCAGCTTCCTGAAAACATCTTCGACAGTTCTCTCATCTTCATATACGCTTCGAATATAAAGATACAGGTTTTTATCTTCATCGGTTCTCATGAACAGTCCGCCATTTAAGATAACTTTTTCTACACTAAAATTTTTAAGAGAATAAACATATCTTTTCCATTCAGGCAGTCGGTCAAGTCTTGCGTTTATTGAATTAAGTAGAGCTTCTGCCTTGCCAAATGAATGTGCTGGAATTCTGTGTAATTCGTCTACACATAATGCACGTAAACGTTCTGTGGATCCTGTATCAAGAATTTCATCCAGACCATATTCCGGTGAAGGAATAATGCCATTATCAATTTTATAAAAAGGAATAGAGTCGTCAGAATCATCGCCTACATACTGTTCAAAGATAATATATGGGTTTTCGACAAGTTCACTTACTGTAGCTGTGATAGATACATTTTCACGATCATCTGAAATGATTCCTCTTACTTGCTTTGTAGTAAGATCAAATCGTGGCAGTAAATGTAACAAGAGCTCTTTTTCAGCATCTTCCATCATCTGAAACTGACGACGTACAATCTTTAAATCCTTGCTATTGTACTCAATTCCTGAAATAATTTCTGTCTCACCATTAAGGAGCTCTTCCAGTTGCTTATAAAAAACTTTTCTTCCATTGTCATCTGTTATATCAAAGAAAGGTTTGATGAGATCAGGTAATCCTAACGCTTCTAAGACAGAACCCATTCCCGGAAAAGGTCCTCGTGCTTTCCAAAGTTCATTAAGAACAGAGTTGAGCCAGTCTTTTCTTTTTTTCCAATCCTCAGTATCATCACCAATCTCGATTAAAACATCGATAGTTTCCAGCAATTGATGAATGACTTCAATTGCATCATCATTTGTTACTTCACGACTTCCATACTTAAATGGGGTTCTGTTTATCGGTTTTATTACAAGTCGTTCAGATAACTCGTTGTTGTCGATATACTTCCAATATGGAATGCAGAATCCTTCTTCGGGATAATTTGAAGTAACAGGTTTCTGCCACGCAAATCCACCGCCGTATTTCTGCTTTATTTCTTCTGTAGTATTTTCATAGAAATGAAAACCGTCTATTTTCTTTAATCTTGAAACACCTACGATAACGTAGTTTTCTTCTTCACCTTCTGAGAAAGGATTACTATAGCCTGCATAATAGAAAACAAGAGATTTTTCTTCTTCAAACTGTGAAAAATAGTCCTGGGCGTTTTTAAAACGTTTTTCATAGTTATAGGTTTGTGTACTTCCTGCTTCCGTAGAAACGTCTTTCTTATACATAGCTTCATAACACCATGTACAAGCAGTTGCTGGTGGAAGAGTCAGTATAACAGCATCTGCATTTCCTTCTCCCCACCAGTCAGGTGGATCTACTTTTGTTTGTATTGTTTCTTTACCGAAAGCATTGATGCTTAATCCGCAAGCGATTTCACAAGGAAATTTTTCAGCTGACTCACCATTGTGAGAGCTTTCAAAATTTAGATCCCTTTTTGTAGCGATTAGATCTCCAGGATATGAATGAGCACCAACACAGTAAGGATTATTACATGGATTATCACAAATATGTCCATTCCATCCTTTATCATGCCAGGCTAGTCTAAGACTCATATGCATTGTCATACTAATCCCCCTCTTATATCACAAAATTGTTGAATATGCACATGTACTATGCTTAGATTATAACATTATTTTACCAAAAAATCAAGCGAAAGTATAAATTTCAAAAACTATCAGTTAATCTGTTCTTCAATTTGGATTTATTCTTAATGTAATATACTGCTTGATAAGATAAAAGCTCCATCCTTTAAAATAGATAGAGCTTATTATCAGTATTCATAAATAGTTATTGTACATCAATAATTTTGGCTTTATTACAGGGATAAAGTTAATCACTCCAACCCCGCCTTTGTCTTATCCTGCTCCTTGCTTTTACTCTGCTTCGGCTTCTTCGCTATCCTCATAGCATCACGTTTCAGCTTCGCCCTTTCAAAGTAACAGGTCTTCTCACGTTTCGGTGCGTTCTTTTTCGCTTCGATCGCTTCTTGGTTCAGTTCCTCCGTAAGCGTTCTCAGCCTGTCTTCCTTCGTTTCCAGTTCTTCCGCATGTGGAAACGGTTCTGAGGCGATCTTCTGAGCTTCGGAATAGTCGATCCTCAGCTGTGCAAGGTTGTCTTTTACACTTGCTATCCTGCCGTCAATATTGTACAGTGCCGATTCAAGGCGGTTGAGGTTATGGGCAAAGCTTTCAATAAGCTTCGTGCTGTGAACGGTGGCACCGTTTATCGTGGCAGACATGCCTCCGCCCATCATTTCACTGTGTATCGTAACCGACAGGTCGAAGCCCTGAAAGCTACCGATCTTAACTGGTGTGTCGGCGTACTTTACAGAAAGTGCAGCACCCTCGAAAGCCTTTGCAGCTTCCTTTTTATCCGTGTATTCCTTGTCACCGATAGTAATTCTGAATACTGGTCGCTTCGTCTCGGGATCGAACGTAAGCTTTCTAAGAGCTTCACGGTCGGTGTGAAGTCCGTCAAGCAGAGCGGTTATTTTCTCCTCTTTTTCAGGAAAAGCCTTTATCTTGTCTTCCATCTCGTACACCGTGTTGCGGTATTCGGCGGCAAGGACTTTCAGTTCCTTTACATCATTGTCGAGCATCAGCTTTTCCTTGATACGTTCGTCACCTGTACAGAGAGCTTTGATTTCTGAATAAGTCAGAGCCTGCTGGTCAACGTCCTCGCACTTGCGGGCTGGAGTTTTTGAAGTCATGATCTGACTGATAAACCGCTGCTTGTTTTCAAGAGTCTGAAAACTGTACGCATCAAACGTACCCTTGGTAACGTACCTGAATATCTGAACATTCTTGTTTTCGTTGCCCTGTCTGATAATACGTCCGGCGCGTTGCTGCAGATCCGCCGGACGCCACGGTATGTCGATATCGTGGACAGCGATCAGCTTTTTCTGGACGTTCGTACCGGTTCCCATCTTGGCGGTTGAGCCAAGCAGGATGCGGATGTCACCATTGCGTACTTTCTCGAAAAGCTCGGATTTCTGCTTCTCGTTCTTCGCATCGTGTATGTAGGCAATTTCGTCTGCCGGAATGCCACGTGCGATCAGCTTGTCACGTATGTCGTCGTACACGCAGAAGTCGCATTCTTCTTCCAGTGAATCAATTTCCGCCATTGACTTATTATCGTTTGCATCGTCGGTATCTTCGCCGGCGATTTCTGTTTCGGCGGTGTTTTTATGCGGTACGCCGAGATCACAGAAAACTATCTGTGTAAGCCTGTCCGCAGCCGTTTCGGCATGTATGCGTGCCACGTTTTCCACACAGCGGTTAAGCTTTGTGGAAGGGTCGTCTTCAAACGACGGGTCGATAAGGCGCGGGTCGAGTCCGAGTTTGCGTCCGTCCGACGTGATCTTCAGCATGTTGTCCCGGCTCGGATCAACGTTGCCGGCATTTATCTCATCGGCTCTGTCCGAAAGCTCCTGTACAAGTTTCTGCTGGAAAGGAGTAGCTTCCACGTTGACTACATGATATTCACACTCCGGAACATCAAGTTTAAGTGTGTCAGCAGTGCGTATATCAGCGATCTGCTTGAACATCGACATGAGCTCTGGCAGACCTGTGTAGTTCGCAATGCGTGTACGTTCCTTGAAGCCATTGCCCGCAGGTTTCAGCTCCCATTCCGTTTTCTGCTCGCCGAATACGGAAACCCAGTTGTCGAAGTGATGCAGACCGTGTTCCTTCAGAAAGTCGTATTCGAGATAACGCATCATCGTGTGCAGCTCCGTTATCGAGTTGCTCAGCGGTGTGCCGTAAGCAACACCTTAGCAACGATTATTTGGTAATGTTGGACGGTTGGTTTTACAGCAATAAAACCGAAAGGACAGATACAAATGATTGATGCGATGTACAATTACAGACAGGGCGATATTCACTCCGCTGAGTTCTCCGATGAGTTTAATAAGCTCTGTATCCCCTTTGAAGATTCGCTGAGTGAGGAGCAGATTGATGTGTTTCACAAGATTCTGGACTGTGTGAGCGAGACTGCTGCCGCTGAAATGAGAGCTGCCTACAAGGTCGGTTTCAAGGACGGTGCGACTATGATGCAGGAGATTCAGGACTGATACATTTACAGCATAAGGAAAGGGCTATGTCCTCCGTGACCGTGTACGGAAGGCATAGCCCTGATTTTTTCTTTTCAGATGCTTATTCAGTTTTCGTTTGCAAGGTTCACTATCTTCTTGCCCTGTTTCTCCGCATAGCGTATCGTGGCATAAGCTCCTCCGCTTTTATGCTGTATACAGCATACCACAAGGTCTGCTCTGTCGATCATACTGCGGTTGCGGACTTGGATAGCGGACTTGGGGTGTGCTATGGACGATTCAGCACACACCTCGACTTCATCGTAATAGTCAAGGTACTCCTTTTCGTTGTCACGGTACTCTGCTTTCATGTATGGCAGGACGAGTGTAAAATGGGTATTGCCGTAACCGTAATTGCGGATAGCTCGCTTAATGGCAGCAGAAGCAAGCAGGTCAAAATCGCCGTCCCGTCCGATCATGAAGTCAACATACTCCTTCTGCGTTATCAGGTCATGAAGGAGCTTGTCAAGGCGGTTTTCTATCTCCGTTCCACGCTCTATGTATCCATGCCCAAAAAAGCAAACTGTGTAAATATTCATAGCAACTGCTCCTATTCACTTTTGTTACCATATATTATACACCTAAATGTCCATATATTCAAGCCCACACGGATATTATTTTATTGTCCGATAAGGTATATAATAATAGTAACCAATAAGAAAGGGGCGGTTTTATGGAAGTCGGCAAGAAACTGCACAAACTTAGGGAAGATAAGAAAATGTCTATGTACCGCCTTACACAGCTCACAGGAGTGTCGGGACACCATATCAAGGGCATTGAAGAAGGCACACGGCAGCCCACCATTGAAACGCTGAATCGTCTGGCAGTCGCTCTCGGTTCTTCACTTGCGGAGATGTTCAATGATGATACGGAATGCACCTATCTTACGGAGAAAGAACGGCACTTGATTGAGAATTTCCGCAGGCTGTCTGATGAAAAAGCAGATGCTCTGCTGAATATGAGCGATGTTCTGAATAAATAAGCGATGGCTACTGTAAAAGATGCAGTAGCCTTATTTTTTTGCCCATACTGGACTTATAAGTCCTCGGTGAAATATTTAGAAAAACGCCCGTCGAATCATTGACTATTTGTGCAGATTGTGCTATAATATAATGGATAATACCTTGCGTTATGTGAGGTAGTTGGAGGTTTACAATGATTACCGGTGTCATTAAGAATAAGATAGATAAAATATGGACTGATATATGGGCTGGCGGTATCACCAATCCGTTGACGGTCATTGAACAGCTCACTTATCTGATGTTTATACGCTCCCTCGATGAAAAAGAGCTTGAAAACGAAGAATTTGCCAATATGACGGGCGATACTGCCGATCTGATCTTTCCTCAGTCGGAGATCGGACAGGCTATGCGTTGGAGCAAGTTCAAGGATAAGGACGCTCGTGATATTTTCAGTATTATCTCGAAATATGCCTTTCCTGCGGTAAAGAAAATGAAGTATGGCAAGCTCCCTGATTTTGACGATAAGGGTGAGCTGATAGAAATTCCAGACCGTGAGGACGGTGAACAGGAACAGACAGCTTTCACTCGATACATGGATAGTGCCGTGTTCGTTATCCCTAATCCGCAGGTGTTGCAGAAAATCATCACGGGGCTTGACGATCTTTATGAGCATGATATAGCTGACCTCGATATGCAGGGTGATCTGTATGAGTATATGCTCGGTAAGCTCTCTACGGCAGGTCAAAACGGACAGTTCCGTACTCCGAAACATATCCGTGAGATGATGGTGGAGCTGGTTGCACCCACTCCCGACGATGTGATATGCGATCCTGCCTGCGGTACAGCCGGATTTCTCGTTTCCGCAGCCGAATATATCCGTAAGCATTATGAGGATACCATGACCGATGAGCAATGGGCTGACTTTGCTACAAAGACCTTTACGGGCTATGATACTGACCAGACGATGCTCCGTATCTCGGCTATGAACCTGATGCTCCATTCTATCACCAATCCCGATATTGACTATAAGGACAGCGTTTCAAAGCAGAACAGCGTCAGCGGCAAATACACCGTCTGCCTTGCAAATCCGCCGTTCAAGGGTTCTGTTGATGCGGAGAGTATCAACGACAACCTGAAAGCTGTCACAAACACGAAAAAGACGGAACTGCTGTTCCTTGCACTGTTCCTGCGTCTGCTGCAAAAGGGCGGCAGATGTGCTTGTATCGTGCCTGACGGTGTGCTGTTTGGTTCGAGCAAGGCGCACAAGTCTATCCGCAAGGAACTGATCGAAAATCATCAGCTC
This sequence comes from Ruminococcus albus AD2013, assembly GCF_000526775.1. Lineage (NCBI taxonomy): Bacteria > Bacillati > Bacillota > Clostridia > Eubacteriales > Oscillospiraceae > Hominimerdicola > Hominimerdicola alba. Next base: position 3,510,943 of record NZ_JAGS01000001.1, read on the forward strand.
AAAGCCGTTATTTCCATGCCCAGCGGTGTTTTCAAGCCCTATGCAGGCGTTTCCACGGCGGTGCTGGTGTTCGTCAAGACCGATGCAGGCGGCACGGATAACGTGTGGTTCTATGATATGAGGGCGGACGGTTTCTCCCTTGATGACAAGCGCTCGGAGATAGCTGAAAACGATATTCCCGATATTATCGCCCGATTCCACAACCCTGACGGTGAGCGTGACAGGGAGCGCACAGAGCAGAGCTTTTTTGTGCCAAAGCTGGAGATCGTGGACAACGACTATGACCTGTCTATCAACAAGTACAAGAAAACCGAATATGTGGCGGTGGAATATCCTCCGACAAGCGAGATCATGGCAGACCTTGACGGGCTTTACAAAGAGCTTGGCGGTGTGCTGTCGGAGTTGGGAGGATTGCTGAATGAGTAAAATCCAATTAAAAGATATTTGTTGCTTTTCTAAAGGCAGTCAAATCAATGGTGATGAACTTATTGATAATGGTGAATATGATTATCTAAATGGAGGTATAAACCCCTCTGGTAAATGGAGTGATTTCAATGTATCAGGCGGCACTATTACAATAAGTGAAGGTGGTAATTCATGTGGATATGTGAATTATATGCCAGCCCCATTTTGGTGTGGTGCGCATTGTTACTATCTTTATGATTTAAGGTGTGAAGTGAAGTATCTATATTATGCCTTGAAAAGCCAACAAGATAGAATAATGAAACTTCGCTCAGGAGCTTGTATGCCTAATATCAAAAAAAGTGATATAGGTAGTTTTACTTTTGAATATACCGAGGATACAAGTGTTCAACACATAATAGTCTCTAACCTCGACAAAGTAACCCACACAATAGACCTCTGCAACGCTATCCTTGAAAAGCTTGATCTGCTTGTCAAATCACGGTTTGTGGAGATGTTTTGTGGAACAAACGATTGGAAATATGTACATATTCAGGATATATGCACGGATATGAGAACAGGACCGTTTGGAAGCGCATTGCATCATGATGAGTTTGTAGATAGTGGCGTATTTGTTCTCGGCATTGACAATGCCGTAGAGAATGAGTTTTCATATAACAGAATGAGGTATATCACAGAAGCAAAATATCAGCAACTAAAAAGATACACTGTAAAACCTCTTGATGTTATCATTACCATTATGGGAACAGTAGGTAGATCTGCTGTCATTCCAATAGACATTCCTCTTGCTATAAACACAAAGCATTTAGCTTGCCTAACACTCGATAGAAATTTAGCAAATTCAACTTTTATTGCTAAAGCTATTCAAATCCATCCAGAATTATTATCTCAGCTATCATTGAATTCTAAGGGTGCTATTATGGACGGACTCAATCTAACCATAATTAAGGGATTAAAATTTAGATTACCACCTATTGCCTTACAAGAGCAATTCGCCGCCTTTGTAGAGCAGACCGACAAATCGAAATTGGCAGTCAAGCAGGTGCTTGAAAGGGCTGAAACGCTGAAAAAGGCACTGATGCAGGAGTATTTTGGGTGATATTATGGCACAAAACTATCCGATAGATGATGATAATAGAGCATCCGGTTCAAGAGCGAAAGGCATTGTTCATTACAAGTTCAATGCAGATCATTGGGAGTATAGAGACTATACTGGTGTTGATGTCGGTATAGATTGCTGCTTGGAATTAACTGAAAATGACGAATGGACAGGAAATATCATTGAATGCCAGGTCAAAGGACGTACAAAACCAAAGTTTAACGTTTCTGGGGATTATATCTCTTTAGAGCTTAAACGTAGCACCCTTAATTACGCTTTGTCCAGAGCAAACTCTTATGTCGTATTATTAGTTAATTTAGCAGATGAAACGATTTATTACTTACCAATTCAAGAATTTTTTATAGCAAATCCTTCATATTTTCCCAAATTATCATCTACTCAGGAAAACATAACAATACGAATACCAACAGATAATAAGGTGACAAATGACGATGAAAATCTTCAAGAAATAGCAAAGAGTCGCTATGTTGGTGGTCCGGGCGAAGGATTGCATAAAGCTGAATAAGACTTATGTCGGAGCAGGACGTTGGTACACTAAAATCAAATGAGGTGTACCAAATGAAAGAACAAATTATACTTAACATTACACAGGAAATGCTCCCTTACCTCGATAATGCCCAGCTTTTACAGCTTCAAAAGGTATTAGAGCGTAACCTGTGGAATGTGGAAATCACGGAAAACAGCGATAAAGCAGATACGCCCGAATTGGGTAACGGAGAGCTGCTGACCGCTTTTATAAACGCTAAGAGGATTGAGGGGTGCAGCGAAAAAACGCTGAAATACTATCAATCCACTATCAACAAGATGCTTTCCGACACCGACAAGCATATCACGCATATTACGACTGACGATCTGAGGGAGTATCTTGCGGAGTATCAGAAAGATAATGCTTGCAGTAAGGGCAATATCGACAATATCCGCCGTATCCTGTCGAGCTTCTTTTCATGGCTTGAGGACGAGGACTATATCCTGAAAAGTCCCGTTCGGCGGATACACAAGATAAAGTCGGCTAAGACTGTCAAGGAAACCTATACCGATGAAGCGTTGGAGCGTATGCGTGATAACTGTGAAAATCTGCGTGATCTCGCTATTATTGATATGCTTGCTTCAACAGGAATGCGTGTCGGTGAGCTTGTCGGGCTGAACAGAGGCGATGTTGATTTTGAGAGCCGAGAGTGCATTGTTTTCGGTAAAGGCAGCAAGGAGCGTCCTGTTTATTTCGATGCTCGGACTAAGATACACCTGAAAAACTATCTTGATTCGAGAACGGACGATGATCCTGCCTTGTTCGTGTCACTCCTGAAACCGCATTGCCGCCTTAAAATCAGCGGTGTGGAGATCAGGCTTCGGGAATTGGGGCGAAAACTCGGCATTACAAAGGTTCACCCTCACAAGTTCAGGCGCACCCTCGCTACAAGGGCTATTGACAAGGGAATGCCCATAGAACAAGTGCAGAAACTCCTCGGTCATAGTAAAATCGACACCACGATGCAGTATGCTATGGTCGATCAGAACAATGTGAAGCTAAGTCACCGAAAATATATCGGATAGATTTCAAATCACGGTCTGTCGGGCGGTTGCTGTTGACCTCTGAGGAGGTGGCAGCATGAAGAAGTATGTGACACTCGGAGAGGTCTGCACTAAGGGCAGTTCAAGTATAGCACAAAAGGACATAGAGCAGAATAATGGCTCTTATGGTATCTACGGCGCAAGTGGGTATATCAAAGATGTTGACTTTTATCATCAGGATAAGCCCTATATTGCTGTGGTTAAGGACGGTGCAGGAATAGGAAGAACAATGCTCCTGCCTGAAAAAACCTCTATTATTGGCACGATGCAGTATCTTATTCCAAATGATGATGTTTGCGTGGAATATCTATACTATGCGGTTACATATATGAACCTTGCTAAGTATTTTTCAGGCGCTACCATTCCCCATATCTACTTTAAGGACTACCAAAAAGAGAAACTGCCACTTCTAACGATAGAGGAACAGCGCAAAATAGCCGATAATTTACGCAAAATTGATAGGCTGATTGAGCTATGTAGCGGTATCTTGCAAAAACTTGATGTACTTGTCAAGTCACGGTTTGTGGAGATGTTTGGCGGTATCACTGAAAGACGTAAACTTGAAGAGTACGCTGATCTGATTACCAAAGGTGCTTCACCCAAATGGCAAGGAATAGATTATGCTGAGGAAGGAACTTTATTTGTTACAAGTGAGAATGTTCGTGAGGGATATTTGGATTTTACCAAAAAGAAATATCTGCCAAATGATATCAACAAAATATTACCTCGTTCTGTTCTAAAGCGAAACGATATATTGATTAACATCGTAAACGCTTCAATCGGTCGTGTAGCAGTATATGATAGCGATGAACTTGCAAATATTAACCAAGCTGTTGCACTTGTTAGATTAAAGCCTAATGTACTAAATACATCTTTCTTACTAACATTTCTTAATTCTGATGAAGCATTAAGAGCCTATGACTTCATGAAAGTTGGCGGTGATAAGGCGAATTTAAGCCTAAAGAATATATCAGATTTATTGATACCTGTTGCTGATTTGGAACTACAAGAGCAATTCGCCGCCTTTGTAGAGCAGACCGACAAATCGAAATTTATCGCTATCAATATAAAGAAAATCATAAGGAGAGTGAGACTTAATGACCAATTTTGAATTTTTAAGCAATATAGCCGATTACGCTCTCTTTTCGGGAGCTGCCGTTGAAGCCGAAAAGGTCTATGCAACCTCTCCTGCTATGTGTGCGGTGGGCTGCCGCAAGGCTTTGGAACTCGCCGTGAAATGGGTGTATTCTGCCGATAACACGATCAGTATGCCCTATAAGGACAATCTGCAATCGCTGATCCATGAGCCGTCATTCCGCTTCGCCCTTGACAGCCAGACTTGGGGTAAACTGCCGTTTATTATCAGGCTCGGCAATCTCTCTGTGCATACAGAGAGGGCGGTCAATAAGGCTGACGCTCTGCTTGCACTTGAAAGCCTGTTTGAGTTCATCGAATGGGTGGACTATTGCTATGGCTCGGACTATGTGGAACGGCACTTTGATCCTGCCCTCATACCGACGGAAAAGGTCGTGATCGACACCAAAAAGATCAAAGAGCAGGAGTCTCTTATCGAGCAGAAGGACAGCGAGATCAAGGCTTTGCAGGCGAAAATTGCCGAAATGTCGGCTACGCTTACCGCCGAAAAAGAAGAAAAACAGGAAAGCCGTACCTTTGCCCCTACTGACCTCTCAGAGTTTAAGACACGAAAAATATACATTGATGTAGACCTGAAATGGGTGGGCTGGAAGTTCGGCGGTACTGATGCCGATGTGTGGGAAGAATATGAAGTCACCGATATGAACGGTGTCCTCGGACAGAAAGGTTACTGCGATTATGTACTGTTTGGGCGTGACGGTCTGCCCCTTGCTGTCATTGAAGCAAAGCGGACAAGCAAAGACCCAAATATCGGCAGAAAACAGGCAGTTCTCTATGCGGACTGCTTAGAGCGTAAATTCGGGCGCAGACCGATGATGTTCACCTCAAACGGCTTTGAAACATACTTCTGGGACGATCTGTCCTCTCCGCAGCGGAAGGTCAGCGGTTTCTTCACAAAGTCCGATCTTGAAAAGCTGATGAACCGCCGTGAAACACGCAAGAAGCTGTCAACAATTCCCATAGATGACAGGATCACAGACCGCTATTATCAGAAAGAAGCGATCCGTGCGGTATGTGAACATATAGATGAGGGCTTTCGCAAGGCTCTGCTGGTCATGGCTACGGGTACAGGCAAAACGAGGACGGCTTCAAGTCTGACCGATGTTCTGAGCCGTGGCGGATATATCACAAATATCCTGTTCCTTGCTGACAGAACAGCACTCGTCAAGCAGGCAAAGGACGATTTCAAGAACTATCTGCCCGATATGTCACTGTGCAATCTGTGCAGTAACAAGGACGATAGAAATGCCCGTATCGTGTTCTCTACATATCCTACGATACTGAATGCGATCGACAGCACAAAAACAAAGGACGGCGTACCGCTGTTCTCTCCTGCACACTTTGACCTTATCATCACTGACGAGAGCCACAGAAGCATTTTCAAGAAATATCGTGCGATCTTTGAGTATTTCGATGCGATCATGGTTGGTCTGACCGCTACACCTAAAACCGATGTTGACCGCAACACCTATGATTTCTTTGAGGTCGAGAACGGTGTGCCGACCTATGCCTACGATTACGAAACGGCGGTCTATACAGATCATGTGCTTGTGCCGTACTATAACTATGAGGTCAAGACGAAATTCCTTGAGGAAGGTATCACCTATGATGATCTCTCCGATGAGGATAAGGAACGCTATGAGGACGATTTTGCTGAGGACGGCTATGTCCCTGACTTTATCCCATCGGCACAGCTCAACAAGTTCGTGTTTAACGAAACAACGGTAGATACCGTCCTGCAAGACCTGATGGAGCGTGGTATCAAAGTTCACGGCGGTGACAGGCTCGGCAAGACGATCATTTTCGCTCAGAACAAGGAACACGCTGAGTTCATCGTACAGCGTTTTAACAAGCTCTATCCGAAATATAACGGCACATTCGCCCAGCGTGTCACCTGTGATGACAGCTATGCCCAGACAATCATCGACGATTTCAAGATACCCGATAAAATGCCCATTATTGCTGTTTCGGTCGATATGATGGACACGGGTATTGATGTTCCCGAATGTGTCAACCTTGTATTTTTCAAGAAGGTACGCTCAAAAACGAAATTCTGGCAGATGATAGGCAGAGGTACAAGACTTTGCAAAGACCTCGCCTGCATTGACGGCATAGACGGCGAATATGAGGGCAAGTGCCGTTTCCTGATATTCGATTACTGCGGTAATTTCGAGTATTTCAGAGAACACCAAAACGGCTATGAAACGGGCGAAACAAAATCCCTGACCGAAAATATCTTCTGTAAGCAGGTGCGGTTGGTATTTGCATTGCAGGACAGCAGTTTCTCCGATGATGCCTATCAGGATTTCCGAAAGCAGTTGGTAGATACCTGTCAAGGCGGAGTGTGCGCTCTGTCCTATGACCTTGTATCGGTAAGACTCAAAACAGAATATGTTGAGAAATTCAAGAAGCCCGAAAAATGGGTATCTCTGTCCGATATGGATATACTGGAACTTCAAAAGCATATCGCTCCGCTTATCACCACGAACGACACGGACGAATACGCAAAGCGTTTTGATAACTTCATGTACGGAATGATGCTTGCCAATATCGACAAGCTGCCGACAATGAACTACCTGAGAAATCAGCTCTGCCTGACCGCTGAATTGTTGGAGCGAAAAGCGACAATACCGCAAGTTAAGCAGAAACTCACGCTGATCAAGGATATTCAGACAGATACATTTTGGGAGAATATCAGTATTCTGACGATGGAAAAAGTACGGCAGGAGCTTCGTGACCTGATGCAGTTTCTTGTTGACGGTGGCGGAGGAAAAAAGCCAAAGATATTCACAAGGCTCGATGATCCTGTGCTTGAAAGCAAAGAAGGTGACGCTCTCGGTGCCGCCTATGATTTTGAGGACTATCGCAAAAAGGTCAACCGCTATGTTGAGGAGCATAAGAACGATGCAGTTATTTATAAGCTGAATCATAATCTTCCTCTTACCAAAGAGGACTATGCTGAACTTGAAAGAATACTCACGCAGGAACTCGGAGACAGTGATGACTACAAACGTGAGTACGGTGATACACCTTTTGGTCTGCTGATCCGCAAGATCGCAAAGCTCGACCATGAGAGTGCTATGTCCGCATTTTCAGTATTTATCAACGATAGCTCACTCAACCAAAGGCAGATCGAGTTTATCCTGAAGATCATCAATCATATTGAGAACAACGGCTATATCGAGGATATAAAAATACTGATGAAACCGCCGTTTGATAAGCCGTACAGCTTTATCAAGATGTTTGATGCAAAGACGAGAAATGCTATCCTGCAAACAATTGAGAGTATCAAGAACAATGCCCTGCAAGTAGTGGCATAAGATGCGCCAATAGCCCAAAGTCTAATGACACACTCACTTTCCGTTCCGCTGAGGTTCAAATCAGCATTATGGCGCGCGCCACAATGACAGCATACCCTTTTGGAACTGAATAACTCACAAAGGCCTGAGATTTGCTCACACAAGCACTTCTCAGGTCTTTTCTTTTCAGGCGGTTAGTTTTCCGCTCCGCAGGCTCGGACGGCTCTGAGGGGCATTTCCGTTCGTCTGAGCATAGCAAAAGGCTCTGCATTACTGCAAAGCCCTTACGCTGATTACTCGTCCTCATCGCTGCACTCGTCAAGTCCGTGAAGTAGCTGAATGTATACACACTCTGCTCGGTCACGCTCCTCACCCTCGGCGGTCATCATCATTTCGAGGAAATATGCCTTTGCTTCTTCGTAGTCGGTCCAGACCTCACGCTTACCATTGCAGACAGTAGTGACCTTGCGTGATCTCGGCATAGCCAATTCGGGTATCTTTAACATAGCTGTATCCCTCCTGTGTTTTTTGTAAATACATTATATCCCATGACAAGACAGGAGTCCAGCCCTGCGGAGTAATTGTAATAATAATTGTGCAGGGCGCAGCAATATTATAAAAATCCTCGGTGCAATATGCTCATGCAGAAACAGGCTCTGCGATCCCGTGTTCCGCTTCATACTCCCTGACACGGCGGTAAAAAGTGTTTGCCGACAAGCCCATTCTCCGCATAAAGTCACGCCCTGTGATGCTCTTGGACTTCCATTCCCCATAAAGCTGACCGAACCTCGTCCAGTCGATCTCAATCGGCTTTCGCCCGGTGTACTTGCCCTGAGCCTTAGCAATCTCGATGCCCTCACGCTGTCGCTGTTTGAGCTGCTCACGCTCCAACTGAGAGAGTGCTGCGAACACGGTGAGCATAAACTTTCCTGACGGAGTATCGGTGTCGATGCTCTCCTTATGGCTGACGAGTGTTACCCCTTTTTCAGTGAGGGTGTCGATGATGTTCAGTAAGTCTTTCGTGGAGCGTCCTAAACGGCTGATACTTTCGATGTAGAGAGTATCTCCCTCACGCACATAGTCCAGCATAGCTTTAAGCTGAGGACGGTCTTTGTTCGCTCCCGAAATCTTCTCGGAGAAAATGCGGTCAACCTGATAGTCGCACATGATCTCCTGCTGTCTCGCTGTCTCCTGATGCTCCGTGGAAACACGGATATAACCTATTCTACTCATAAAATCTTCCTCTCTTTATTCAAGCTGACTTTTCTTTCTCTTGGCAGCTTGTTCGTTTTCCATATATCGGGCAAGCGTTCTCTGATTGTCACGCTTCTGCTGCGCAAGTCTTGAAAGCCTGTCCGCTTCTTTTTTTAGGGCTTTACGTTCTGCACTCTGTTGAGCGTAATCTGTTCGGGCTTTTTCAAGCTCCGTTTTCAGCTTGCTGAGTTTCGGTATATGAGCGTCGGGAAACAGCTCGATCAGCTTCTTGTAAGCCTTGTGGTACTCGTCAAGTTCATAGCAGAAATCGCTCTTGTACTTGGTTTTCGCCTTGCCCTCCAGAGAAGCATATTTCTTGTGATAAGCCACAAATTCATGATACTTCTCGATTGCAGGAATCTGCTCCTCCATTTTGTGAATACGGGCGCTCAATTCGATTTGTGGTGTTGACATGACCATAAATTCAGCAAGCGCCCTGTGAGCTGCACTCTCCAATTCTTCAAGGGTGGAGTTGCTCGCTGTCATTTCATTCAGCGCCTTGCTCGCCGCTTTCATATTCTCACGGTCTGCCCAATTCTGCAAGCCCTGAGACTGCTGAAATTTCTCGGTTGTGGTGCGAATAATTCTCGCTGTCGGGCGGTGCGACATTTGGTACTTGTAACTCTCGATACGCTTTCTGATTTGCTGGCTCTCGTAGAAGTAACCCAGCGTTTTCGCTCTTGTAAATTTCGCCCTCGGATTGCGTTCCTTTTGCTCCGCAAGCATAAATTTCAGGTCAATTTTGTGGTCGGGATTGTAGTCAACAAGAATACCAAAATCCGCACATTTCGCAAGGAAATCCTCAAAGTCCTCGCTGACCTTGATAACCTCGTCAATGGCTCGTTTAAGCTGTTCTTTCCACGACAAATTCTGTTGGTCAAGCTCCCACTCCCAATGGCTTTTACCCTTTGAAAGATGCGGATTTTCGATGATAGAAAGTCCGTGCTTTCTGCATAGTTCGTCGGAAATCGTGCGAAGTTTACTCCACGCTCGGTCGGGAATTTTCCCCTGATTATGCTCGGTTTCAAAAGTCTTGCCCGTGTAGAAATTCACGTTGTTTACTATCACATGATTATGGATATGTTCATGGTCTACATGGACAGCTAAAACATACTGATACTCGTCATTGAAAAGCGCCTTGCAAAGCTCCTGCCCGATAAGCAAAGCCCGTTCAGGAGTTACCTCACCAGGGGCGAAGCTCTGAATTATGTGCTGGCACTCGCTTCGGCTTCGTCCTGTGCCGACTGACTGCCTGATGTTCCTAAACTGTTCTGATGCTCCACATGGAGTAGATACGCACAAGTTGCTAACAACATATTTGCCGTCTGCGGTTTTGTCTGGGTTGCAGATATAAGCAATTGCACCGTATGTTCCCGTGTGGATCGTATGGATACGAGTAATCGCCAAACTTCCTCTAACCTCTCTTTCATATCGGCAATATCTTCATCGTAAAGTTTGCCGCCTTTGTTGACACGGTGGGCTACCTGATTGAACGAATTGGAGATAGACGAAATGTACCGTGCTATCTGCTTGATGTCCTCGGTATCTTCCTCAACATTCATGACAGTGAGTGCAGAATATCTGCAAAAATCGCCCCTGCTTTTGAACGATGTTTCCGCATATCTGCGGTTGATCGCTTCAAGCTCCATGTCGTTCACTCGGAATGTGATAAGGTGCTTGCGGACTTCGCTCGGCTCTGTACTGTCGGCTGTGTCCTGCGGTGGTGATTCACCCTCGGTGGTTTCGGGCGGTTCTGTGAAGTCAACCTCTCCTGTTTCTGTGACTTCCAGCATTGGAACAGGCTCGGCAGCGGTGTCCTCGGCGGTATCTGTTTCGAGATTATCGGACAGCATATCTTCCTGCATTTCGTCCGCATAGGTGTGGGCAAGTTCCTCCGCAAGCTCCTCCACCTGCTTATGCTTGAACAGCTTTGCAAGGAAGCCCTCACCCGATTTTTTGAATATTGACATTGTGTCTCCTTTCTGTATCTCGGTCGGCTGTGCCGACCTCTCAGGGGTCTTAGGGGAATTTTCCCCTGACAAGCCGTATGTGGTTTACGATTTTCCATAATCGTAATACGACATACCGTGCTTGTGAAAATTGATCGGGCGTTCCACGCCCTCACTTGTATTTCGCCGTTTCACGGCTATTTTCACGCTCCTGCGTGATTTGGAGCTATGCGACTTTTCTCTGTATCCACACGGCTCTGAGAGTATTTTACTGGGGTTCGGCGCAGTTATGATGCTGGGTGGGCGGCAGTCTGGTGAAACCTTCCGTTCGGCTCTCCCTGAGACGATTTTGAATGTCGATATGCTTATCGTTACATTCAAATTTTTGCCCTGCCTGACCGCCCATGAAAATACCCTTCTACTTTACTACCGACGTTTTTGAGAAAATGCTCATGATTATCCGAAAAGTTTACAGTTTATTCATGACGATTCTCCCTCTTGCATAGTTTCAACACGGGATTTCTGTTGATGATGACAGTGATTTTGGAGGGCGGATTTCTCGAAAATGAGATTGCTTTTTTGGGGAAGGTATGATATAATTTAGAGGTAGGAGTAAGCACTCGGCTTGCTCGTGTAAATCGGAATTTGAAGGAGTATCACTATGTGGTTTTTATTAGCGCTTGGTTCGGCAATCTTTGCCGCACTGACATCAATATTGGCAAAGATAGGAATTGAAGGTGTCGGATCGAATCTGGCTACTGCGATCCGTACAATGGTTGTTGTTATCATGGCATGGGGAATGGTATTTATTACTCATCAGCAAGCAGGAATAAAAGACATTAGCCAGAAATGTTGGGTTTTCCTGATTCTGTCCGGCCTTGCTACTGGTGCCTCATGGCTTTGCTATTACAAGGCCTTGCAGATGGGAGACGCTTCAAAAGTCGTCCCGATTGATAAGTTGTCCGTTGTCATTACGCTGATACTGGCGTTTGTTTTTCTGCATGAAGAATTTACTTTTAAGTCAGTGATGGGGTGTATCCTGATTGGAGCCGGAACATTGCTGATGGTTCTGTGATATAAATTCTGATTTATCTTAGCACCAAAAACTGAATATACTTACCCAATGCAGAGCAACACCAGCTCTGCATTTTTTATGCCCGTTTCAAAATTCCCCATAACATTTTCACGATAAGAAAAGTTTTATGGCGCACCCAAGTTCATGCGCACTGCGAATAGACTTTCACCCCGAAAGTGCGCTATAATTTTAGTATGGGGCTGAGTAGTTCGGCTCGATTAGAAATTCAGAATGGTGGTGATGATATGGCTACGACTTCTATCGCTGACAAGCTGGCGAAACTCGAAAAGAAGATCGCAAAGCGACAGGCTACAATCGCTGAGGAGCAGACACAACTCAACAAGGAGCTTGCAGAGTATGACAGGCTCTATCTGACAGCGCTTGCCAACAAGTATAAGCTGAGCGGCAAAGACCTGTTCTCCGCTATCGAGCGTGAGCATGAACAGCTTGAAAAGCTCCGTGATGGCGGTATGTCCGATTCGGATATTGATAGTCTGACGGACAATGCTCCTGCTGATAAGGACAAGGCTACTTTGTATGAGGATTCTCCCCGTACTCTGTTTGACGAGGATTGATGAAAGGGGCTTTGAATGAGTGACTATGTTTTCCTCGTTGGTGACGATTATGAGAGCAACAACAAGGAATATGTTTCAATAGATACTGACAAGGGACAGCAGATAAGCATTGCCCTCGCCGCAAGCGGTATCCCGTTCAAAGGTCGGTTTGATAAAGAGCGTATGCTGTTCAATTATGACGGCATTTACAAGGAGTCCGTTGATGAAATAATTGCAAAATTCACTTCGGACAAGTATGCCAAACAGCGTGACGAGATAGCGGAGCATAAGGGCGATGACTGCCTTTATTTCCTGCCTGCTGTCGCAAAACTCCTGCGTATGACAGAAGGCACGCTCCGTCGCAGACCTCTTGATATTCAGCTTGCCCTCTGCAAGCGGTATGTCGATAATTGGTACTGCGATACTTACACGATCCAGCATGAGCTGAAAGATGCGATGATGCTGATAACCAAACCCGAAATGACAGACAGCGAGAAAGAAAAAGCTGTCGGAAAGGACTAAAATTTGAATACAACATCTGCCGTAGAGAAAAGAGAGAAGGCAGTTGACTATGTGTCTGACGAGGGTATCAAAGTAAAGGTTTCTTACCCTGATGATGTTCCCGAAAATATCAGACAGCAGAAGATCAACAAGATGTACGATATTTTCCTCGGTGCAATGCGCCGCAACGGAACAAAGGAAACAACTGAATGATCTGGCAATCTGCCGAAAAATGATTACAGTTACAAGAACGCTGTTGCAATTTTCGGACGGTTGCGCTATGATATAGATGTAAAACCAACCGTCCGATTGCAAACGCAATTGGAGGTCAACAATGAAAAGAACAACTAAAACAAATGACGGTATCACGGCTATCTATGTACGCCGTTCCGTCAGCGACAAGGATAAGGGCAACAACAGCTTGTCCATTTCCGCACAGAAGGAGGAGTGTATCAGGTTTGTGGGAGAATGCGATTATCGTATCTATTGCGATGACGGCAAGTCGGGCAAAGATGTGATGCACCGTCCCGCATTTATGCAGATGATGAGCGATGCCCGTGAGGGGCTTATCAGCAGAATTATCGTGAAAAAGTATGACCGTTTCAGCAGAAACATGAGGGAGTATCTTAACATCACGGACGAGCTTGACCGCTACGGTGTGACCGTCTATTCGCTCTCTGAGCCGTTCAATACGGAGACAAAAGAGGGACGTATGATGAGGAACAATCTGCTGAATTTTGCGGAGTTTGAGCGTGAGACGATCGCCGCAAGAGTGGCTGATGCTTTCCAGACTAAGGCAAGAGAAACGGGCTTTTATCAGGGCGGTAAAGTTCAGTTCGGCTACACTCCTGAAAGACGGACTATTAACGGCAAAACAGGCTCGGTGCTTGTTCCCTCGGAGAATGCTGAGGCGGTGCGTGTGGCGTATGACCTGTATCAGCACCCTGAGAACTCTCTGACCGATATTATCCGCTACATGACAGAGAACGGTATCAATGCTTCAAGACCGACACCACGCACGAAAACAGGCATTTCAAATCTTGACAGGTCACACCTGAGCCGTATTCTTGAGAATCCGCTGTATGTCCGTGCGGATAAAGAAGTGTATCGTTATTTTCTTTCCAAAGGATATGAAATGCTTGACGATATTGAAGCCTATGACGGTATTCACGGTTTGTTCGTTCACGCCGGGCTTGATGATACGCATTTCGTCAAGGTAGCCTACCATGAGGGGCTTGTGCCTGCGGAAACGTGGCTGAGAGTTCAGGACAGGAAGTCGCACCAGAGCAAGTTCCCGACAAACGGCAAGGCTATGAACTCTTGGCTTGTGGGTATGGTGAAATGTGCCTGCTGTGGCTATGCGATGCACTTCAATCACTGTGCGAACAGAAAAGGTGTGGTGTATCATCGCTTCATCGACTACGGCAAGTTCACGCTGAACGGCTGTCCCACTCCGCCCATTCAGTTAAAGCCGAGACAGGTCGAGGACGCTGTGCTGAAAGAAATGCAGAAGCGTATCGAACAGCTCAAAATCGCAAAGCGTGAGGACAGCAAGCCCGACATCGAAACGGAGAGTATCAAGACGGAGATCATTCGCATTGACGGCGAGATACAGAAGCTCATGGAAAAGCTCGCTGATGCGGACAGCGTACTCTTTGACTACATTCAGAAGCGTGTGAGCGCCCTGCACGAACAGAAATCGGAGCTTGATAAAAAAATGCAGACCATGTGCCGTAAGCGTAAGGCGATCGACACAAAGCCTTTGGAAGAACCTATGAAGCAGTGGGATAAGCTGACGGTGCAGGAGAAGCACGATGTAGCGGCAGCGATGATAGATGTCGTGCTTATATCCGATGAAACAGGTATTGAGGTGAAATTCAGCATTTGAAAAAGTGCGGAATTTCGGTATTTTTTAGTGTTGATAAGGTGATGCGTAGGGCGTACCGGTGGCGAAAATAACACCTTTTTCGCCCGTCTTCTCGTCAAGGTAACGGCACTTCAGGAACAGGTCGAGTGCCTTCTGTGAAGCAGAATTTGAAATGCCGCTGACATTATGAAGCTTCGTAGCGACAAACATATTCTTGAATTCGTGTGCCTCGTCTACGAAAAGCCTGTCCACACCGAGCTGTTCAAAGGTCAGCGTGTCGTCCTGGTTCATCTTCTGAAGCTTGTCGAGCTGACTTTGCAGGCTCTTGCGTGTACGCTCCATCGTCTTGATCTGGAAGCGTGAACAGTCCTTCTTCTCCTTCAGTTCCTTGATGCCCTCAAGAATACCCTCAATCTGTGCCTGTATCGTCATGATCTGACGTTCCTTCGAGATTGGTATCATGCCGAGCTGCGAGTGTCCGATGACAACGGCATCGTAGTTGCCGGTTGCGATCTTGGCAAACAACTGCTGCCGGTTTGCCTTCTGGAAGTCCTTCTTTGTCGCCACAAGTACATTAGCAGACGGGTAGAGCTTCTGAAAGTCGCTGCCGATCTGTTCCGTCAGGTGGTTCGGCACAGCAAATAAACTCTTGGTGCAGAGGCCGAGTCTCTTGCTCTCCATTGCCGTTGCGATCATTTCATACGTTTTGCCTGCCCCCACTGCGTGTGCAAACAACGTATTTCCGCCGAACATGGCATGTGCGATAGCGTTTTTCTGATGGCCGTGAAGTTTAATGTCCTTCGTCATCAGCGGGAAAGAAAGGTGACTGCCGTCGTATTCTCGCGGACGTATGCTGTTGAAAAGCTCGTTGTATCGGTTTACGATAACTTCACGGCGTTCCGGATCACGGAATATCCAGTCCTTGAACGCTTTTCGTATATCATCAGCTTTACGCTGAATGACACGAGTGGCATCAATATCAACAACACGCTTTTCCTTGGTATCACCCATACCGTCCGGAACCTCTACCGTCTTGTAGATCTTCGGCTCCTGTAAATTCAGTATGTGCTCAAACACATCGTAGGCGTTCATATTATGGGAGCCGTATTTCTGTGTTGCGAGAACGGATCTGTCCGATGACTTGTTGCTTACGTGGAACGAGTTTGTATGTTCGGAATACTCGGTTCCGATGATCGAAGACCTGTTCCAGCGTGCTGACGGGCTGGTGCTTCGCTGATATGCCGGTGTCTGGAGAAGTTCGTATATGAACTGATCGTAGTATTTCGGGTCTATCCATGTCGCACCGATTTTTACGTCGATGTCGCCGGCTTTCAGCGGTTCCGGCATTGCTTTTTTCAGTGCCGCCACGTTGATGTTAAAGTCTGCATCGTACTCGGCGATCTCTTCCGCTGCACGCAGTTTCTTGCGTATGTCACCGGAAAGGTATTCAGAAGCAGTCTGATATTCATTCTCCGTGTGCGGAACCCGGAATATCTCGCCGGTAAGGTCGTGCTTCAATTCTTCTTCCGTCATGCCGGTCAGTCTGCTCATGTACTCAAAGTCTATCTTTGCTTTTTCCGAAACCGAAAGGGTAAGAGCTTCAAGTGCAGTATCAACATGTTCCACAGCCTTTGGAGGTACGATAGTTCTTCTGAAGAAAATATCTGATTTCTCTTTCAGTTTATTCTTGTCATAGCTCTTTTCAAGACCGGCTACAAGGTTATACGACACATCTTCGCTGAAATAACGCTTGTTGGTCTGACTGTGTATAAGTCCATATTTCTTGTAGAAGTCATCGTAAACCTCGCCCAGCTTTGTCTGAAGCTCCTTTATTACGCTGTTCGGTTTGTCGAGTTCCTGTGCTTCGAGAAGCTCACGTGTCAGGTCACGCATTTCGATAAACGCCGTAAAACGCTTATGCTGTGCAGTTGTTTTGTCGAAACGATACTCACAGGCTGAGTTATGCTTCTTGAAATAAACCTTATCTTCCGATAAGAATAAACTGTAATCTCTCAGGTTGGACGGTATCTCAACCTTTTCACCCTCAGAAGTTCTTGCGTAAACTTCACGGCCCCTGTCATGACTGATCTCGGCTGAAAGCTTTCCTAAAGCTTCGTGCAGTGCGGATCTCAGGTCGAAGTCATCATCAGCGACAACCATCGTGCCGCTGCCGTAGAGTTTGTTGCCTTCGATGATCTTTCCAAGCACCATTTCCGGGTGCTGTTCAAAATATTTGTTTACCGGCAGTCCGTCGTCTGTTTTACCGATATGTACCCAGTCAGGGATATCTGACATTTCGGAAACGGATTTGCCTTCGTGCTTTTTAAGAAAGATAATGTCCGTGGTTACTTCCGTACCTGCATTATCCCTGAACGCACCGTTCTTACCGCCCGGCAGACGTACAGCACCGATGAAGTCAGCTTTGTCAGCTAACATCTGACGTGTACTCTCGTCACGCTTGTCGAGGGTACCGGCCGAAGTAACGAAAGCCATGATACCGCCGTCCTTGAGCTTGTCGAGTGCTTCGGCAAAGAAGAAATCATGCAGCTTTGTTGTATTATGTACTGTATCCTTGAAGCCCAGCTCACCGAACGGAACATTGCCGACTGCAACATCGAAGCAGCCGTTCTGGAAGTTGTTCTTTTCAAAACCTGTTATAGCAATATCAGCATCGGGATAGAGTGCCTTTGCGATACGTCCGGAAATGCTGTCAATCTCGATACCGTACAGGTGAGAATTATCCTGTATACCCTTTGGCATACAGCCGAAGAAGTTACCGATACCCATTGCCGGTTCAAGGACATTTCCGCCGTCAAAGCCGAAACTGCGGAGAGCTTCATAAATGCTGTCAATAACTACAGGAGAGGTGTAGAACGCATCGTTTACGGTTGAACGTGCCTGTCTGTATTCCTCTGGTGTCAGAAGTTCGGAAAGCTCCCTGTATTCAGAAGACCACTTTTCAGCATCCTGGTCGAAAGCCTGCGGTATTGCGCCCCAGCCGACGTACTTTGACAGCGTTTCTTTTTCAGCAGCTGTCGCCGGATGCTTTTCCGCTTCGAGCGTTTTCAACGTTCTTATAGCATCGGCATTGGCACGGAACTTTGTCTTTGCACCGCCTTCACCGAGTGTGTCATCTGTGATCGTGAAGTTTTCGCCTTTGTCGGGTGTCAGGTTTTCTTCTGACACAGTTTTGTTTTCACCTGACACATCAGCTTCCTGTACTGGTGGTATCTCCGTCTCGGCTTTCTCCGTTTCCGGTTCACCTTTGCCGATATATTCAAACAGACCGCTGTTCAGCAAATAATCATAGCTGAGATTCTCAGTGATCTCAAAAGATCCGCTTAATCTCTTTACAGTGCAGTCTTCCGTATAATATGGTAATGCTCCTGTCAGCGCAACAACTTCCGAAATGATTCCAGTAGCCTTGTTGCGAAAACGGTCGCCGATTTCGATCCTGTACGGTTCAGCGTTTTCTTCTGCTGCACGTTCAGCCTTTATTTCCTGCCACATTTCCTTCTCGTTGATTGAAAGATAGGCATTATCCCTGAGATGCTGTTCAACCATAGCAGCTACGTTGAACCAGCTGTGCCGGAATTTTTCTCCGTTCTCAAAAGAAAAAGTCAAACCCTTGCTGTCATAGTCAACAAGTGAGATATTGCCGTTACCGCTGTGACCTCCGGTACCGTACTCCTTTTTCAGGAAGGCAGCCAGTTCCTGTGTGGTAGGGTGATTTGGCTGTGTACGGCTCTTTTCATAAAAGTCCTGTACACGGAACTTTCCGTGTACAAAACCCGTGCCGCGCTCAATTTCTGCTGCAAGGGCAACAAAAACATTAACACCATCTACAATTGGTCCCGGTGCAAATTCTGACTTTGACTTTTCCTTTGTCGTCTTTGAAGCTGTCAGCGGTACAGCATCACCGAACAGTGAAAGCTGTTCACCAGCCGTATCGGGTTTCTCCCGGAATGGAACATCTGAATCTTCGTTACGCTGAATATCCTCAATAACATCTGCATCGGTAAACAGCGGTTCGTCAATGGCAGACGTAAACTCGGTAATGCTCGTAAGTCCAAGCGTGTAGGCGAGTGTGTCTAGTTCCGTTTTGTGGTTTTCGTAGGTGTCAACGGAGATCGTTCCTTCCGCATTATCAACAAGTACCGAAGCACCAAGCGACAGTGCCTTATCCTTTATCTCGGCAAGGCTTTCGGCATCACCCTTATAGTTAAGTGTTATCGCCTTATAATCATCATCCGGAATAGACGCTTCTTCCATTTCGGAAGCATCGCTCATAAGAGTTACGTCCTGTTCGTCCTTAGCTGTATGACGTTCAATAACTTCATCGGGAACGGATACAAGGTCGGAAAAGTCAAGACCTGTAAGACCTTTTTCAATCATCTCCCCAATGCTGCCGTACTGTTCAGTATTGTATACTTCACCGTCAAACTCATAGGTGATCTTAAAGTCGGCGAGGTCGGCTGTCACCTGAACCGGGAAATCATCATCGGTAAGAGTGGTGTGTGCAAGACCGATGTTATGCAGATCAGAGAAATCAGCTTCTTCGCTGTACTCGTCAACGCAGAAATCATTGATAAGATTCTTCGCTCTAAATAGAGGATCTTCTTCCTTTTCCTGTGTAAGCACCTTTTCACGGAAGAACTCCGGCATCCCGGTGAAACCGAAGCTGTCACAGTAATATGCTGTATCTTTGCCGTTATCGGTTATAACAATAACGTCACTGACGGAGAGGGAATGTCCCCTGAAATCTTCGGGATGATCGATGTTGAACTTTGTATAGATGGCTTCAAGCGTGGCATTGCCGTTGAATTCTTCAATTTCACCTTTATAGACAAGATCATAATCATCCTGATTAAGTTCAGTGCCTTCAGCTTTCAGACGTTCCATACTTCTGAAACGAATATCATGGTATTTCTCTCCGCCTTTGAGCTGATATATCTTATACGCTGGCTTCTCCGGTTCAGATGCTTCTTTCGCAGCCTTTTCACGTTCGATTACCGCCTGTCGGTGTGCTGCAAGAAATTCGGCAACGTCTGATTCCTGTAATGCTGTATGCAGGATCTCATCGTAAGCCTGGATGTCTTCTGCGGTAAAAGATTCGTCTATGCTGTCGATCTGACCACGTGTCACGTCACCGACGAACATTGCTGTAATGGCTGCTTTCTGTTCTTCGGTAAAGTCGTGACCTGAGAAGAAATCATCAAGCTCGATTGCACGGTCAAAGTTTGACTTAGCTTCGAGCATAGCGTTCAGCCTGCTGTTTTCACCGTAACGCTCTGCCGGTGACTGAGCAAGATAGGCATCAACAAGTGACAGCATCTCGCCGAACTGTGCATCGTCGTATCTTTCGTCAAAGAAGCTGGTAAGATCGAGCTTGACATCTTCTACGGCAAGACGGTGCATAACAGGGGAAAGGGCAGCCAGCTGTTCAAGTGACAGACCTGTATTTGCCATGCTGTGAAGCAACCCTAATTCACGTTCAACATTTTCAAATGCACGATGAAAAGCAGGAGCATCATTTCTGTCGAGTGTAAAAGCAACTTTGCCGTCACGTATGACAGTATGATAGTTCACACTTGTTTCAAGATACATTCGCATATCATTGAACTGTGCGGTGGTCAGCTTTGTCATGTACAGATAACTGTTATTGTTGTCACGTACATCATTCTTTCCAGGTGCTTCATGCTGGCTGCGTCTTGCTGCGGTTTCATTACGAATTGCACGCACGGTTTCAATATCAGCGCGGCTGACAGTAAGAGTGCCTTTTCCCGAAGTGTAAACTCTGCCGGAGAACCTTATGCCGCGTTCCGCCATAACTTCTGCCATCTTGAGAACCATATCACGGTCAGAAGAAAAATACTCCTTGTTCGGGATATATCTGTACTCCGCATTTCCGATAATATTCTTTTCAGGCGGAGAATATGGTCTGTTTGACTTTTCCGGTGCAATGTCAGGAGCACCGGATACACGTCCGAACCATTCCACATCACTGTCGTTGACAGCCATTACAACGGAATCGCCTCTGACATAGCCGTAGTAGTTCATGCCAGCCTGTTCAAGCTGTTCTTTCAGCTTCGGAAAGTCATGAACACTTACTGTTACAAGGCTCTTGTCTCTGTTATCGGTCGCCCTGTTCCACATTTCGTTGCCGTAATACTGCATATTTATCTGTCCAGCCTCCTTGTTGGTCTCTTGTTCTTTCGGTATATCACGCAGCATATCGTTCCAGTCTTTATATATATCAGGAGTTTTGATGTGCTTCATTTCGGGATACTGTTCCGTCAGCCTTTCGGCAAAGTCATTTCCGGCGGTATCGTTGTCGGAGCACAAAAACACTTTATCCGGTGAGATGTTACTCCGGAGCATCGTATCGAGCACGATGTTCGGCTTGACACCCATCATCGATACAAGCCTGCAGTCGGAAAGTTCCTTATCGTGCATTTGCAGATATGACAGCATATCTATTGCACTCTCAAAAAAGAAAGCATTTTCGCCTGTGCCGCGGACAACTTCAAAGCCGTGACCGCCGGCAGAACCGGTTGCTATCCCTTTGAATTTATGCTCTGTCGATGTACCGACCTTTTCAGCACCGATAACCTTGCCGTTGTCGTCATAATATTTGAAAAGGACATTGCCCGTTTTTTCTTCCTGGGCGATACGTCCGTCACGTACCAGTGCCGACACCAGATCGTAGTCAAGACCCCGTGTCCTGCACAGATATGCAAAAACTCTGCGTGCATTGTCAGCTTCGGCAAGGGTAAGCTCCCGTGCCGCTGTTGGTGGTTTATGTTCGTATGTACGTGAAGGCGGGGTATAGGTACGGTCGATTGTTTCACCAGTCAGTGCTTCTACTGCATCAGCAAATGACATTCCCATGTATTCACGCAGGAATCCGATGTTATCGCCGCCCTTGTTTTCACTGAAACGAAACCACTGTCCGCGTTCGCCCGGTCCGTTGTCACGTATATGCAGACTGTCGTGATCTTTCCAGATGTATTCTCTGCCGGCACGTTTCAGATCGAAGCCGTGTGACATGAGAAACTGCGGAAGATTTACGAGATTAGCCCTTTCTTTCTGTTCTTCAGTTATTTTCATCAGTCAAGTTCCTGATTGTTTTTCTTTCTCTCTGTTTGTTTCTGTTCCGTATTTTGTACGCTGCGTGCTTTTATACGCTGAACGTCATTTTTCAAACGGCTTCTTGAAAAGTAAGCATGTCCGTTTCCGTTATTAGCTTTCTCCTGACCGTTCCGTATATTATTCTGTTTTTGTGTACGGTTTGAGCTTATTGCTTTCGGTTTGACAGTACTTCGTGCATGTTCACCTTTCAGGTGTTCATCATCATTGATCTTATCAAGAGAGGATTTCCTGCCGTTGTTTATGATGCCGTCTATCATGTTTGCATCGTCTTCAAGCATTTCTTCGACCTTCGCCATCGTCTGACTTCTGAACTTTTCTCCCAGTGATTCTATCTGTTCCGCACTGAGTTCATCCGTTTCCTTTGCGGCGAAAAGTGTGTTTTCCGCAAGTTCCGGCACCGTTTTCATTCCGCTGTCCGTCATATCGGCAAGCTTTTCACTCGTAAGCTCCATCTGTGCATCCTTTACCGCATCCGGTATGATCTTGTAGTATTCGTCAGGTTCCCATGCCTTGTCGATTCGGTTTTCGACGTTCTGGATACGTATCGACAGATTGTTTATCTGTTCCTGTATTTTCAGCTTATCTGCTGAAGCAGTCTCGGGAGCGTTGTATTTCTCAATAAGAGTATCACGCTTTGCAAGCAGAGCATTTTTCTTATCGGTGAGACAGTGATATGTCGCTTCATTCAGTCTGTTCATTGCTTCGGAGAATGCTTCACGGCGTTCTTTGTTATACCCGATAGAGAAGCTTTTAACAGCATCACTCAGTGCGGTCACTCTGTTAAGCTTGTGTGAAATCACACTGCGTTTATCGGTCAGACGTTTGATTTTCATACGACCCTGTCTGACTTTCTCTTCACAATTTGCAATCTTTTCTTCCCGGATAGTCTGTATACGTTTTTCGTTGCTTTCAATCAGCTTTTTCACGATTGGATAACTACCGAGAGTTGCTTTCAGCATTCGGTTGGTATCTTCGAGCTTGTCCGCTCTGGCAGTCAGCGCTTCTATTTTTGCTCTGTTCCTGTCAATCTTATCCGTCTGGTTTTCAATTTTTTCGTCGATGACGTTGATACGACTCTGATGCAGTTCTGCTTTGGCGTTCAGAAAGGGTAGGAGTTTTCCCGATTTCTGAACACATGTTTCCTCAGTCTGCTTCTGCGTCTGTGCTTTCTGTCTGCGGAGTCCCTCCTCCGCATCAGTTACGGGTTCAGCTACGGTGCGCTTATCTTCGTTATCCTGTACAGGCATGTTTTATCACTTCCTTCTCTTTACGATGAATACGATTGCTGTTGTTACTGCAGCAGCTGCTGCACCTGCGATAATAATGATCTTCTTCATGGTCTGCACTTCCTCTCATAGTTTTCATCCTGAACTGGCTGTGATTTAACATTCAGCTCCTGTTCGTACTGTTTCCTGTGCTTCGTGATCTCCGAGAGCTCTCTTTGTTTTTCTCTCGAAAAAACTGCACGCTTTTCTTCCTTTGCGGTAATTTCCGCCTTACGCCGGTGGTCTTCCTGACCGTATATGACGTTCATGCGGTGTTGTATATCAGCAGAATCAGTACTTTCACGTTTTTCAGGCGTGTTGTTCTTCTGCATTTCAAGCCTCTCATGTTCGCTCATTTCCGACAGCGTTCTTCCGTTAGCTGTAAGATAACGGTTAAGCTCACGCTGTATTGTATATGTATCACATAGCCAGTGATCGGCATACGACTTGCAGAGAAGAAGCTGTATGTCATACGGACGCTGTTTCAGCGTGCCGACAGTGGTATGCAGTACACCGGCGACTTCCGACAGAAGCTTAAGATAGCTGTCACGGCCGTTCTGATGTCCGATCTCACGGAGCAGAAGTTCATAGCGCCCCGACATTGCCTTGCCGATGATCTCGTCGACCTTATAGGAAAAGTTGCTGTCATAGACGAGTGTCATGCCGTTTCCGTCATAGCTTGCTGAAAACGGCACACCGCTTTTATCGAGTGCGACCACAACGTTCTGTGCTCTGCCGGTACTGAAGCTCTTGTACAGCTGGTTATGTACTTCATTTATCGGTATTCCGGCGACGTACTGTATTTTTCTCATAGCTCATTCATCACTCCGAATCATCCTGGTCATCATCTTTATTTCTTACCGCACTGTTTTCAAGCAGGATATACAGGATAGCTTCGTAGTATACCGGCGAAATATATACGTTTTCATTCGAGCGCTTTCTTTTGAGATACTGTAATACCCACTTGTTTCGTTCATACATAGTAATAGCATTGAAGATTATCTCGCTGTCGAATTCTTCGGGATGATCCAGTAATATTTCCGGAAATTTTGAATTATATTCGATCTCGGAGATCAGCTGTTCAAACCAGCCGTCATATAACTTCATTATGATCTTGTTATTATTTTTCATTGCATTTACCCTCCGTCTTCCACTGGTAATATATCTTTCCGTTATACGGGTTTTCTTCGTATTCCGGCAGTACAATAGTCTTTCGCCCCTTTGAGGTATATGTGGCTTTTTTGCCATCGAGAAGAGCTTTTATCTGAGATTCAGACAGCGTGACCCCGTACACTTTGCCGATGGTCATACCGCATTTGCCTTTGCAGTAATATCCGTACTTACCACCGGTAACATCAGCACCGCACTTCGGACATCTGCCGAGCGTTTCATGATTGCAGCCTGAAAAAGAAACAGATTTATCCGCAAGACCGTATGTACTGCACATTTCAGCAGCGAACTGTTGAATGCTGTTCATGAAATCTGCTTCGGACAATTCACCGTGTTCTATCTTCTGAAGCCGCGACTCCCATTCAGCAGTTAGCCTTGCAGACCTGACTTCTTCCGGAACAACGGTTATAAGCTCTTTTCCTTTGTCGGTCGATCTCAGCTGTTTTCCTTTACGTTCCACATATCCGTTCGTGACAAGAGCTTCGATAGTTGCGGCCCTGGTGGCAGGAGTGCCGAGCCCTTTTTTCTCGGTATCCTCATCATATTCATCGTTCCCCGCACGTTCCATAGCCGACAGAAGAGTATCCTCTGTGTATGGTTTCGGCGGTGATGTAAAGTGTTCGCTCTTTGCTGCCGTAACCGAAAAAGTTTGTCCTTCGGTCACATCCGGCAGAGACATTTCTTCCTCATTTTCCTTTTCAGTGGTCCTCGCATAGCTTTTCCAGCCCTGTTCGAGAACCATTTTTCCGCTTGCCGAAAAATCCGTACCGCTGCATGTTCCCGTGATTTTCACAGCTTCGTATCTGTGAACCGGAGCAGTGGCACATATAAGTCTCGTCGCTATAAGCGTAAGGATATTTCTTTCGCCTGCGGGGAGAGAGGAGAGGTCAGCCGATGCAATATTTCCGGTCGGAATAATGGCATGATGTCCCGATACTTTGCTGTTATTTATGATCCTGCTTATATCCGGTGTATGCGTTATACCGAACCCGAAAAGTTTATCACAGAGACGTACAGCATCAGAAGCAGCCTGCTTCATGTCATCGCTAAGAAATTGACTGTCAGTACGGGGATAGGTGACAAGCTTGCCTTCGTACAGCGACTGTGTGTAGTCGAGCGTCTGCTGTGCGGTGTAGCCGAAATGTTTATTTGCATCACGCTGTAAGGTGGTAAGATCGTAGAGCTTCGGCGCTTTCTCGGCCTTTACTTCTCGTTTTACTGAACTTATCGTAAGCGTTTTACCATTACAGCCGGATACGATACCGCCCACGGTGTTTTCATCGTCTATCCTTTCAGAAGAAAGAATGAAAGCACCACAGTTTACGTCTGCCGTGTAGTACTTCTGTTTTACGAAACCGTCAGCGTCAGCATCACGCTTTACGATCATTGCAAGGGTAGGTGTCTGAACACGCCCGATATTCAGCTTGCTTCCGTACCGTACTGAAAACAGTCTTGAGCAGTTCATACCTACAAGCCAGTCCGCTTTTGCCCTGGCAAAACCGGCGTTAAACAGATCGTCGTATGCCGAAATTGGCTTCATGGAGCTAAGTGCTTTCCTGAGAGCTGATTCTTCAAGGCTTGATACCCATAAACGCTTTACCGGCTTGTGACACTGAGCCATACTGTAAACGTACCGGAAAATGCATTCACCCTCACGGTCAGCATCGGTCGCGCAGATGATCTCCGTCACATCGTCACTGTTCATGAGCTTTTTCAGCAAATTAAACTGTTCTTTCGTTTTCTCCGCAACCCTGAAACGCCACTGATCCGGTATCATCGGAAGTTGATCAAAGCTCCATTTGCCATCCCAGCCCCTGCCGTAATCGTTCGGAAAGCAGAGCCCGACCAGATGTCCGAGACACCAGGAAACGATGTAGCCGTTACCTTCGATATAGCCTTTCTGAGTTTTGGAAGCACCTACGACAGAACTGACCGCACGGGCTACGCTTGGCTTTTCACCGATGATTAAAATTGACATTAATTAAGATCATTCCTTTCATTAGTGACGAATAATTGTATAAAAACAAAGTACTGGTGATTGTCTAATATCACTATTTTAGCCGAAATACATTGATGTTAATATGTTAAATATGTTATAATATCAATGATGAATATCATCTTCTGAGTTGATAAAGAAAAAGTACGTGTTTTTCAAGTCATAAATATTCAATTGGTGTAACAGGGGGGATTTATGTTGGATCAGAAACTTGCAGAAAAAGCATTATTAGCTATTTCTAAAAATCCATTATTACATCCATTGGGTAATGTGGCACTCCCATTACCACCGAAGGTAGCACTTAAGGCTGTTATTCCAAGATATTATAAGGGCATTTTCTGGGAAACTATTTGCTCTGTAGATCAGTATAAACTTGAAAAGAACAAGATTACTCAGCATTATCGGCTATTAGATAATAAGTCGATTATGATATTTTGGGGTACGGAAAAGGATATGGAGAAATATTTTGGAACAATTATCAAAAACAATAAATACTAATATAATTTCAAACTAATTTTCACTATCCACTATGTTGAATTATGAAAGCTGGGGGGACTATAATGGCGAATTTTGATATAAGAGTAATAGTAGAAAAAGCGTTGGAATTACCTGGTGTAAGAATTAATCGGGAAGAATACTTACGCAGAGAATTTAGTAAAGATAAGTACAAAAAAATTTTAGATGATATTATAAAACAAGGTCCAATTAAGGCTGGTATAAAACATGATGATTTAGAAAAACACGCAAAGAAATCTATCAATTTAGAAACTACTAAAGCAACTACACTTTCTTTTTTGTCTGGATTACCAGGTGGTGTTGCTATGGTTGGAACTATTCCTGCTGACATTGTTCAGTTCTATGGTCATGTTCTTCGGGTAATACAAAAACTAATGTATTTATATGGGTGGTATGATATCAATACCGATGAAATGGATGATGGAATTACGAATATAATTATAATATTTCTTGGAGTAATGAATGGAGTAGAAGCTGCTCAGCAAGCGTTGAAACAGTTATGTGTTGCTATTACTGAAAAAACTACATCATCGATTGCCGCAAAAGCATTAACAAGGGCTGCATTGTATCCAGTTGCAAAAAAAGTTAGTGCACAAATGAGCGTAAAAATGGTAAATCAAGCCGCTGCTAAAGGAGCGGCAAAAGTTGTACCT
This sequence comes from Ruminococcus albus AD2013, assembly GCF_000526775.1. Taxonomy (NCBI): domain Bacteria; kingdom Bacillati; phylum Bacillota; class Clostridia; order Eubacteriales; family Oscillospiraceae; genus Hominimerdicola; species Hominimerdicola alba. The sequence continues at coordinate 3,538,461 of NZ_JAGS01000001.1, forward strand.
GTAATTGGTGGAATAGTTTCTGGAGGCTTAACAATACTTACTTTTAAGCCGATGAGTCACAGACTTTTAAAAGAATTAAAAGAAGACAGTTACGATTGTTAATATATCAGGGCCTTTGAGTAATCAGAGGCTCTTTTGTTTTTTTTCGGTGCTATGCAGCCGTCATCAGGTTCCGTATACTCGAAAGGAAGATCCTCATATTCTCTGGATTCATCGTAGGAGCTTCTTATTCTCTCCCTGTCGGCACCGTCGGTTTCGCCAATCTTGTAGGCGATGTAAGCGATACCTGAGATCATACCGATCTCTGCGATGTACTTTACGATTTTTCTTATGTTCATGTTTTCCTCCGTCAGTATTCTACGGGTTCACCGTAGTTTATTTTCTTGATGCTTTTGATGTTGGCGGACAGGTCGAGACCGTTCCAGTTGTAATAGCCCCATGAGCCGGAGAAGGCGACACAGGATGGCCAGTTGTAGTCATCATAGATGAATTCTACAATGCACTTGCCGCCGTTTCCGAAAATATGATACCTGCCTTCACCGTCATCGGCGAAGCCCTTGCTGTCACATATCTTCGTTGTGAACTGAGTTCCATTCTCCAACTCTATCAAAAATCTGTCCTGACAATAGCCGTACCATACACCCATTGCACAGCAGTAGTCACCGTATTCATCACGGCGGATACCTGTATCGGTTATGGTATCAACAGTTGAACCGTATATTGCACCGGAACTCGGCATGGCAGTTAGCCCCGATGCTTTTTCACCGGCAAAGCAGTTTGTCCAGCCATCTTCGTGAGGGAACTCGTAAATGACTTCTACCGTCTCGGTTTTACCGTCGGCGGAAGCTGTTTTCACTCTGTAATCGTCTTTTTCTTCCTCAGAAAGAACAGGTTCCACGGATACGGTGTATTCCGTGCCTTCGCGAAGACCTGTTATGTAGCAGAGGTCATTTCCTTTAAAGTTAAAGTACATGTTATCCGTAAAGGCGTAATTCTCATCGTGTGCCGTGCAGCTCACGGTGTAGTCACGGTCGGCTTCGGAATCCCAGGTAACTTTCAGACAGGATACCGATATTGTCGAAACATTCAGGTTTCCTGCTGTAAGCTCGACCGGTTCGGGTTCTGCGGTTATTCCCGAGAACTCCATGATAAAGCTCATTATCACACTGAGTGCTTTAGACTGAAAATCGGGATCAATTGTAAATGTCATTAAGTCCTCCTAAGATGTGAGCGATCACATCTACAGTCCAGCCGTTTCCGATGCACATATAACGCTGCGTATTGGAAATGCCGGCGGTATAGTTATCGGGAAGAGTCTGAAGACGTTCCGCTTCAACAGGTGTTAGCTTACGTATTATGTAGTCTCCGTCGGGAAGGTCGATTTTGTAAAGACCTGTTTTCGCACCCTGACCGCCTCCGTTGGCTGACAGGGTAACGGACTTGCCGGAGACAGAGTAAATACGCTGCCCCTGACCTCCGTTGCCGTAATGCCCAACACGTATCGGAGAACATATAAGGCTGTCTTTCTGAACAGTCGTCAGGCAGTTCGACTTGCCGTCATCACGTACCTCGATGTGCTGTTCCGTCTGTTTTCCGTCGGTATATCGTCCACGCTGTGCAGCACCGACAGGTATTGCAATGCGCTGTTTGCCCCGTTCACTCCCATAGGGGCTGAACGGATTTTCACCGGTTTTGTAGTAAGTCGCCGGTATCGTATGTGATTTGCCGTTTACCGTATCGACCGGTATGGCGACCATTGTACGCTGCCTGCGTTCCAGTGTGTTGTAGAGGACAGCACCGTTGTAGCTCGAAGTCATGCAGTACGCTTTGTTCTGCCACGGTATTCCGCTTTCGAGCACATCGACAAGCATGATACCGAGATCTTCCGGCTGTGTGACGTTCGGAATATTCGTCCAGTAGCACCTTTTACGGTTTTGTGCCGATACAAGTGACGAGTTTATCATGACCGGCTGAACGCCGAGCCTGCTGCTTATCTCATCCTTGATGTTCTGATGTATCGAATAGTTGTTTTCGTACAGGAAATATCGACATTCGCTTTCGTGCAGAGCACGTACATACTGCATGAAAAGCCTGAATCCCATACCGTCGGAAGTTGTCTCTCTGTCTTTCTTCGCTATTGACCAGTAGGTGCAGGGCGAACCGCCGAGCAGAAGGTCATATCCGTGAAACTGTGTGAAATCACCGTCAAAAACATTCCCGTGATGAACGATTCCGGGAAAATTATTCTTCGAGACCGTGACGGCATACTTATCGATCTCGAAGGCATCATAGCATTCCACGGGTATGCCCGCCCTCTGCAAGGCAAGCATACCGCATGAGATACCGTCAAACAAGCTAAGTACCTTCATTCAGACAAATTCTCTCTTTCTCATTGTCCGTGTTAGTGTTTTTCTCTTTTCTTTTTGTGAGTGATCTGATGAAAAATAAAATCAAACAAAATAAAATCATATCAGATCAGTTAATTATTCGTCGTCTTCGCTGCTGCCGTCGTAGAACTCGTAATCCTCGTCCTCCTCAGCTTCGTCACCGAACTTTTCAAATTCAGGTTCGGACTTCTTACTGCTTTTTTTCTTCGTAAACAGGTAGAATACTGCACCTGCGCCGAGCAGAGCGATTACAGCGAAAAGTGTATAGATCCTGTTCATATCCGCCTTTGCCTGTTCACGTGAGTCAACAGATTCGGCAGCTATTTCGTCTTCTGCATCAGTTTCCGTTATTACACGGCTTCTTGCGTTTTCAGCAGCTTCCGCAGCGTTTTCTGCTTCTTCCGGTGTGATCTTGCCATCTTTCTCATTACCCGCATAAAGAAGTGCGTACAGGTCGTAATCGTCAACCTTGTTCAGAAAGTAAACATTGTCCTCACCGTTCTTTGCAGTGTAGTTTATGAGCACGTAGAAAATATGCCCGTCTTTTGTTGTTACTGCAATAAACTGCATTTCTTCCGTGTTGTAAATAATCTGTTCAGACTTAATAAGGGTAGCATTTCCGTCTGTATCGTAGTAGGTATCTCCGTAGTAATCCGGCGGAGTAATCGTGATATTTCCTTCGCCGGCAAGCTCACTCATTGCATTTGCGAACTTTTCAATGTCAGAATCGTCTGCCTTTGAACTGTCGTCAGATGGGCTAGCTTCCGGCTTTTCAGCGGAAGCTGTTTCAGCCGGCTTTTCATCAGCGCTTTCCGCCGGTTCAGTTGATGAATCTGATGCAGCAGGCGGATCCGATGCCGCTTCGGCTGATGCTGTGATGCCGACACTTCCGTATGCGAGTATTACTGCTGCAAGCAATGCACTAAATATTCTTGTCTTCATTGTCTTCCTCCTGAGAGTAAAATCTTATTTGTTCTGTTTCGTCCTTGTCTCCGCTTCCGAGAGCATCGATATCCTCATCGGTCATACCGCACTGTTTCATGCGCTGTATCTGCTCGTGTTCACGTGAGAGTACTGATTCAAGCTTTTCTCCTTCGCAGTTAAGCTTTTCGCAGAGTGAGAGATAACGTAACCGCGCGATTTCGGAGAGCAGTCTCTTGTGTTCGTCGGTATCACGCCTGATGTTTATCTCAAGCTGTGATACCTTTTTGCTGTACTGTTCGATTTTCCTGTCGTACAGTGCCATTTGCCACCTCCGTTAATAAAGTACCAGCCGTGGATCGATGTAGTCCCAGCCGTATCCGTCCGTATCAATGTTGACGTGGAAATTAACATTGCCTGCAGTGGTTTCTGCAAATTCCTGTCCGTCGTTTATCGTATCGCCCTTTCTGAAACCGCTTTTCAGAACAGCATTTGTGATCTCGACTTCCGTATCACGCTTTGTTCCGCCGGTTCCGTCGTACCAGTATTCAACATCGTCTTTCCTGAGTGTTATCTTGTTGTTTCTCGTATCAACATCCTTGATCTTACACTTGAACGGTGCTTTCAGAGCTGTACCTCCTGCGGCATAGATCTTGATACCCTGGTAAAGACCTTCACTGTCGGTGTTCCATTCTGTCATTTCATAGCCGAACTGTCTTTTCAGATCGTAAGCTCTGACAGTAGGCCCCGGCAGAAGATTGTGCAGTGTCTGATGATTTCCGTAGAGTGATCCTGTGCCGGAATCACCTCCGACGAGAAGTGTGTAATACTGAAGACGTTCGTCGCTGTGTGACATGCTGCCGAGCTTGTCAGCGATGACATCATCAAATGTCTTCTTCTGTTTTACGTTATAGTAGAGACTGCACTCAGTTTTCCAGCGGTATTTTTCGTAGTATCCGTAAAGGCAGACATCGCCGAGACTGCTGTTCCATATCTGTGTATCACCCGGTGATACAAGGAACCATGCGTCAGTTCCGTCCCATCCCCAGAAACTTCGGTTATGCCGGTCACCTCCGTGATTGAAGTAAAACTGATCAGCCGAACCGTCATAATAGTAGAATGGTTCGCTTGTTCCAGAATACCAGCGGTGATCCATCACATAGAAGCCTGTTTCCTTGTATTCGTCATGCGGATCCAGTACACGGTAATCATCTCTGATGCAGATATATCCGTCGCCGTCCTCAAACTGAGCCAGCTCTGATGTTATTGCATTCGGTTTGAAACGGTATCTGTACGGTTCACCGTCGCAGATGTAAGCATTTTTATCGGCAACGTAGTATGATCCTGACGATGCGTTTCCGCCTCCGAAGTAGTTGTAAGGTGAGAGTTCCTCCCAGCGTGACTGGTTGTCGTACCAGTACACGAACTCGTATTCGGCATCGAATATCTCGTCGAGAAGATCTTCGGTATCGCCGGTGAATTCCCAGTAATAGATGTCATCGTTGTCGGCATCGAAATTATAGTAGTAGGAGCAGAGAAAAGCCCAGAGCTTCCAGCAGTCGAAATCGTAAACCGGATCCCAGTTGTAAACCGATGAACGTCCCCAAACCCATGTATCCGGCTTGTCCTTCAGGTCACTCCTGTTTGCACCGAAGTCCACCAGACCGCTTTTCCATTCAGATTCACTGCTTACCTTGAGTATTTTCTTATTGAGGTCATAGGCAAGCTTCGTGTAGTATTTTTCTGCTTCGGAAAGATCGTAATCCTGTGCTGCATATGTGCCGAGCGTGAATCCGCCGTTGGAGAAAACAGATGTGAAGATCATGATGATGAATGCGAATACAAGAAAAATAATAAGGACGGGGAGTACCATTGTGAGAAAAAACTTCTTTACTTCCTTTTCATACAGGTTTTTAATGTACTTGTATGCCGCAAGGAAAAAAGAACTTACAGTTTCACGCAGGCTTTTTCTCTTCGGTCTTCTGTTTCGTTTTTTAAAGCTGTCATGCTTTGCATTCAGCCTGCTTTCCTGACGCTTCAGTTTTTTGTTCGACTTCGCTTTCTTATCCGAAAGGCGGTCACGCTTCTTTTCCTTCTGATGTAAACGCTTTGGTTTACTTGCTTTATCCTTTACAGGTTCAGCGATACGGCGTTTTGCCGAGTCAGCTGCATGAATAAAATCATTTTCTTCATCTTCATTCACAGCTTTCTGCCATGCGGATGCCTTCATGCGTCCTGCCGAGTATGATACGGGCTTTAACGCCATGAGCCCTGGGTCACTGTTACGCATGATCTTTTTCTGATTTTTCAGTTCCTTTGTCCGGAATCTGTTTTCTTTTTTCAGCTTGTTCCGTTCAAATTTCAGTTCACGCTTTTCCTGCCGGTAAGTCTGCAAACGCCTTTTGTTCAGTGCTCTGCGGTATCTGTTGTTCCTGTCCGTAACTATCCCTGATCTGTAATCAGCATGTGAACTGCGGAGAGCCTCCGCATTGGCAGTAAGCTTCGGTTCATACGTCTTTTCCCGAAACAGACTGTTATCGGCTTTTTTTAGCTGATATTTTGCTTTTTCAAGCTTATGCTGCTTTTTCGTTCTGAGATGATGACGTGTACCTTTGACAGCATCAGCAACTGTGCGGCCCATGAAAAATACACCACGGTGATAATCGTCCACCGCTTCACGTGTGTATTTCTGCCGGAGCTTGTTACGCAGTTCATGTGCAGCGGCATCACCGGTTTTCAGTGCGATGGTTTCGCCGGCAAGTGCAGTATCTGCTGCAGTCTGTGCCACATCGTGAACAGCAAAGTTTCCCGCACGCAGGGCGTTTCTCAATATCTTTCCCTGTGCCGTTTCCGGCTTCCACGAACTCAGTGTTCGAGTTACGGAAGGTCTGTCTCCCTTGATGCGGTATTTCAGATTTACAGCTTTGTGAAGCAGACCTCGGTCATTTCCGTGGTACTCCTTATAATCACGTACAATGTGAGCACGTGTGTGGAAAGTGCCGTGACTGTTCGCTTCACGCCGGAATTCTATCTGAAACTGCTTTGTACGTCTGTTTACACGGTCAAACCGTGCCTGCGCTCTGCGGAGATTGTTTTCTTTTCTCTGTAAGCTCATGTTTCCTCCGTTTGCACATTACTGCTGTTCAGAAGGCTTGGTCGTAAGCAGCTGGTAGATTTTCGTGTTTGTCGGAAAATGATCGGTAAAAGGCAGAAGTACCTTGTCGTATCGGATTAGTCCTTCGCCCGGACCTGAGTTCGTAACAAATCTCATCTGTTCCTTCGAGATGTGAAGCTTTTCCGCAAGAATATCTCTGTCGCCGGCAGCCTGGTTGAGCATGTAGATGAAGTCACTGTTGTCAAAGATGTTTTCAACTTCCTTTGAAGAAAGAAGATCCTTGACATTCTGTGTGATACCCGTCGGACAGCCGCCCCATTTTCGGAATCGCTTCCAGATCTCAGCACTGTACTTCGCCGTCTGTTCTTCCTTTAGGAGAAGGTGAAACTCGTCCATGTAGTAGCGTGTTATCTTCTTTTTCTCACGGTTGGAGGACACACGGTTCCATACCGTATCCTGTACGATGAGCATTGCAACCTTCTTCAGTTGGTTTCCAAGCTCCTTGATGTCAAAGCAGATGATCCTGTTTGTCATGTCGATATTTGTCGGGTGATTAAACAGGTTCTGACTACCGTTTACGAACATCTCCAGTGAGTTCGACACACGCAGTGCAACTTCGCCCTCTTTCTGAAGTTCCTTCTGCAGATCCGAGAGAAGCGGCATTTTTTCAAATGTCGGTTCATTCTCGATAAAAATCTTGTAGATACGCTGCACGCATCTGTCGATAATGGAACGTTCCTCCGCAGTCAGACCGTACCGTCCGCCCACAATTATCTCGCAGAGCGAGATAAGAAAATCCGATTTGTTCGCAATTATCTCCATCGGATTACTGAAAAGGTAATCGTCAATGGTGATGTCCATTGGGTTGATGAACTGTTCCGAATTGCTGGCAATTCGTATTAGCTGTCCGTGCAGTGCCGAAACCAGCGGATAATATTCTCCCTCCGGATCACAGATGATAATATCATCGGGTGTATTCAGGAATGAGTCGAGTATCTCACGCTTTACGCTGAAGCTCTTGCCGGAACCCGGTGTTCCGAGTATCAGACCGTTCGGATTCTTGAGCCTTGAGCGGTCGGCTCGTATCATGTTGCCGGACAGTGTATTTATTCCGTAGTACACGGCCTGTCCGTTCTGAAAAAGTTCCTTTGTCGTGAAAGGTACGAATATTGCAATTCCGGATGTGTGCATTTCTCGGCTTACGGGAATATCGTTGCAGCACAGCGGAAGCGTTGAGACAAGTGTCTGTTCCTGTTTGTAGTCGTAAGGGAACATAATGCAGTTGTTCTTCTGACAGGTTCTTTTCAGCATTTCCGAAAGCAGTTTCAGTTCCTTATTCGTTCTGGCGTATGCTCTCAGCGAAATGCTTATATGGAAAAGCCGCTCATTCTTGCTGTTCAGGTCGCCGAGCAGCTTTTCAATGTCCTCGATGTACATCTTGATAGCCGGCGGCAGAATGTCCGGGTCGTATCCCGACTGCGAAGCTTTTTTCTGTTCGTCGATCTTCATTTGTTCGACGTTTGTCAGCTTCTTCTTGACGAATTTCAGAGCTTCGACCTGATCTAAAGGTTCAACGTGAATATTCACACAGAAGAGATTCTGCATTTCAAGAAAATCCTTCAGTATTACATCGGGAAGTTCACCGGCTAGAATGTTAAGTCCGTATACTGCACCGTAAGCACTTCCAATCTGAAAATTCGACTTGTTGAATTTCAGTGAAGCAGGGCAGATAAAATCCTTTGTATCCATACCGGAACTTATCATTGCACCCCAGTCAAAAATAAACGGGGAATTGCGGTACGGGTTCAGTGCGTAGTACACAGCTTCAAGCCGTTTAGTGCCGTCAAGTACTTCGGCTTCCACTCCAAATGCTCTGAATCCTTTTATTACGTCATTTTTTATGCTCATCAGCTTCGCACGTGCTGCCTTGTATGACGTGCTCTCAACGCCGAATGTTAAGAACTTTCGTGTCGATTTGCCATTTGAGTCTTTCATGAGCTTGTCGGTAAGCATGGACGAGTATTCCTTTCGGAGTATGTTGAAGTCGTCGTCCTGCTCCGGTATCTGCACCATCTTTATCAGATTTTCCTTTGTTCTGTTCTGATTTTCAAATGTAAGCTGGAAACGTATTGTGTTGTCAAAGAGATTGATAACGTCACAGTATTTTGAAAAGATATTGTTCTGTTCATCAAACTCAGAGATTGAGTAGTTGGCATCGTAAAACTGTACTGTCAGGGAAAAGAAATTGTCCGATACCTGACATACGCCGTCGGGATACATGCACTGATACGGGATTGTATTCTGTACCGTATTTTTTCCGCCGTTTTCTTTTCTGATCTCCGCCATACGTGCAGAGAGTATTTTTTTCTCCTCTTTTGTAAGTTTAGAGGCAGGCTTGCCCATGATAACCTTTGCTTTGCTGCGGTTATCACTTTTTCCGGCATTTCTCTTTATAAAGCCCATTGGTAACCTCCGTTAAGCGGAGATACCGTGAAGTGCATCATCCCTTCCTTTCGGCATCTCTCAGCTTATTTTTTATTCTGTTGTATTCGATCTGTCTTTCGACAGCAGCGAACATGTTTGTTGATTTGTAATATCGTTTGCGAGGCCTTGTAAAATATTCACGCATGAATCTTATCTGTTTCTCAAGGTAGATACCGTTTTTACGGTACAGACCGCAGAGTATCGCGGGTGCGGCGACCGCACCCATTGCGAAAATTGCTCCCGACAGTCCGAGTTTATCACGTGTGAGGAAATAGACAGGAGCACCAAGTACAAGACCGATACCGAAACATATTACCTGTCGCTTCGTAAATCCCAGTATAAGTTTCTCCTTAATATCATTAAGGTCTTTCGGGATCGGAACATAATGTGCCATAAAACCTCCGGTCTTGTCTTTTATCTTGCGTTGAAAACGCTCTTGCTGATAGATCCTGTACGTAAAATAGTAAAGATAAGTGCTGCAGTGTAACCTAAAAGCATACCCATCTGAAGTATCACGCCGTCCGTGCTGGAATTGAGTGTGGTAATTGCATTATTGAAGAGTGTCTTGAATATTCCGAGTGCCACCACAATAAAAAATCCCTGGAACGAAAGTGCAAGCAGCTGTTTTATCCAGTTTTTGCCGATGGAAGCCCATTCACCGCTGTCCATCATCGTAGCCATCGGTATAGGTGCGATAGACAAGTACATGAATACTTCAATGATTCTTGAAGCAAGAGTTATCACTATTGCAACTATAAGTATCAGGATACCGAGATGAACTATCAGGGAAATAAACCACACCGTCATGAGTTCACCAAGACTCAGACCGCTTAACGCAGCCGTATCGATCTTGAGCGCCGTGGAAAGATATTTTCCGCTTCCCAGCAGTGTTGTCAGTCCGTTGGAACACACGTTGGTTCCGAAGGAGAACAGTGCCGAAGCGATATAATAGGTATTTGATATGATAATTACACCGCACAGGGCTTTGATGAGCCATTTTATAATGATGGAATCGTCAAAGTCCTTGAAATTGTTGCCCCGGAGAACCATCTGACATAATTCATTCAGAAGAATTACAGTCAGAATAAATCCGCCGATCGGAACAACAACGTTATTGCACAGTGTTTCTATAGTAGTCCAGACTGTCCTGCCGGATGCAGCACCTCCGGTAAAGTATGCCGGATGCTTAGTAATGAAATTCGAGACAAGTCCGCCAGAACCGGTCGTCTGAGTAAAGGTATCTGTAAGCAGTTTTGAAATTCCGTCAAACTGACTCTTGATACCATCCTTGAACAGATCAACGCACCAGTCTTCAAGTGCGTCGATTGCATCGCTTATTACTCCTATATTCATCACCCCCTTGAGGAGTTCGTTTGCCGCTCATTTCCCACCACAGCCCACCGCATAAGCGACCTTTCATAATTCTATAGTTCAGCTTTTCTTATAAAGCGTTCAGCTGTTTTACGCTCGTCTCTCTTTCTGAATGATCTTAGTCAGATCAGACCGCAGCTGTCATCATAGTCTTAAGAACAGGTACGATCGTTACAGCGAGAAGAATAAGACCGAGACCAGCCATGAGCTGTTTCATGCCCTGAGACTTGGCTCCAGGGTTATCGTTTCCGTAGCCCTCCAGAAGGTTTACGATACCCCATACACCGACACCGCCGCCGATAAGGCAGATAACGGACTGGAGTACGGTACATGCAGTATTAATAAAGTTAGTAGTATCTACTACACCTGTTGCGGCAAAAGCGTGTGTGGCGCAGGTATTCATCATGACTCCTGCAGTTGTTGCAAGAAGTGTAGCCTTCTTTGCAAGTCTGCTTCCCTTGGCAAGCCACTTGTGCTTAGGCTGTGCTGATGTGACTGCTGTTTCTGATACGGCATTATCTACCGCTGTAATATTAAGTTTTTCCATAAGTTTCTCCTCAAATAAAATTAAATCAGTGTTTCAGCTTCAACCGGTTATCTTTTTGTCCCGGTTTCTTCACTGTCCGTATCGTAACCGACGTATGTATCTTTACCATCGGTAACTCCGGAGTATGTTTCTTCCGAAGCAAATGACACATCTGCTTCAAATTCTGTAAAGCTCTTGTTTTTCTGCATTTTCAAATGCTTCGAGCTTTTAGCTTTTACGAATTTTTTAATGTTGAATTCCTGTGTTGGATTATCATCTGACAGCATATAATAGTTCGGGTGACGTGTTATATCGTATTTGTACGAGAAAAATGGACGTACACCACGAAGCTGCAGTATACATTTATCACCGTCCATGATTTGCAGTTCATCCTGAGATTTCAGCTCTTTTCCGAGCTTCTGATAGTTCAGTCCGTAAGACTGGGACTGTCCACGGTTTTCGGAAGTATTATAGGCATCTATAGTTTCTTTGCCCAGACTTTCCGAAATATCCTTCAGCGTCGATTTTTCTTTACCGCCGAGGAAAAGAAGGGTGTCACAGTTGCCTTCAATGGTGTCTGCGTTATCTTTATAAATAGCCTTCAGCTGGCTCTTAGCTTGCAGTATGATCGAGGCAGATATTTCACGGCTTCGGATAGTCGCTATCAGTTTTTCAAACTGTGGGATTTCACCGATGTTGGCGAATTCGTCCAACAGACATCGTACATGATATTTCAGCTTTCCACCCGGTGAATTATCCGCTTTGGTGCAGAGAAGGTTGAAAAGCTGTGAATACATGATTGCGACTAAAAAGTTAAAAGTCGCATCAGTATCGGAAATAATTATAAATAGTGCTGAAAGCTCATCACCGAGCTTATCAAGGTGCAGTTCATCGTATGAGGTGATCTCAAGTACCTCGTCAATCGCAAAAGGTGCAAGTCGGGTGGAACAGCTGATGAGTATTGATTTAGCTGTTTTTCCTGCTGCGAGCTTGTACGCTTTGTACTGTTTGAGGGCGAAGCCACCCATGCGGCGCTGCTGTGCGGTAGGTTCAAATTCGCACATTTTCTGATATTCCGAATAGAGTTCAGTGTCATCAGGTTCAGGTTCGTCTTTATTCAGCCAGTGTTCAAGGAGTGCAAATTCCAGATCAATGGCGTTTCTGAATTCTTCATCATCTTCACGGCACTCCGAAGCATTTATCATTTCGATGAGCGTTTCAAAGTTCCACTGTTCTTCAGGGTACATTGCGAAGATCATCGAAATATATGCCGTATAGAGTAATTTCTCTGATTTTACCCAGAAATCATCACTGTTTGGCTGCTGTGAAGATGAAGTATTTTTTATCAGAACCTCCACAAATTTCAGAATGTCCTTTTCACGGTTCTTTTCGCCGATGTAGGCGAACGGGTTGTAGTGCATCGACTTTGCAAAATCGATTGTATTAAACACTTTGATGTTGTATGGTTCGTATTCAGGAACCTTTTTTCCGTTTTTGTCTGTTAGGATATTACCGTTTGCATCACGCATAAATACCGGACTGCCGTCATCATTAAGTTTCGGACGGCCGCGTTCAAGCATTTTTCCGCACTCGATGAGCACAGTTCCTTTCGGATCCGTAACTACATATGAAGAGTGCATCTGCATAAGGTTCGGCTTTACGAAAAATCGTGTTTTACCGGAACCTGAACCACCAATCACAAGAATGTTCTTGTTTCGTGCGTACTTCGGTGCAGACGGTTTACCCATTGTCAGCGATTCTGTTTTCGTGAGAATGACATTGTTTTCGGGTTTTGAAGCATCGCGGTACGGTTCAATATCTTTTTCCGTACCCCATACGGCAGAGCCGTATTCTTCACCATAACGAAACTTCTTCCTGTTTTTCGACCTGATATAGAGGACAAGCCACATTACACCTGCCAGCATCAGGCCGAAAAATACATCAAACGGGTGCAGACTGGGGAAGACCCTGGCAAAAGCCGTTCCGAGACCGCTCATGAAGGGGACGATCTTTTCCTGAAAGCTTTCTCCGTCAGCCGTCCGGTAGGCAAAGCCGATAAGATCACCTGCATACGCAAATATTACATAGGGGAGTGATTTTATTATCAGCTTCTTCATAATACTTTTTCCCTTGTCTTTTGTCTTTGCCTATATTTGCGCTGTTTAAGAGCTGCACGTTTAGCAGTTTTCTGCATCTCCTCACGGGTAAACTCGCTGCGGTCTTTTGTACCGCTTTTTCCTGGAGCGAGATACTCGGTAAATGCTCTCTTGAAATCTTCTGTCTTTGCCGCAGAAAAGAAAACATGCCAGGTTGGTGTTTCTGTACCACTATCTTTTTTCAGAGCATAGTCAATATCATATTTCCTTGCAGTTTTCAGAAAATCCCCGATGTTCTGATCAGAGATCACTACTTCGTCGAGCTTTGAATAAGATATTTTCTGAAGCTGTCCGTAGGTCATACGTCCTATCTTTTCAGCCCTGCCCGATACGAATTCCTGTAAAGCGGCTTTCAGGACATCCGCAGTCAGCTTTTCTGCTTTCAGCGTGATGTCGATGGTTTTTCTAGTACAGCTTTCAAAATCTGAAGGCATCAGTTTTCACCTCCTTCGTCTGTTTTCGGCATCTCGAAGGTACCGAACGCTTCACTCTGAAGCCAGCAGATAAGTCCATATCTTGCCTTGAGTGCATCTTCTGCATCGGAATAGCTTCCGAGAATGATAACGTCAGCTTCCTTTGAAGTACTGGTCAGACCGACAAGATTGTAGCCGAGGACGTTTTCATCGTCATCGAGCTCATCGTCGATGTACACAGCAACAAGATTGCCGTAGTTTACGATATTGCCGTCCTGGGTAATGATCGACTTTGACATGTGTTCACCTCTCTTCTTTGTTAGGGCGCTCTATTCCATCATGTATGCGGAAAGCTCGTCCGTATGGTCGTAAAACATATTTTCCATCTCGCCATATGCATGGTCGATGTCACTGTTCAGAAGTCTGTTTCCGTACTTATCCATGATCATGTCAGCAATCTGGTCGGAAAAGTCCCACAGCATACCTCTTGCTCTGGAAAATGAATGTTCGTAAGTATTCATGTCATTGGTTTCGCCTCCTTTTTCTATCAGAACCTTTATGATGTTTAATTATGCATTACACATCAGTAAACGGTGCATATTTTTAATTTATTAAAATTCCTTTTATACTGCTGTCCTGAGAAGGAAGCAGAGAAATAGAATTTTCGGTCTTTTTAATGCATAGAAGTATTGTTAAGACTTGACTTATTGTCTGTTTTTTGGTATACTAAAAATGATAAATAATAGCCTCTGTGAAGGGAGTGTGGAGCTATGGGAACATATATTAACTCCGGAAACGCCGGATTCAGACAGATCGCCGGTCCAAATTATGTAGATAAGACCATGTTGATCAATTTGATCAATGAACGCATCAATGCGGAAAATAATCTCATCTGTGTGAGCAGACCACGACGCTTCGGTAAATCCTATTCTGCTAAAATGCTGACAGCGTATTATGATTGCTCCTGTGATTCCCACAGTTTGTTTGATGATAAGAAAATTGCGGGATGTGCATCTTATGAAAAACATTTGAATCAATACAATGTTATTAACCTTGATATCGCATGGTTTATTTCATTAGCACAGCGAAAAGGAATTGCTTTAAGAGAAGTACCTGATCAGATTGCTGATGCAGTTAAAGAAGATATTTTGGCGTTGGATCCGAGTCTTTCTGCCGATAAGGGACTGGAAGAGAACTTGATTGCATATGTAGATAAAAAAGGAAGCCAAAAATTCATTTTTATCATTGACGAGTGGGATGCCATGATTCGTGAAGCTAAAGATGATTCTGAAGCTCAGAAACGATACCTTAATCTTCTAAGGGGATGGTTTAAAAGCAATATCTTTACTCCGAAGGTGGTAGCTGCGGCATACATGACAGGTATCCTTCCTATCAAAAAAGACGGCTCACAGTCTGCAATTTCTGATTTTGATGAGTGTCCGATTATTGAGCCGGGCGACTTTGCTGAATTCACTGGTTTTCTGGAAGAAGAAGTACAGCAGAAATGTCAGGCACGAGGCCTCGACTATCAGGAAGTCAAGGAATGGTATGATGGATATGATTTTTCAAATATAGGAGCAATCTATAATCCATATTCAGTAATGAAAGCTCTGGAAAAGAAGAAGTGTAAATCTTACTGGAAAAAGACCACGGCTGCTGAATCACTGAAACCTTATATAAATATGAATTTTGATGGGTTACAGGAGAAAATCGCTTACTTGATTGCTGGTGAAGAAATTTCTGTGGAAGTTGATGATTTTCAGAATGACTTTGAAACATTCAGCACTGCCGATGATGTTTTGACGCTTCTGATACACCTTGGATATCTGACTTATCATGAAGATAAGAAAACAGTTCGCATTCCTAATAATGAAGTACGCGGAGAGTTTAAGCGGTTGCTGTCCTCTAAAAATGAAGGCGAAGCGTGGATGAACCTCATCATGCGTTCAAAGAAACTTCTTGACGCAACTCTTAAAGAAGATGCTGATACAGTAGCAGAAATCATGGAAGAAATCCGCTGCGAGAATTACGCTCCACAGTTTTATAACAATGAACAGGCTTTGAGAGCGATTATAAAATATGCATACATTTGCACGGAGGGCAGTTTCGCAAAAATAGAAGAAATGCCGTCCGGAAAAGGAATTGCTGATGTGGTTTATATTCCAAAGCCTACGTCAAATTATCCTGCTTTAGTGATTGAGCTGAAATGGAACAAGACTGCTGGCGGTGCAATTGAGCAGATCAAGGCTAAGAAGTACACAGCTGCTTTAAAGCCATTTGCCGGCAATATCATTCTGGCTGGAATCAATTATGACGAGAAAACAGGTAAGCATACCTGCACGATCGAAAAAGCATAAAACCGAATATCTTTCAAGCCGTCTGTGATTTATCCGCAGGCGGTTTTTTGTTGCAGTTTGTAATCTATGTCATTGTTTTCGCCTCCTTCCGGCGGGATCAGAAATTATTCCTTATGTCATAAAGATCTGCTCTCGCCTGGTCATTGCGTATAAAGTCCTTATCCTCAGCTTCCTTGTAGAGAACACTGAAGAAGTAGGCTTTCCGGTTTGTTATGTCGCATCTGGTCTCTGTCTTGCTGATAGAACGCTCGATGCATTCCTGATCAACACGCAGCATGACCTCTGCGATTTCACGTCTGCTCTTGATCTCACCGCATATATCCTGATACGGTGTCTTTGAGCAGATACCGTCGACTATCATTCTTACGATATTGTTTATTTCACTGACTGTGAGTCTGTCATTACCGAAAAATGTGACCCATTCACAGAATTCTTCGTAGTTTATATTTGCTTTTACCTGATCTTCAGCTTTTTTTCTGTTTTTCATCAGTCCATCGATCAATCCATCCTGATTCACCTCAGTGAAGTTTTCAACACTACCGTCTGAAGCTGTCAGTGATTGATCGATTGATTTTTCTTCAAAACAAGATATTTCTTTTTTTGATTTTTCTTGTTTTGTTTCTTTATATCTGTACGGCTTTTCAATATATTGATTTACTTGATCTTGATTTTCCGTATCAAGGTTATCAGTATCTTGATTATCCGTATCTTGTAAGGGTAAAAAATTAGGGGAGTGGGTGTTTTCAGTGTTTGAATAATCTGATGCTGCAGAGTTTTCAGCATTATCATCCTGGTCGTCAAACGGGTACGGCTCATCATAAAGATAGTAGTCCCAGTCAACGATCTTACCTTTTTCGTAAACACGCACTCTTTTGAGATAGTGTTCATCTTCGAGCACATGCATGGCGGTGGAAATCTTGGTAACTCCTTCGCCCATGATGCTGGCAAGACCACGAACAGTGAAGTTCCAGCCGTCAGCCATAGACATCATTGTAACGTACACACCTCTCGGTGAGCTTCCGATCCTCTTGTTCCTGAGAATCGTATTGTTTATCAGCGTAAAGCCTTTATCCCTTTTCATTCTTAGTTTTGGCATATCATTTTCCTCCTGATGGTTATTGGATTATTTTACTCTTCATTCTTTTTCCTTTATTGTCAATTCATCTTTTGTTCACGACAGCGTAAAAAATACACATTATAATAGTATTAAAATATTTAGCGACCATAGCGCTGTCGCATCGTTTGATATGAGAAATAAAAAAACTCCTCATTTCTGAGGAGCGTAAAACAATATTCAGTTTTGGGCATAAAAATAGCGTACACCGCTCCGAAATTTCATTTTTTAGAACGCTGTACGCTTGTAAACCTCGAAATTACGTCGTTTGAGGGCTCTTTTTTTCTACCAACTTTTCTACCATCTTATTTCTCTGCCAGCATGGTTTTCTACCAACTTTTCTACCAAATTGATCATTTTTTCGATTTTTTTTGATTCCTGTAATTTCGGCGTTTC
The DNA here is from genome assembly GCF_000526775.1 of Ruminococcus albus AD2013. Classification (NCBI taxonomy): domain Bacteria; kingdom Bacillati; phylum Bacillota; class Clostridia; order Eubacteriales; family Oscillospiraceae; genus Hominimerdicola; species Hominimerdicola alba. The sequence goes on from NZ_JAGS01000001.1 coordinate 3,555,701, forward strand.
ACATTTTTAACCCTGAAAAAGCCCGAAAATACGGTGTTTGAATGCCATGCTTTGTAAGACTGTGAAACGATTTGCAAAGTTCATAGAATTTCTCAAAATCTGCCGGTAGCAATACCGTACCGGTTCAAGTCCGGTCAGCGGCATCATTAGAAACAGGTTCTTATCATTAAGAGCCTGTTTTTTTGTGCTTTAGCGTAAATGAAAACGGCTGTACGTGTTTTCCCGTACAGCCGTGCTGAGTTTCTGATCTTTATAAAGCGATGAATCTGAACGCTCTTTCATTTAGCTTGCTTGTTTCCCACTTGCCGTTGACCTTCGCACATATTACGAGCTTATATTCAGTGTTGGTTTTGAGCTTGGGGGTGGTGATAGTGGTAGTATCGGCATCTGTGTAGCCCTGTACCTTCCACTTGCCGTTTATCAGCACAGCAATGCCGTATTTTTCCGCACCGGGAACAGCTTCCCAGTCGATCTTTGCCTGATGAGATTTGCTGTTTATGTTAATATTGCTTACTTTGGGATAAATAACTGCCGAATTCGGAGTAACGATGATAGCTTTTGAAAAATCGTCGTACCATTCATCGCCGAACATGGCGATCACTGCAACCTTGTAATCCTTTCCAGCTGTAAGATTTTTTACAGTGTAGGAAGTATCGGTCGTCTCGTCGAGCTTCGTCCATTTGCCGCTTACAAAACCGCATACAGCATACTTCTCGGCATTGGGAACTGCGTTCCATTCAAGGTTCGCACAGCTGTCACCGGGGGTGTAAGTGACATCGGGGTTTGCAGGATCAAATTCACATATATAACCGTACTTATCAAGATCGTAATAACTGTTGGCGTATGCTGCACCGCTGTCAGATGCGTCATTCCATCTGCCTCTGGTCTTGTATCCGTCACCAAACATATGAACGTAATTCTCGGAGCCGCCATAGTTATTTGGTTCGCCTGACTCCCAGTTGGTATACTCAAAGCTTTCATCGGTGATCCATTTCCATGAATCTCCGTCACGATATCCGCCGATCCAGTAATTGTTGCAGATGGGTTCGCCAAGATGATCTTCTATGGATCTCTGCTCCTCTGTGGAAGTGATCGTAGCAAGATGTCCACCGAGCTTTTCGCACGCTTCCTTTGCTTCGCTCCATGTAAGACCACCGTCAAACAGCTGATATACATGGCCGCGGTACGAGATAGTATCGAGCAGTTTGTTTTCTGCTCCATTTTCTGTTGCAGCACCCGCCGCATCAGCGACAACCATACCGCTTGAAAGCATAAGTGTAAGTGCCGCTATTCCACACAAAGTTTGTTTTATTGACATAATATCATTCCTTTCACAATTTCGCTAATAATAGCTAATAATATTATAAAATATAATTTGCACTTGGTCAATAGCAAAATGGACCAAAGCGATCTGTAAATTGAAATGTGCTTATATGTTAAATAAACAAATAAATTCACTGAAAACAGTATGCCCCATTAGTGTTATAAGAAAATGCAGACTCTTACGGGTCTTCGTTTTTGTTTTATGCATATCTACGGAGCGTGGATTGACTTTTCGGCTGCTGTGAGTTAAAATATAGGCAAGAGGTGAGGATAATGGATCAGATAAAAACTGGGGCTCTGATAAGGCAGCTGAGACTTTCGGCTGGGCTTACACAGAAACAGCTGGCAGAAAAAGTCAACGTAAGCGACAAGGCAGTATCAAAATGGGAGTGCGGCAACGGTGCGCCGGATGTATCTCTGCTTGCCGACCTGGCGGAGGTATTCGGCACAGATGTGAACACCCTGCTTTCGGGCAGTAAAGATATAAACGAAAGTGAGAAAGGCGATATGAAAAAGATAAGATTTTACGTATGCAAGGACTGCGGCGGCATAATGACTTCGACTTCGGAAGCTTCTGTCAGCTGCTGTGGAAACAGGCTTTCACCCATAGTGCCCAAAAAGGCGGAGGGTGATGATGTTTTGAAAACCGAGGTGATCGACGGCGAACTGTTCGTGACCGCCGACCATGAGATGACAAAGCAGCATTATATCTCATTTCTGGCGTATGTCTGCGACAGCACCGTGATGATGTTCAGGCAGTATCCCGAGTGGAAGATGCAGGCAAGATTGCCCCTCGTGCGCATGGGCAGACTGATATGGTACTGCACCGAACATGGGGCGTTCTATCAGGATATCAAATAAAAAATATCCCGTTCTCCTGACGGTTATCGTCGTGGAGAACGGGTATTTTTTGATCTTATTCTGCGTGTGCAACTATATTGCTTTCCATATCGGCAAGATATTCACACACTGCGTTAAAGGCTACTTTAGAGTTGGCAGTTTTCAGTTCTGGGGATGAGATAGTTAGTCCTCGTCATCGTTATAATATGTCTCGTAACAGCTCATTTCCGCAGCTGCGTCCCAATCTATCTGTTCATCGGGACTCTGGGGAGGGTCGGGATATCTTCCTATGATACCTGAATTTTCGTTCTCGCGCCAAAGAACATGGAAATCAGGGCTCTCGGTGAGATCACCATCAAACGTTACACCAACTATGCCTGTTGAATCGTTGTAGCCAAGCTCGCGTGCGGCAAACTCGGCTGCTTCTTCCTCGGTGGCTGTTGAAAGCTTTCCTTGTGTTTCCAGGTCGGCAAGATATTCAGCTACTGCGTTGTAGCCCGTTTTTGCGTTGCCGTTTGCAGATTTCAGCTTGGATTTTGAAGTATATCCGCCTGTCAGAAAATCGCTTATCTCATCACCGAAAGAACCGCCGTTTCCGCCTGAAGTACCTGCGGTTTCAGATGCACTGCACTCGCCTTCTGCATTCACATTCCATGCGGGGCTGTCTTCAGGGGTTTGTGCAGGGTCGGGATATTGTCCGACTATTTCGGGTTTGTCAGCTGAACGGAACTGCACTGTGAAGTTGAAAAAGCCATTATCATCCATTTCATCGAACCTTACACCCACTGTACCGTTTATATCGCAGTATCCTTCAAGTTCTTTTAGTGCGAGATCCAACGCTTCCTGCTCGGTCGCTTCCGAGATTCTGCCTTGTGTTTCCATATCGGCAAGATATTCAGCTACTGCGTTATAGCCTGTTTTTACGCAGCCGTTAGCCTTTTTGAGTATTTCCTCATCGGAAAGAGTGGTGCCCTTTTCTTCCTGTGCTGCCGCACTTGTGCTTGATGAGTCTTCCTTTGCAGGCTTATCCGTGTTATCTCCGCAGGCTGTCATGCAGAGTGCCATTACTGTTGCTGTTATTAATGCTGTTGTCCTTTTCATTTTTGTTCCTCCATTAGGTCATAATTTTTTGTGCTGCCGTCTTCAAACGTCAGCCTGATGCTTTGTGTATCTGTCTGTTCAGCAGATATCACCCATTTATCGGATATCTCGGTGCATACCATATCGGGGATACGGCACACTACCGCTCCGCAGCCGTATACTACTGCGAAGCTTTCGTCTTTGCTTATCAGTGCGCCCTCGGGGTCGCCGTAAATATCGCAAACGGGAAAAGTTCTGCCCGTTCTTTTATCGATAAGCGCGGCGTCCTCGTAGAAGCTTTTTACTTTAAAATGTTCGCTTTCAGCCAGAAGTACGTCTGCGTTTGAAGCCATCTTTCAGATATCCTCAACGCACAGACCTGTGCCCTCGGCGGGTCTTATTTTTTTGAATACTATCTTATCCATATCAAGTCCGCCCAGACCGAAGTGAAGCCTGAATATAGTATAGCGGGAGAACATGGGCATCTCTTCCACGGCGAAGGTCACGGGTTTTCCTCCTGTGCCGTTCCATGTGAATGTGCCCCATGCAGTACCCATGCTGAATACGGTCACGGGCATCTGTGCAAGCTCGCTCTGTGTTGAGCTTGCTGTCATTTCCATGCGGTACTGACCTAACTGTGCCACATCTACAGTGAAGCTGTAATCGAGATTTCTCTCGGTCTTCACGCCGCTCATATCTATGGTAAGGTCGCCGTCCAGCAGGAACACTCTGTCGCCTGCGCCATCGTCAACGGTCTCGGCGGGCTTGTTGATAACTTCAACAGCCTCGTCCTCGCCAAGCTTTCTTGCCATAGCATGAGTGCTCATCATGAATGAGAGTATGTTCCTTGCGGACCTCTGAAGTTCTGCGCGGGTAAGTCTGCCGTCTGCCAGTGCCGCTATAACATTGTCACTGCCTCTTTCACCGTCTGCGCATACCATGTACACATCGTTCTGCGCGCGTACCATCGCGGCGAAATTGTTCTTGTCGGGAGCACAGCCGCGGTCGTTGATATTTGCCCACCAGTCTGTCATTGTGAAGCCGTCAAAGCCCCAGTCCTTGCGGAGTATCATGGTGTTCAGGTCGAAGCTTCCCGCTGTCCAAAGATCATTGACCTTGCCGTAGGTGGTCATTACCGACCTTGCACCACCCTCTTTGACAGCTGTTTCAAAGCCGCGGAGATATATCTCGCGCAGTGCTCTTTCGCTTACAGCCGAATCGAGGAAGTGTCTGTTGGTCTCCTGATTGTTTCCGCAGAAGTGCTTGATAGTGCCTTCCACGCCCTGCGAGTGCAGACCTTTGAGCTCGGCAGCCGCCATATCTCCTGTGAGTACGGGGTCTTCGGAGAAGTACTCGAAATTTCTGCCGTTGAGAGGGTGGCGGTGGATATTCATGCCGGGTCCCAGCAGACAATCAACCTTGTTAGCCCTCATCTCCAAGCCGAGATATGTGAAAAGTTCGGTGATAAGGGGCTTGTTGAAGGTCGCCGCGATGAGTGTGCCATTGGGCAGGCTGAAAGCCTTTGTGCCAACATCAAGTCTCATTCCCGAGGGACCGTCGGAACAGCATCCTGCGGGTATTCCAAGTTCTTCCAGATGTTTTGCTATGCCGCCGAATGCCGCCGCAGTACCCGGAGTTACCTTGGGTGAACACATACCCTCGCCGCGTACAAGGCAGTTCAGGTCATTGTCGTCAAGCTGTGCGATGAATTCATCAAGGGTGTTTTTGCCGTGGAAAACGTCGGCGGTGCGTATGCCCTTATCACCTGTGAAAGCTATCTCTTCGGGGAGATATTCAAGACGTCTTGCGGCTTCGTCAACCTTTGAAAGGGGAGTATCCTCAAAGGAAAGACCCTCTGCGGTGCGCACCATTCTCTTGAAAGGCATAACGGGTGCGAGAGCCTGTTCAAGCTGTTCGATGACCTTGGTATCGTTCCGGGTGAATGAGAAGCATTCCTTTGCACTGCGCACATCACTGCCCGCATAGAATTTATACTCGCCTGCTTCAGTTACCCATGCATATGCATGACCCGTAACGCCGCTGTCATCGTAGGAAGCTATGTCGCGCTCAGTGACTTCTATCGTCAGCGTCTGTTCTTCATTGGGTGCAAGGAGTTTTGTCTTTTCAAATCCGCAGAGAACTCTCGCCGCCTTGCCCAGCTTGCCGTTGGGGGCTTCTGTATAAACCTGTACAACTTCCTTGCCTGCGGTATTGCCGATATTCTTCACCTTAGCGGTGATAACTGCGCCGCTTTTCGTTTTTCTGCCTTCGGCGCTTATCTCGAACTTGGTATAGCTGAGTCCGAAACCGAAGGGGAAGCGCACTTTGTCCTTTGCGAAAGTCTCGAAATATCTGTAACCTACGTATATATCCTCGGTGTAGAAATTTCTGTCCCTGTCGTGGAAATTCTTATCGGAGGGGTAGTCGGTGATATCATAAGCGATGGTATCGGGCAGTTTGCCGCAGGGGGATACCTCGCCCAGCAGTACCTTAGCCGAACCTGTGCCGCCTGTCATTCCGCCCTGCCATACGTACATTACCGCATCGGGGGAGAATTCGTCGATAAAGCCCATATCGATGATATTGCCCACATTCAGCAGAACGACCATATTCTGGAAATTATCCCTGACCTTGCGAAGCATAGCCTTTTCGCCGTCGGTAAGCAGATAGGAACCTGCCTTTACGCCGTTGTCCTGCTCTTCGCCTGCGGTACGTCCGATGATGCATACGGCTGTATTTGAGGTCTCTGCCGCCTTTTTTACAAGAGCATCGTCAAGGGGCATCTCCTCCTGACACCAGGGCTCGCCGCCCCAGCCCTCGCCGTAGTCGTAGGGGTGTTCAGCCACATAGTCCCTGTAAGTTTTCAGCACTTCCTCGTTGAGCTTTGCGCCTGCTTCAAGCAGACCGTCAACTATGCCTGTGACCTTGTCAACATTAACCATGCCTCCCGAGCCTGTGCCGCTTTTGTAATAATCCAGCTGTATACGTCCGAAAACAGCTGTTTCAGAGTTCTTATCCAGCGGGAGAACGCCGTTGTTTGTCAGCAGTACTGCGCCCTCTGCATTTACTTCTGCCGCTTTTGCGAGATAATCTTTCCAGTTTAGTGTAGCCATAGTTTACCTCCGTATCGTAAAAATTTCTATTCTACCGATTTAAGGCTTTCAGCCATATTTATCTTTTCAAGTTTGTTTTCCATAACGATATTCACCAGCAGATTGAATACTATCGTCAGACCTATGCTGTACAGATAGCTTCTTACGAGTATCCTCTCCTTGAAGCATACCATGTCAACGACGAGATATGACATTACAAAGTGCAGCAGCATATTTCCGAGTATCAGCCCGACTATGATACCAAGACCTGTAAGGAAGAGGTTTTCTCTCAGCACATAAGCCGAGGTCTCTTTTTTGAAGAATCCCAGTACCTTTATTGTGGCTATCTCGCGCTCTCTTTCGGTGATGTTTATGTTGGTGAGATTATAAAGCACGATGAATGCCAGCAGTGCCGCACATATTATTACCAGCAGCACAACGTAGTCAAGGCTCGCCATGGAGTCTGTCATACGTTTTTTCAGGTCTTCAAACAGGCTCAGGTTTTTCACGCATTTCAGCTTTGCAATGTCGGTCTGCGCCTGATAAACGTCGGTGTTCTCGGGGAAATTCACGTAAGCTTCATTCAGCCCGAATTTCTCGCCAAGCTGGTTTTCAATGGAATCATAGGGTATGAAAACATAGTTGTATACGTGGTTATCGAACACTGCTTTAACTGTGAATTCCATCATACGCATATTTTCATCTCTCAGGGTGATAGTGTCGCCCTCTTTTACGCCGTATCTCTGCATAATGCTGATGCTTACAAGTGCTTCATCACCTGTGGGCGGGTCTATTTTGCTGCCGTCGGGCTTGTTGAAGTTCATACTGCCATTTAATTCGCTGAAATCAACAGGCGCCATAAGGCTTATGCTCTTGACTGCGTCCTTTGTCACAAGATCCCATGAACCAGCATAAAGGTCGGCGTGGGTCGCTCCCGTGCTTTCAAGCTTTTCTTTGAGTTCCCCGGGCATATCGCCGTTGTCATCGGAAGAATAAGTAACCGAAGCGTCTGCTGTTACGATCTCTTCATACTGCACCACTGCGAAATCTCCTACCGAATCGGACATACCGAATCCTGTGAGAAGCAGTGCAGTACAGCCGCTTATGCCGACAACCATCATGAAGAAACGCTTTTTGTACCTGAATATATTACGTATAGATACCTTGTGCAGGAACTTCATTCTGTTCCATATGGAAGGGAAGTATTCCAGAAGTACTCTCTTGCCCGCCTTTGGTGATTTCGGGCGCATGAGTTCAGCCGCTGTTTCGCTGAGTTCATATCTGCACGACAGCCATGCCGCACCTACCGAGCAAAGCAGAGATACCAAGCCCGCCAGCAGAGCCAGTTTCCAGTCAAACAGATATCCAACATCAAGCTCTATGTACATAAGCTTGTAGTTGAGCCAGATGACCTGCGGGAATATATAAGTGCCCAGTGCATAGCCTATGGACCAGCCCAGAAGTGCCGCGCTTCCTGCGTATATGGTGAACTTGCTCATTATCGCACTTTCGGAGTAACCGAGGGCTTTAAGCGTGCCTATCTGTGTGCGGCGTTCCTCGACCATACGGCTCATGGTGGTCATGCATACCAGTGCCGCTACAAGTATGAAAAATACAGGGAAGACCTTAGCCAGCTTGCCCACGATGGAAGAATCGTTCTCAAAGCAGGCATAGCCGATGTTGGTATCTCTGTCAAGCAGGAAAACATCGGGCTTTTTCAAGTCGCGGAGCTCTTTTTCGCCGTCTGCCAGTTCCTGCTCTGCATCTGCTATCTCTTCATCAAATGAAGTCAGACCGTCCTCGTATTCAGCCTCGCCGTCCTCATACTTTTTAAGACCGTCCTCATACTCGGCTTTTCCGTCTTCGTATTCCTTTTTGCCGTTTTCAAGTTCCTTTTTGCCGTCAGCAAGTTTTTTTACGCCGTCATTGTATTCGTATCTGCCGCTGTCAAGCTTTGCCTTGCCCGACTGATATTCAGCCCATGAAGCGTTATATTTCGCATATCCCTGAGCGTACTGTGCTTTTCCCGCTTCAAGTTGTTTTCTGCCCTCTGCGAGAGTCGCTTTCTTTGCGTCAAGTTCAGCCTGTCCCGCCGTGAGTTCTTCCTGCTTCATAAGAAGTTCGCTCTTAGCCGCTTCAAGCTGTGCGTATCCGCCGTCTATCTGCGCCTTAGCCGCAGTTATCTGTTCTGCCTGTTCGGGAGGGAGCATATCCATCATTTCGAGATACTCGCCGTATTCCGCCATGAACTGCGCGTACTGCTCGTCAAGAGCCGCGGTCTGGACCTCTATCTCCGCAATACCTGCGTTTATCTGTTCAGCACCCGCATCGAGTTCAGCCTGTGCCTTTTTCAGCGCCGCTTCGCCCTCGGTGATCTTTTTTTCGTTAACATCTATCTCAGCCTTGCTCGTCATAAGCTGTGACCATGCATTGTCAAGCTGATATTTGCCGTTCCGGAGCTGTTTTTCGCTGTCGTCAAGGGTGATCTTCGCGTCCTTGAGTTTCTTCTCGTTGTCCGCGATCTCCTTTTCGCCGTCAGCTATCTCTTTTTCAGCATCTTTGAGCTCTTTTGCAGCCTTATCCAGTTCTTCCTTAGCGTCATCAAGATCTGCGCGGGCATCGTCAAGCTTCTGCTGACCCTCTTCGCGGGCATCTTCAAGTTTCTTTCTTCCGTCCGCAAGTTCGTCTTCTGCATCGGATACTATGCGGTCGTATCTCTCCTCAGCGGCGTCCTCTGCCGCCTTTTCCCAGCCGTCTTCACGCTTCGCCATGTAGTCTTCGTATTCGTCGGAATATACTTCAAGCTCATGGTCGAGTTTTACGTACAGCTCCGAATAGGCTTCCATATCGAAAGCGCTTTTGTTAAGATATATAAATCCGTTTATCGTACCGTTGCCGAGGGAGGTGGTACCTCTCTCAAAGTGAACGTATGCGGGGGAATACACCAGTCCCACCACGGTGACTTCACGGGGCTTGAACTTTTCAAGGGTGTCTTTCTCGTTCTCGGTATTCACATACAGCACATCTCCCAGCTTATAGGAGGTCTTGCCGTCCATAACGCACTCGCTGTCATTCTCGGGCAGTCTGCCTTCCAGTATCTCGGGGACATTCACATTTTCTGTCAGCGAATGTACTTTCATAACAGGGGCGTTGCCGTAGTCGTCCTTGAACATTATGTCCAGAGAATAAGCGCCCTCAGCCGCACGGACATCATCACGAACGCGGAGGGTCTCAACATCGCATTCTTCCCAGCCGAGAGTGGATACTATCCTGTAATCGTAAAGTTCATGATCTTCCATGAAACCGCCAAGGGTCTTCACCATTGCAGGGGTAGTTATCCTGACTCCCGAGAAAAATCCCACACCCAGGGCGATTATCGCCAGTATCGCCGCAAAACGTCCGAAGGTGCTTTTTATATCCCTGAAAGTTGAAACTTTAAGTTTTGACTTCATGAACATCACCACTCGATGTTTTCAACATCTACTATCTCCGTGTTAAGTCTCATGCTTTCAACAGTACCGCTTTTAACTGTTATTATCCTGTCAGCCATAGCTGCCAGTGCGGAGTTATGGGTGATGACCACCACAGTCATACCGCTTTTGCGGCAGGTATCCTGCAATAGTTTAAGCACTGCCTTGCCTGTGTTGTAGTCCAGTGCGCCTGTAGGCTCATCGCAAAGCAGCAGCTTGGGATTTTTTGCCAGAGCTCTGGCTATGGCAACTCTCTGCTGTTCGCCGCCCGAAAGCTGAGCGGGGAAGTTCTTCATTCTCTCGCCGAGCCCCACCTGTTTCAGAACTTCTTCCGCATCGAGAGGGTCTTTGCATATCTGTGCCGCAAGCTCGACATTCTCCTTGGCGGTAAGGTTCTGCACAAGATTGTAGAACTGGAAAACGAAGCCGATATCGTACCTTCTGTAAGCTGTAAGTTCCTTTTTGCCGAACTTTGATATTTCACGTCCGTCAAGTTTCACGCTTCCCGAGGTCAGGGTATCCATACCCCCGAGAATATTGAGTATCGTAGTCTTGCCTGCGCCCGAAGCCCCGACGATAACGCAGAACTCGCCCTTCTCTATCTCAAAGGAGGCATCTTTCAGCGCCTGTATCTCGACTTCGCCTGTTTTATAGGTCTTTTTCACGTTTTTGAATTCAACAAAAGCACTCATTCATATTCACCCTTATTGTTAGTTTTACACGAAAATTACTATGCTTGATTATATCATATATTTTGGAAAAAGTAAAGACAAGTCGGCACACGAAATCGTTTTATACATAAAACTACAAAGCAAAGTTTTCACTGCTGTAAAAACAAAAACTCCCCCGTCATATGACAGGGGAGAATAGTATTTATTCCTGTTCAAACTTCAGGCAGTCTTCCAGATTGAGCTCGTACATATTGTTGTATGTAGGCGCAGCAGCGGGCTGTCCGAGCAGTCTGTAGAACTCGTCGGAACCGTACTTCTTGATGAAGTCGGTGGTGTGGCAGTTTACAGTAAGCTCTTCAAGAAGCTTCTTCATAACAGGGCTTTCAGCGCCGTAAGCAGCTTCCATGAATGTGAACATATTCTTCATACCGGACATGGACTGGCTGGTAACGTTCTTGGCACCTGTGAGCAGGTTAGTGAACGCATTCTGGATGATGATGGTACATCTCTGCTTGTTGTCACGGCCCTCGTTGGTGCACTTGTCCATGTAAGCTTCCAGATTATGGATTATCCAGTGCTGGATCTTCTTGTTGGAAGGCGAGATTATACGCGCCTTAACAGCCATATCCAGATTCTTTCTTGTGGTCATGATATGCTCTGCAATGATCTGACGGCAGGAAAGACCCTCGTTGATCTTGATAAGTATATCTTCAAGCTTGGGATGTATCTGTCTGATCATCTTCTCCATCTGGATAGTCGTTCTCATTGTGTAAGTAACGCCGTCCATCAGCAGGTTCATCAGAGCTATAGCTTCTTCGATGTCAGCCTTTCCGGCTCTGTCAACAGCAGCCTGAGTGATGTTGCCGTCCAGCAGATCATCAGGATCATAGATTTCACGCAGCTCGTTGAACTTGCAGTAGAACTCGTAGAACATAGGAGCAACATCGTGATCCTGCAGGTACTGACCTACCAGCTCCAGAGTAACTGCCATGCCTGCACTCTCGTACAGCTGAATCATCTCGGAGAGATCCTCCCACGCACGTGCGGTGATGATCTTGTAGTTGTGTCTGTCGGTAGCGTCTATCTCGTAGAACAGAGTGGGGTGGAGTTCGAGGAATGCTATTATGCTGGGGTGAACACCGCCGTAGTAAGCGTATTCCTTCCAGCAGAGGAATTCAGCATCGATCTCGACCTTCTTGAATCTGTCCCATGTAACTATATCGAATTCGTTAACGGACTTGTTGAACTGAGGGGGGTTACCTGCGGTAACGATTACCCATCCGGGAGGGATCTGGTGCAGACCGAAGATCTTGTACTGCAGGAACTGCAGCATGATAGGTGCAAGAGATTCGGATACGCAGTTGATCTCATCGAGGAACAGAATGCCCTCACGGATGTGAGTCTGCTCCATAGTATAATAAATGTTTGCAATGATCTCCGACATCGTATACTCGGAAACCTTAACATCGGCACCGACGAAGTTTCTCTCAACGATAACAGGCAGACCCATTGCAGATTCTCTGGTCTGGTGAGCCATCGAGTAGGATATCAGGTTAACGCCTGTCTCCTGAGCTATCTGGTCCATGATAGCGGTCTTGCCGATACCGGGAGGTCCGAGCAGGAAGCAGGGTCTCTGATGCTCGATGCTTATCTTGTACTCACCAAACTCATCTTTTTCCAGATAAGCCTTGATAGAATCGAGCACTTGCTGTTTTGCGTCTTTTATGGTCATAAGCAAAAACTCCTTCTTGCACAGAATAGTCAAAAACTATTCCAAAAATTTTCACCTAATATTATACACTATCTCCAAATCCCTGTCAATAGGAAAAATAAATTTCGGAAATGTGACTTACTTTTTTTAATTAAATATATGCAATTTGGCAAGGGGAATTTTATCTCAGAAAAAATGGAAGTATGTGAAAAATCACGATATGCGTCCTACGTCAAATATTGCTTAAAATCAAGTGAAAATATCTGTATCATACAAAAACAGCCAAAACAGGCGGCTATGTTTTAAATGAAGTTCATATAAAGATATTAATGATATGAAAAAATGAAATATGGGTCTGTGATGCAAGTAAAAATCCGACTCGATATTTTGTGTAATATTTCCATAAGAATTGGCTTGAAAATCACCGAATATTGTGATATTATATACATATAAAATTCACTGTTCGCAGATGAATATGTGATAAGGTATATGGTTGGTATGTAAAAATAGGAAGATTGGTGAAGACGCAATGAGAAGACGTCAGGGTAATCCGACAGCCGATGATTTTGTGAAGAGCCTTGACAGAGGTATGCGCAAAAAGCGTATAACTCTGCTTATATTGCTGGGCATATTGGCTGTTGTAGTAGCCACAGTGGCTATTGTCGGTATGAGCATCAGACGAAGCAACAGGATAAATCTGGCGAAAAATGCCATTTCACAGCTGGATATACAGAGTACATACAAAGAGCCCGAGTTCCCTGAAAACGGTGACTGGGACGAGGACGGCCTGATAAATATATCCGAGACACAAGAGGGTACCAGTGTTCAGAACAGTGATTCCGATGGCGACGGTATTTCCGATGGCGACGAGTTAAAACTCGGCACCGACCCACTGGATCCCGATACCGACGGTGATGATATGCTGGACGGTTATGAGATAATCTCAGGCACCAGCCCCAGACTGGATGTTACCGACGGCACCACACCCGATAAATCGAGAGTGGTCGTGGTAGAAAAGGAACTTGACGGATGTAAGCTACACCTCAGCGGAAACCCGAATATAGCAGGTGCTTCTCTCGAAAAGCTTGATCTTTTCGGCATATCATCGAATCCAAGCGTGGTCTCGGCAGTATATGATTACTATTCCGAATATCCCTGCCTTGAGGCCACCATCAGAATAGATGTTGATAAAAACAGGATGAATAAGCTTGGCTGTGATTACAGTGATCTTAAAGTTCTCCACTTTGATGTTGATAAACGCGAGTATACTCCAGTTGAATCCAGACCGGACAGCAAGAAGGGCTATGTTCAGGCGACTATCACCGAGCCCGGCACTTATGTGGTGGGTTGTGATAAGTCTGTGAATGACTCCGCGACAACAAGAGTTGTATTCCTTATCGATAACTCGGGCTCCATGTATCCCAAGGCGCTTTGCCCCACATCTTCCGAGAACGACGTGGATTTCAAACGACTTGATTTTACCGAGTCACTGATAGATAAGTTTAACAGCGATTTCCAAATAGGCATAAGCAAGTTCACGGGAACATATACAAAGATGTGCGGATTTACCAAAGACAGATCTGAGCTGCGGGATGTCCTTAAAAGGATAAGGACCGAGGACGAGGTCTTCGACGGAACTTTCAATCAGACTGCACTTAAAAAGTGTATAAACGAATTCACTGCGACAGGTGACGGAAAGTACATAAATATCATAGTTATGCTTTCCGACGGTGAATCCGATGAGAGAGGTGCAGAGACCATCGAGACCCTTTCTGCACTTGCAAATGAAAAATCTGTAATAGTGCTGACAGTCGGTCTCGGCAGGGATATCGACCGTGCATGGCTTCAGGAGGTCGCATATTCCACGGGCGGAAAGTACTACTCGGCGTCGGACGCTTCTGCTCTTGATGATGTTTATAAGCAGATCGTTACTACGCTCAACTACGATATAGTTACATACTCCGATTCCAGCGACGATGTTACGGGTTATTCACTTTACAATACGGGCTTTGATCCTGTAAGGAACGGATTTGCTTTCAAGAATTTCAGGACTACTACCAGCGCCAGTGTTGATTTTGGCATGGCAGTCATGGCAAGAGACTGGTATCTCGGCAATGTGCAGATGTCCCTTGGCGATATCTCCCCCGCAGACCCCTCTATGCAGAAAAGCGATGCCGCAGGTTATGACCTCAGGGACACAGTCACAGGCAAGGCTTATGATGAGAGAAAGCCGCTGAGTGCTGTATCTACCGAAATATTCAGGCACCATTATTCAAAGGTCACCGAGTATATCGACTATAGATCAAAGGGCGATACCCTTATGGTGATGAATAATTATCGTAAGGATGCAGAAAACAAGGGCTGGAAGATAGACAAGCGTAAGATAGAGGCGGGCAATCTTCCGTGGTCAAAGGTCGAACTGCTTTCACTTGATATAGCAGAGGGTATAGATAAGATAGCAAAAGGCTATAACGAAGACGATGCACAGCTATGTGCGGCACTTTACAGGCTAAATGCTCTCAGGTGGGATGATGAAGCAGATGAATATAACCTTACCAGCGGCGACGATGGCTTCAATACGCTGTGTAATCAGCTGAGTCTGGGCGTACCTGTGGTAACTACTATAGACGATACACATACAGTCAATACCATAGGGCTTATAAGGGATTCAAACTGCCACAGAAAGTATATCCTTAGAGTTTACGATAATAATTATCCCGAAAAGATCAAGGAACTTTACCTCGAAAAGAGACCCATTGCCAAGGTTGATATCGATGTTGACGGCAATATTAAAGCAGGAGAGCAGAGCTTTGCCTATGTTGCCACCTATGAGGGTAAGACCGTGGGTGTTTCGTTTTCAAGCGTTGCAGAACACTGATAAAATATATCAGCATGGATCGTCGTGTTGATGTTATCTGATATTACACCGATTATTTGTTGTGTCAGCGGGATGAGCGGATCTTTTTAAAATTTGAAACCAACACCTGCCCTCGCCTGATGCGGGGGCATTTTCTTGCTCGCACTGTAATCGTTATCAGTGCAAAATTGCCGCAAAACTCTGTGAATATTGTGAAAAACTAACATTGAAAAGCTTTGTGAAAAGTGTTATAATACAAATGTAATCAGTCAGACCCGTGCAAAGTCTACGGGTATATAATATGGAGGGTATAAAAAAATGAAAAAGATACTTGCAATGACTCTCGCACTCACCATGACATCGCTGATGTTCGCATCCTGCGGCAAAAAGGACGATAAGAGTGAGCCCGAGAAAAAAACTACCACTACTACCACTGCTGAGACCGAAGCACCTGCAGAGGCTACTCCCGCTGAGGATGAAGCACCTGCTGAGACTACTCCCGAGGAGGACGCAGCTGCCAAAGTAGATAATTCTAATTGGAAGCCGCTGTCCGCAATTGCAGATTCTCTTGAGTGCTACGACAACGCATCTCTCACATTCGCGGCAGACAGCGATGTTTCAGGCATCATCACTACTTTCTATGAGGGCACAGATGAAGTTAAGCCCGGCGAAGATGGCTATAAGGGCGATGAGGCTAAGATCAACTTCTCCGTACAGGAAGTTGCAGGCATACCTATGCTCAAGTGCGACGAGGAGATCTACGACACCGAGGATACCGCAAACAACGGTCATAAGATACTGAAGATCAAAACGGATATGAACAAGCTCTTCGCTTCTCAGCCCGAGCTGATGGACGATATCTTCACGATCAAGGTGGAACTGGTAGCTATTGCCAAAGATCAGGCGGTTTATGATAATGGGCTCGGACCTGTTACCGTAGCTTGGTACGGCGGTGCGATGGGCTCCAATAATAATGGTGAATGGGCAGGCAATACAGCTACCATAGAAATGGCTTCCGATTCGGGCGAAGGCTGGTGCAACCAGTGGGCACACACCGTTACCACAGCAAGAATAGGTATCTCGGAGAATGCTAAGTTCAACCACGAGTACGAGACCAACTACACTACCGTTATGGCATGGGTGGTAAAGAACGATATCGATCTCTACATCGCGGATATCGTATTTGAAGATGATGCAGGCAACGTTATAAAGGTTCCCGAGGGTGCTATCCCCGGCGGTGCTTCCTATGAGAAGGAAGAACTGGTTGATGCTGACTCCGATGGTATCATCGAGTATGATGAAGACGGCAAAGTTGTTCTTGAAAAATAAAAACGCAGTTTTTAAGGCACTTCCATTGTGGGAGTGCCTTTTTGTTATCCTCGCTTTTATCTGAAATGTACTGTCAGTGAATTTTCTACTTCCAGCTCCGTCAGTTCTCCGTCCCTGACTTTTGCTGAAAACTTTTGTCCTGCTGTCTCGCCTGTTTCCACGGTGTATTTTCCGCTTTTGGTACAGCTTACGTCTCTGCCTTCGATGAGAGTGTCAACAGCACCTGCCATAAGCGGCATCAGTCCGTATTCGGGCAGTGACGCTTTACCGCATTGGTATTTCAGATCATTCATCTCCATAATGCAGCTTTCGCTGTCATAAGTGATTTTCAGTCCTGCAAGGTTTTCGGGCTCTGTGAATCCGCATTCCCACGTACCCTCACCGCCCCGCCGAAGCTCTGCCTTGTATTCTCTTCCGAAAAGGGTTATATCAGCCGATCTGTCTATATCTCCGCTGAGTTTCTCAGGCTTTGCCGATGTCCTCTCAGCACCGCATCCCGTCAATAACGCTGCCGCTATAAGCGGTATGAACCTCATTTTCAATGCTATCCCTCCAAAAAAGGCGGCTCTCCTTGAAGAAGAACCGCCTGTATTGTTGGTGTATATCAGTCCTCGCCGCCTTCGAGATGTTTCAGGAAGAATGGCAGATAAGCAAGAATATCCCTTGTAAGTATACCACGTTCGGAACGCTTCGTGCTCAGCACCTCTGCCGCCCTGCCCATCACCATGCAGGCAAGTATGCAGTTTATCAGCGATGAACGCTTTGTCTGTGCCGTAAGCGAAGCTATAAGACCTGCAAGCATATCCCCTGAGCCGCCCTTTGAGAGCGCCGTGCTGCCCGCAGTGATGACTTCTGTCCTGTCTGCACAGCATACAATGGTCTCAGATGACTTTGCTACTACCGTGATACCGTATTTCTTTGAAAGGTCGTAGGTATATTTCAGCCTGTCTGCAAGTACTTCCTCCTGAGATACTCCGCAGAGCCTTGCCAGCTCTCCGGGGTGAGGAGTGAGTATCACCGTTGACTGTTTCTTCGATAGTACATCTATATTCGGGACAAGGGAATTTATTCCGTCTGCGTCAAGTATAACGGGTACGGGAGATTTTTCGATCAGTTCGGCTACCAGTTTTTCGGTTTCGGGAGTATGACCCAGACCGCAGCCAAGCAGCAGTGCTTTGGCATCTGCAAGACTATCCAGTATTGCAGGAACGTTATCCGAGGTCATGTAGCCGTCAGCGTCAGCTTTCATCTCGTTGAAAGTGCACTCGTACAGATTAGCCGCAAGTGAGTCTATGACCTTGCCTGTAGAGCAGACCTCCACCAGACCGACGCCCATTCTCATGGCTGCGGTGGCGGATATGCCTGCGGCACCTATATACCTTCTGCAGCCGCATACACATACCAGCTTGCCGAAAGTGCCCTTGTGAGCCCATGGCTTTCGTGATGTGAGGAACTTCTTGCCGAGCTGCTGATCGTCCAGCATACTTGCTTTGGCGTATATCTCGTTTGCCATTATCGGGTCATCGGACATAGCTGCCGCCGGGATACCTATATCCTCAACTCTTATATATCCGCAGAAATACTTTCCGGGAGAAAGGAGCATACCCAGTTTCTTTGCGTGCATAGTAACAGTAACGTCTGCCTGCACAGCCAGTACGCCCGCCTGACCGCTCCTTGCGTCTACACCCGAGGGTATATCGCAGGCGATAACACGTTTGGCGTAGGTATTCAGTTTTATGAACAGAGGCTGAAGGTCTCTTTCGATCTCGCCTGTAAAGCCTGTGCCGAAGATGGCGTCAACGATGATGGTCGCATTGTCTATTGCCTCAGCCCAGGGGTGAG
Source organism: Ruminococcus albus AD2013 (assembly GCF_000526775.1). NCBI lineage: Bacteria > Bacillati > Bacillota > Clostridia > Eubacteriales > Oscillospiraceae > Hominimerdicola > Hominimerdicola alba. The sequence continues at coordinate 3,573,916 of NZ_JAGS01000001.1, forward strand.
TGTTGTCGCCGTCATAGAACATTACATCGATATCCTTGTTCAGCGAATCGAAAGCTTTGATGGCAGCGGGTGTTGTGGGTTTTCCGCAGCAAAGCACGATCTTTGTGCTGATTCCTGACCTGTGCAGATGATTTGCGGCTACAAGACCGTCGCCGCCGTTGTTGCCCTTGCCTGCCAGTATAAGTACTTCGGGAGTATCGGGCTGACCTTCAACCATGGTTTCATGCATTACGTGAGAAGCAAGCTTTTCACCCGCGGTCGCCATCAGCTGTGAAGCGGGAACGCCCAGTTCCTCAGAACGCTTTTCGCAGGTCTTCATCTGTTCAACTGTAAGTATCCTGTCCTTTATCATATCCATTCCTCCTTAGAAAGCGGTATTTCCGCAAGATTTTTTATTATGTATGCTCCGTATGCTCAGCTCTCTTTCGGAAAAGCTATCACTACTGCCGAAGCATAATCTTTTGTATGAGTTATGGAGAGAGAGAAATCCAGACCTCTCTCCTCAGCGATCCTCTCGGCATTGCCTGTAAGTTCGAGATGAGGGCAGCCCAGTTCGTCCCTGACCACCGCCGCTTCATTCAGCTCGAACCCCCTGACGCCTGTACCAAGGCTTTTTGAGAATGCTTCCTTAGCCGCCCAGGCTCCTGCCATGCTCTCGGCAGGGTCGCGGAATTTTCTGAAGTACTCCTTTTCGGCTTCGGAATAAACCCTGTTCACAAAGCTTTCACGCTGACAGCTTTTGCGTATACGATCTACCTCCACAAGGTCTGTACCTACCGTGAAAGCTGCCATTACTCAAAGTCCTCCGACTTTTCGGATACATTCACTTTTGAACGTATCGTGCGGGGCAGATGTGTCTTTATCACCCCGAGCATACCATCATCGGGGGTGAATATAAGCCTTACATCACCCAGATCGGGGTGCTTTACGTCCATGAACCAGTCGGTTATCTCGGGGTTCATAGCCGAAGCCATTATGACTGTCCTGTTACCGTTGTCGCCGCCTTTGTATTCGCCGATATCGGTAGCATCGTTGACCTTGATCGTAGCCAGATGCTTTCTGCTCTTCGCCGCTATTACCTTGTCAATATCAAGGTCACCGTTGGTGAAGATGTACTCGTACTCCAGATTAAGGTTCTGTAAAAGATGAACTCCGCCGTATATGATAAGACCCGAGATAAAGATCGCGATCGGCAGATATCCCATTACCATGATCGTAAACATTATCACCGCAAAACACAGCGCCACGCAGGCAAACGTTATCAAAAATCGCAGGGTGCTGTCTTTTTTTGTGTTTTCTTTTCTGATTATCTGTTCCTTGAAACTGTCCATTGATACTTTCCTCCGCATCGTGAACACAATGTCACCGCAATTTTTGGCGGTTACTGACAAATGTTCACTGTTGTAATTTACTATACTATCAAATTATACCACATTTTTTCAGTTTATGCAAGCTAATTTGTGTGATATATGTATGAAAATACCGAAAGTTCTGTGACTTTACTTGAATGAGGGCGCTTTGTGTGCTATAATAGGGGCTGTAATGTCAGTAAATACGGAGGTGATAACTCTGACGATAGATTTTCATGTGCATTGTTTTGCACCAAAAATTGCCGAAAAAGCAATATCTCAGCTGAAAGAACGGGCAGAGCTCGAACCGCTGACCGATGGTCTTATCGAGACCACAGTTGCAAGATTTGATGAATGGGGCATCGACAGGGGAGTGCTGCTGTCAGTGGCTACCCGTCCAACTCAGGTAAAAGTTATAAACGACTGGTGCGCCGAAAACAACGGCGGAAGATTCATAAGCTTCGGTACGATACACCCCGACTTCGAGGATATCCCCGCAGAGCTTGACAGACTTGTTTCACTGGGTCTGCACGGTGTAAAGCTCCACCCCGATTATCAGGGCTTCATGGTTGATGATGACAGGATAGACTTTCTGTATGATGAGATAGAGCGCCGTGATCTCTCCGTGATACTTCACGCAGGCTTTGATGTGTTCTCGCCGGAGCTTGTACACTGTCCGCCGGAACGCGCTTTGCGTATGATAAAAAAACACCCTCACCTTAAAGTGATTCTCGCTCATATGGGCGGCAATGACAGTCACCAGCAGGTGTGCGACATATTGGCGGGCATTGACGGCGAGGTGTATTTCGATACCGCTTTTACAGGCAGATTTCTCACAGATGCGCTTATGGAAAAGATAATCAGAAAACACGGCGCGGACAGGATACTTTTTGCCAGCGACTGCCCATGGGACAGTCCCGCAGAGATAAAGAAAAAAATACTGCGGATAGGTATTTCCGATGATGATAAGGAGAAAATATTCTCACAGAACGCCCTGCGTCTGCTGGGCGATGTATAGAATAAGCAGACTTCTTGTTTGAAAGGACAGATAAAAATGTGTAAAAATTTCAGGATATTAGTAATGACAGCACTTGCAGCTGTATCACTTGCAGGCTGCGGTCATGTGGGTGAAGGCGATGGTTCGGATAACGAGCCTATATTCACTTCGACCTCGGCTCAGGAAAAGCGCTCAGTCCATACCACAAAGACGGCGGCTTTCGCAGTAGGTGATGTTGATGCGGATGATGAAGACGCCAACGGCGGCTATACCACTACTACCACTGTCAGCGGTTCGCTGGAGAACGACCTGGTTTTTGATGAGGATGACGAGGTGGATGAAGATATACGTGCGACCCAGCGCACCGAGGCAAAGACTTACTACTCCGTTCCCGAGCATAACGGCACTACGGGTGCTGTGCTGACAGTCAGCGCAGAAAAGACCACTACCACAGCCAACGGCACGATAAGTATCGAAGACCCGACAGCGCGACCCACCGCAAAAAGCACGACAACGGCTGCCACAACAAAGATAGTTTCAAATAAGCTGTTCCGTATGGAGTCTGCCATGGAGTACGATTCCAAAAGAAAATATATCGTCACCTCGGATACCACCTACCTCAATCTGAGATACGGTCCCTCTAAGGAATATGATATCAGGACTACCATACCTGACGGTTCAACTATCACAGGCTACGGTGAAACAGTCGGTCCCGACGGAAATGTATGGGTGGCTACGCTATACAAGGGCACTTCGGGCTGGGTGATGAGAGAACTTCTCAGCTACTGACAGCCGCTTTGACAGTTAAATGCAATAAGTTAAGGAAAAATGTTGTTTTTTTGCGCTAATGGGATTGACAAAAGTCACTTTATGCTGTATACTTATATAGTATGTTATTATATTGATCTGCTGTCGGCAGATCTGTACGATCTTTTAGAAAATCAGGTAGGTGTTGTAAATAATGGAACAACAGAAAGAGATGAGTATACAGGAATTATTAGGTATCCTGCTCGGTCATCTGAGAATGATAATCGTTGTAACTATACTTGCGGGTATAGCAAGCTACAGCTATGCTAAGTTTGTACTGCCTCCTCAGTATACTTCAAGTATCAAGATCTATGTTACTAACAATAATTTGTCTGATACAAATGATATAAATCAGATCAATGCACAGGATCTTAACACTGCACGAAGTCTCGCAACAACGTATATCGTTATCCTTGATGACGCTATGATGTATGAGGCGATATCCAACAGGCTCCTGAAAGACTATAAAGAGGAAGACCTGAAGAATTACTTTACTATAGCTCATGATGAAAACGGCGAAGCGTATATACCTTCAAATCAGATCAAGAGGCTTATAAACATATCTGCGATAAACAATACCGAGGTTCTTCAGGTAACGGTTACCAGCCAGGTGCCTAAGTTCTCGGCTGATATCTGCACCTATATATCCAAACTTGCACCGCAGATCATCAAACGTACAACCAAGGCAGGTTCAGTTGAAACCGTTTCACCTGCAAAGGTCCCCGAAACCGCCAGTGGTCCCAATGTACCGAGATATCTGCTTCTCGGCATGGTAGCAGGTTTTGCGGTCGCAGTAGGTATAGCTTTAATTTCAAGCTTCCTTGATAATACCGTAAAGAGCGGTGAGGAACTGAGAGATCGTTTCGGTGTTCCTGTTCTTGCAGAGATACCTGATATCTTCATGGAAGGAAAGGGAGGTTCGAGCAAGTATGGCAAATATTAACAGAAATCCCCGCTTTGGCAACAGAAATGCCAAAAGAAGGACACTCATGGATTCAAATGTTGCTTTCCCGGTTACCGAAGCATATAAGACCCTCAGAACTAATATATCCTTTGCTCTCTCTACCAAGAAGAACAAGATATTTGCAGTATCCAGTGCGCTCGCATCCGAGGGAAAATCCACGGTTGCAGCTAATATAGCAATAACTCTCGCACAGAACAGCTATCATGTACTGCTGATAGACGGCGACCTCAGAAAGCCTGTACAGCACAGAGTTTTTACCATTAAAAATGAAGTCGGACTCAGCACACTGATAAGCGGCAGCAATACCTTCAAGGAGATAGTTCATCACGATGTTATCGAAAACCTTGATATAGTTCCCTGCGGACCTATCCCTCCCAACCCTTCCGAGATGCTGGGTTCGGACAATATGAAGATGCTGCTTGAACAGCTTTCAGTACACTATGATTATATCATAATAGATACACCTCCGATAAACCTCGTAACCGATGCGCTGACACTTCTTCCTTCCATAGCGGGTGTTCTTCTTGTCGCAAAGCACGCACAGTCCACCTATGATGCTATTGAAGAAGCTATCAACGCTATCAAGATGGCAGATGGTTCGCTGCTTGGCGTAGTTGTCAGCAACGTTTCTGTATCGGGCGGCAAATATGGCGGTAAGTACAGCTATAAGTACAAGTATGGCTATAAGTACGGCTATGGCTACGGTGAGTACAGTGATTACAGTACACCGGGTGCAACGTCAGCTACCCAGAAATCATCGGACGGTAAAGACGTATAAATAACAAAATAGCAGCCCTGAGCGGCTGCTTTTTTATTTCATGAGGCAGGAGAAAATTATGTTTGAAACAGACAGAAAGATATATTGTTCGCAGATAGGTGAGGGTGGAAAAGTCCGTAACAGCGGCCTTGTCGATATCCTCCAGGATACCTCTGATCTCCATTTGATGAATCACCCCGTTCTCGCTTCCTTTTTTAAGGAAACAGGCAGTGTCATGTTCCTTACTCACCGTCAGGTGGATATAATAAGGCGTCCCGAATACGGCGAGCATATCCGCACAAAGACCTGGACATACGAACTCAACAGAATGTACGGTTCAAGAAATACCATGGTGCTGGGCGAAAAAGGAGATGTGTGCATAAAGTCGATAGCAGGCGGTGCTTTCATGGATATCAAAACAGGCAGACCGATCCGTGTTTCAGCTGACCTCATTGCACAGGTAAAAAGCTATGAAAAGCTAGATATGGAGTATCTCCCGCGTAAAATAGCCCTTCCTGATACCGCACCGGTCATCACCTGCCGTATGGTCATAAGAAGAAGCGATATCGATATGAACGATCATGTCAACAACGCCCGTTATTTCGATATAACAGATGAACTCTTTCACGAGTGCCACAATGCGAAGCGTCTCCGTTCAGAGTATAAATTCTCCATAAAGCGGGGCGATACCGTCTTTGCAGACAGATACGATACACCGTCGGGCTGTATCATATCTCTCCGCGATGATTCTGGCAAAGTTTACTGTAATGTTGAATACACACTGTGACAAACGAAAAGCGGAGGATACTGTCCTCCGCTTTTTATTATGCTGTTGCAAAATTACTATGTGCCACAAATCACCATATCAGATACTGTACAGGTCAGCGCCGTTACAGTCTCTTTCAACGATATCTGCGATGGTTATGCTGTCTACAACGTCGTTTATAGCTGCGTAAAGCTTCTCCCATATAAACAGGGTAGGGCAGGTTTCAGCACGCTCACAGAGGTTCTCCTCTGTTTCAAGGCAGGCAACAGGTGCAAGGCTGCCCTCGGTAAGCCTGAGTATCATACCTACGGTGTACTTTTCAGCAGGATAAGCGAGAGTATAGCCGCCGCCTGCACCGCGTATGCTCCTCACATAGCCTGCACGGCTGAGGATAGAGATTATCTGCTCAAGATATTTATCACTGATGTTCTGTCTTTCTGCTATAACCTTTATGGGTACATAACCGTCTTCCTTGTGCTTTGCAAGATCTGTCATAAGTCTGAGTGCATATCTTCCTTTTGTGGAGATCTTCATATCTGCCCCTCCTGATTGGTTTAGTAATCCTATTGCTGAAATATGATTTAATTATACCCGATTTTTTGCCATTTGTCAAGTACCGAAGAATATGGAATAAAATGCCAAAAGCCATAGCACTTCTGATACCTGTATCAGAAACACTACGGCTCAAAGTAAGCTGTCATATCCAACGATATCTCTCAACACCTCTTGTCCACACATCTGCCTGATGTACTGCAACGTTCAATACACCAAGCTGCAGCACGATGACATGGAAATTTTCTGTCTTAGCCGTCCAAACCTGCCGCGGTATCATCATATCGCAGATAATTACCGTAACAGGGGAGCATCATCAGTGCCGAACTTCTGTATTTGCTGTTGTCTTTCTTTTGTCTACGGCGTCTTTTTGCTTATTCGCCGCTGCGGATATCTGAAGAAACAGCAGGTGTTGTTTTATTTATATTTTTTTCTGCTATTTCTTCAAATACCCTTGTTGTTGTTTCCTTGTTAAATATTATATCTCAAAAATCCATGAGGGTCAAGCAACCTTTACGGGCAGTTGCGCAACAGAAGCTTGCAATTTTGGCTGATGCCGCTTTAAACCGTAAAGTTTCCTTGCGCGGTAAGACCAATTAAAGTTTATGTCGGGAGAGAATTTACTATTTATTCATAAATCAAACGTGATGGTGTGGTATAATATATGTGTTTACGATAACCTTTAAGTTAAGGAAAACGGAGGATAAGTAAGATGAATATAAAAGCACTGGCTGCTCTTGCGGCAGCTGCGGTCATGGCAGCGAGCCTTTCTGCCTGCGGCAAGAAGACAGGCGATAAGGATAAGACTTCAAGCAAAGCCGAATCCTCAGCGGTCGAAAAGGACGCTGAGAGTACTGTTGAAGAGGACAGCGCAGCTGAATCTTCTGAGGCTCCCACTGAATCTAAGCCGGAGGAAGAGGAGGAAAAACTCAATTACATAGGCGAAAAGGATGCGAAGAAAGCTGATTATTCCGTTGAGCTGACAAACGGCACCGAGCATGAGATAATCGGATTTGCCATAAACTACGGCGACGGCGAGTACAGCGAAAATCTCATACCCTCGGGTGAAGATTTCGAGATAGATGAAGTAAGGCGATTCAACTGGTCACATACGGTATCGGGCGATGTCATGATGCTGGGTGATTTCAATGTTGAGATCACTCTTGAAGACGGCAATAGATTTGAGCTTCACGGCTTCCCGCTTACCGATATGCTCTCGGGCGAGATAAGACTGATGGACGAGTACGCTTTCCTTGTATACACAAACAAGATAGGCGATGTTAAGGATACCATGAAGAAAGAGGCTGACATCGTGGAAGCTGAAAAGGAGAAAGAGGAAGCCAAGACCTCTACTACAACAGAAGCTCCCATACCCGAGCCGGAGACTGAAACTGAGCCTGTGACCGATGAACCTCAGCCCGAGCCCCAGCCTGACAGTCAGGCAGAAAATTCTCAGGCTGAACAGCCCCAGGTGACCGATCAGCAGATCGTTGAAGAACAGACCTGGTAAATGATGATATCGGAGAACATAGCGTGTTCTCCGATTTCTTATGCCGAAAAAAGACGGGGACGTCTGTGCTCAAAAAAGTACAGTTGTCCCCGTCGCTGTATTCAATTGTATTCAACGTCAGACCTGTTCAAAGATGATGCTCTCGAACTTTCCGCCCGTGACCTTTACAAGATCCTGCGGGTCAAGGAATATCTGCGAGCCCAGTCTTCCGCCGCTTATGATTATCTCGCTGAAATTCTCAGCTGAACTGTCAACCACGGTGGGATACTGCTTTTTCATACCCAGAGGCGTACAGCCACCGCGTATATAGCCTGTCACCTTGTTGATATCCTTTACGTGTATCAGCTCCACGGATTTTTCTCCTACGGACTTGGCAGCCTTTTTCATATCCAGCTCTTCGTCTATCGGTATGGCGAAAACGTAGTATCCGCCGCTTTTGCCCTGAGCAACCAGAGTCTTGAAAGTGCTGTCGTGTGGCTGACCCAGCATATCTGCGATGTGTACTCCGTCAATGAACTCATCACACTCATAGGTGTTCACCTTGTATGCGATCTTGTTCCTGTCGAGTATCCTCATCGCATTGGTCTTAACGTCCTTATCCTTTGCCATTTTTAACTAGATGCCTCCACTGTGTGGGCGATTATGTCGGCGCACATATCATATCCCAGTGTGCCGCTGTCCAGACAAAGATCATAGCTGAACTTTGTTCCCCACTTTTTATTGGTATTTGAGTTGTAGTAATCCCCGCGCTTCTTGTCATACTTTTTCAGACGGTACTCGACCTCGTCCGCAGGGATATTGTGAGGTTCGCTCATAGCCGTCTGCATACGCTTGTCAAGAGAGGCATATATGAATACGTCCAGCGTCTTGACCTTGTTTTTCAGTATGAAATCAGCACATCTGCCAACGATAACGCAGGGACCTTTCTCCACCAGTTCATAAACGACCTCTGTTTCTGCCGCAAATATCTTTTCGCATATGTCCTCAGAAAAACCAAAAAGATTTATAGGTTTCTTCATCGGATTGAGAACGCTCTCCTCATATTTCTTGATCTCTGCCATTGAGATACCGCTTTTTTCAGCTGCCATCTCAACTATCTCCCTGTCATAGCAGGGGATACCCAGCTTTTGCGCAACTCTCTTTCCTATAGAACTGCCGCCCGAACAGTACAGTCTGCCTATTGTCACGACTTTGATCTTACTCATACTTTTTCTCTCCTTTCAAAATGTCATTATCACAAACCCGCGGAGGGTCTGATCGATGGAACATTAATTATATAATTATTATAAATTTATTATAAAACTTTGTCCGCGATTTGTCAATTACATATTTATTACAGTATTTTCGGTACATTTTAGCGTACAGTGTGAAAGTACAAAAAATCGACCGATTACAGAACACTGTATCGTAAAATGCCGATTATACGCATTTTTCGTCGATGTATTGCCGAGAATATAAACATATGCATTTTGCCTGAAAAATGCCGTAACTTAACGATCTTAACATCTTAACCATGGCACAGCAGAGGATCTCGTGCGGTCACGGAGCCTTCCTGTGTGCTGTGGCTTTACAATTATATAAAAATGCGTTATAATCATATAGTATAGTTTTTACAGACAGGAGGGGCTCTGATGGACCCGATCGATATTGCATCAATGGTCTCTATATCCACAGATTTTCTGGTGGGGATACTTTCATTTTTAGCGGGCGCACTGATAATCCACTGCTTTTACGATGATTCTCTGGTCATAAACCGCAAAAAGGTACTTATTTATTCAGCATCCTGCCTGCTGATGGAGGTGCTGTCGTGCTTATTTGAATGGTCGTTCTTTGCGGTAGTGATATTTCTGTCAGCCGCCGTGCTTGGCGCCTGGGGAAGCAAAGGCAGAAAAATCAGGCTTGGTGCGAAAACCGTACTTGCTATGGCACTGTGCGTCATGAATACCTTCATACTCGCGCAGATATGCACCTACTGTGCAGGTCTTGAGGGTCTGCTGAATATCAGCAGCGATGAAAAGCTAGTTGAACGATTTAATTTTACAAATATTTTCGCTATAATTTTTATGCTGATTATTGTCATCTACCTTACAAGACAGTACATCAGACGCGGACGCACCATGCCTTTCAGGCTGGCGGACAAGATATACGTCACCCTCTACTGCATATATATGGTAGCGGTTGAGACTGCCTATGTGACCTTTGAAAAGGATAAGACCACACTTACAGCTGAATACCGCTCGGTAAGGGTAATGCTTTCACTGGTATGCATAGCAATAGCCGTGCTTCTGCCCCTGCTGATACTCCGCAACCGCCAGACCGATTATTTCAATAAGCTCAGCGAACAGCACCGTTCCTTTCTCGAAGCTGAACTCGCCGCATCAAAACAGTTCAAAGAAGCTCAGGAGGAGACCAGCGCTTTCCGCCATGATGTACGCAATAACCTCAGCGTAGTAGCTATGCTGATGGATGAGGGCAAATTTGACGAAGCAAAGCATTTCATAGAGGATATGCATACCAGTGTATCTGCGCTTTCCCCGAAGATAGTAACGGGAGATGAGATGCTGGATTCTCTCATAGCCTCCAAAATGGCAAAAATGTCCGAAGAGGGCATAGACTTCACCATTGATGGAGTAGCAGACGGCGGCATGGGCTGGAAAGCCATAGATATCTGCACCGTGTTCGCCAACGCCCTGGATAACGCCATTGAAGCCTGTATGCGAACCGAACCCGACACAGACCGTTTCATTCGCCTTGAGATACGCAAGACCGCCCATCAGCGTCTGATGACTCTGACAAACACTTCGCCTGACGGTGTAGACTGCGAAAAGCTGATGATGAATGGAGTTCACCTTACCTCAAAGGCGGATAAACAGCTCCACGGATACGGAGTGAGGAATATACGTAAAACTGTTGAAAAATACGGCGGCATGACCCGCCTTTCCTGCGAAAACGGCGTGTTCAGGCTGGAAATGATACTCAGCATAAATATGTGATGATAGCATAAAGTCTGTAAATAAGGTAAAATGATATGGAAAACAAAAGGATAACTAAAAAAAGATGCTGTGGCTGATTAAGTGCTTTATACCGGAATATCGGGAGCTTTCCGCAAAAAATGCAATTCGCGACAAAATAAATGCAGTTCACGACAAAAATGTGCAAAACGAGAAAAATATGTTATAATAAATTTAACAAAAGAAATGCGGAGAAAAATACAAAAAAACTATACCCCAGGAGAAAGAAAAGGATACAGCTTCACCTACACCAGGTTAAGGATCGTCAGGACTATTTTGCCGGACGGTCTTTTCTTGTTTTTTAATTTGATAATAATGTAAAATAAAGCCCGTACATTTCTATATTAAGTGAAAAATCGCTCAAATGGCGTAAAATCAGCCAAAAACACCGTGTCCTCGGATGAGTCGGAATGATCGTTCATACCCCTGTAATATCGGTATTGTAAAGTGTTTTTTCCATCTGAAAAAATTAAACAGTTTAAATAAATTTGTGCATTATGACAGTAAGTGACTATTGTGATTTGCAGTTACTGCAAAAACTCTTAATAAACTGTTAGATTGAACTATTAAACGTTTGAAATTAGCTTAAATAATAAAGCATATTACACAAAAAAGTAATGCCGATGCATATGGATTGTATTGTCATATTTACTTGCGTCGACGGGTTAAATTTGTGCAATCATACGAAGTTTATCTTTAATTTCTCAATTAAGTGCACAACCTATTGACTTTTTGTTGGTCAAGGTATACAATAAATACACACGAAAGGTCTGTTCCTGTTTTCGGAAGTAGCAGACAGACGAGATGAAAGGTGGTTTGAATATATGACGTTTGAAGCCATTTACAACATTGCGCTGGAGGTCGCGAATGCTCGTACTCAAAGCGGAGAGTATATCGCGCCGGATGAAACTATATGTGTTATCTGTTCACGTACAGGCAGGGTGTATAACGGAGTAAGTCATATTGAAATGATGAACGGAGCTCCGATGAGTGTTCATGCAGAGATCGAGGCAATGCGTAATATGCAGACTTACGGCAATGAAGTCGCAGTAGATTCGATGGTGCTGATAGATACCATCAACCGCAGCCCGATGCTTCCATGTACAGGATGTGTGAACTACATAATGTCCATGAGCCCTGAAAATTCTATGGCTCGTGTGATAATGCCTGACAGAATGATATCACTGCCCGAGATGCTCGGCATGGGAGGTGCATACCCGCCGAACAGCGCATTCAGCGGAATGCCAAACGGTATGCCCGCGGCAGCACCTGTACAGTCAGGTTATATGTCAGGACAGTTCGTACAGTCGGTGCAGTTCGGCTCAGCAGCACCGGTACCCTCCTCACCGCTGACTTCTGTGACATCATCACAGTATGAAGGCGGCAACGGCGGCACAGCCAAGAATGATCTGCTGAAAAGCCGTGTCAGCAGCCTTATGAGCGCAGCGGAGAATGATGACGAAGAAGATGCTGAATTCCTTGAAGAACTCGGCAACGGCAAAAAGAAGAAAGGTCTGTTCGGACTGTTTGGTTAGTAAGCATTTCGGATAATATATAGACTGAATTATTAATCGGGACTTTCGATTCCCGAGAAGAGAAAGGGTAGTTAGAATATGGCAAAATCAAAGAAAAAAGAAAAGAAAAAGTTCAGAATATCACTTAACTTTGTGCTTATCATTCAGCTCGCAATAATGCTGTCTGTATCGATAGTTACAACAAATACCGTAAGTAACAGGACCAGAGAGAGTGCGGATGCGCATATGGCTATGACATCTGAAGAGCGTGCGCAGGTGGTATTGAACCACATCGAGCTGTATGAGCGTCAGCTTGGGGACTTTGCAAGAGCCAGACAGGTCACAGACCTCCTCAACAAAGTGAACGATGAGAAAAACGGTCTTAGCGGTGATGAACTAACCAAAGATGTGAAGGATATGAGCGTTGAAGAACTTACTGCGATCGCTCAGAAACTCACTTCTGAATTCGGCGGATCGATCCCTTCATGTGAAGGTTTATGGATAGGCACATGGGATACCGTCGTGCTTACACACAGCACTTCACAGGAATCGATAGGAATGCAGACCAGAACAGATGAAGCATTACTTGATGAGCTCCGTGAAAAAATGAAAAGTAAAGGAAACGGTGTTTACAACGCAGGCATCATCAAATCCCCTGCAACAGGTAATCAGATCGTTTCGATGTACAAGGCTATCTATGATAAGAACAGCAAGCCTATCGGTCTGGTAGGTCTGGGTATCAAAACTGATGGTCTGATCAATACTCTGGATAGGATCTCCGGCGCAAACAAGGACATGAATAACGCGAAGAACAAGGAAAAGTATAGTAAATCAGAGCTTAGAAATGCAAATTACCTTATGCTTTCCTCTACTGCTAAAACATATCTTTTCGTTCCTGATAAAGAGAAGATAAATCAGGAAGTTGAAATTCCCGAGCTGAAAGAGCTTTGTGAAAAATATGGTAATAACAACACACAAGATGAGGGTAAGGTCGAATACAAGGTAAACGGCACCGAATATGTTGCATCTTATGTATACTTACCGAATTATAACTGGCTGTTCTTCGTTTCAGCTCCTGTAAAGGAAGTTTACGCTCTGACAAACGGCATGAGACTGTTCCTGATCATATTCGGTTATGTCCTCCTTATTCTGACAGTAGTATTCTTCTTCATCAGTAAGAGACAGGAAAAGATCAACCAGAAGCTGATATCTACTATCGCAAAGAACTCTCAGACAAGACAGTCGCTGAACACCGCGATGTTCAAGGATGTGCTGACGAATGCAAACAACCGTGTATCCTTCGCTATGGATATGGAGAATGCTGACGTAAGCGCACAGAAGCCTTGCTACTTCATGATGTTCAATATCCTCGGATTCAGTGAGATCAACACCAGATTCGGTAACGATGCCGGCGACCGTCTGCTCGTTCGTACTGTTGATACTCTTACCGAAGTATTCCCCGGCAGGTCGGTATATCGTACTGGTTCCGATGAATTCGTTGTTATGATCCCCTCCGAGGGTGGTCAGCCTGCTCCCGATCAGGTAATGAATGATGTCAACACAGCATTCAGACAGCTGATGGTTCCCGAGAAGATCGAGAATCAGGGCGCTATCTATCCTAAGTACAAGATCGCTGTCATCAGAAGAAGCGGTCCCGCAGATACTTCCGTAGTTTCTGCACTGAAGGAAATGACTAACGTTAGAGGCGAAGCTACATACGGTATGATCGATTACCGCGAGATGTAATAAGTCATAATGTTGAGTTTAAGGACCTCTTTCGCATAAGCGGAAGAGGTCCTTTTTATAACGAAAGGAGAGTTCATGATGATAGATAAGCTGACCGTCAATGAACACAGCAGTATACGTATCGGTGCTGATAAGGTGATCTATTTCGATCCGTTCCACCTTAATAAGGCGGATCACGATGCGGATATAATTTTCATCACCCACGATCACTATGACCATTTTTCACCCGAGGATATAGAAAAATGCGCGGGCAGCGATACACTTTTCGTTGCACCCTATACTATGGTGAAGGCATTTTCAAAAGCCAAGATAAGCGAAGAACGCGTAACTTTCATGCACGCGGGTTACAGCGCCGAGATACTCGGTATACCTGTTGATGCGATAGCAGCATATAATGCGATAAAGCCATTTCACCCCAAGAAAAACGGCTGGCTCGGTTATGTAGTCACATTGGAGGGCAAGCGTATATATGTCTGCGGCGATACCGATGCTACCCCCGAAGCTAAAGCTGTTACCTGCGATATCATATGTGTACCCATCGGCGGAACGTATACCATCGGTGCAAAACAGGCGGCTGAACTCGTAAACCTGATAAAGCCCGAGATAGCCGTCCCGACCCACTACGGAAGCACAGTAGGCAAACCCGCCGACGCTGATACTTTTGCCGCCTGCGTGGAACCGCCCATCAAAGTAGTCAAAAAACTCTGACGATACAGCAGGAATAAAGAAAGCGCAGTGCGATATGTACTGCGCTTTTATTAGTATGACCATGCCGTCAGCGTGCCGCTTTGTGTAAGAGGTGCTGTTTGAATTTCATTTTATCGAGTACAGTTCCGACCGTAATGTATATAGCCGCACCGATACCTGTCTGTACGCAGTAGGCTGGCACCTGAGCGAATGCCGCGGCAAAAGCGGTCTTTGAAATCCCGCCCGACATGAAAATTCCCTGATACAGGCTGTATCCCACGGCACAGAGGATAAGTGCGGGGATAAGCGCAAGGATATTCCTTTTGTTGACGATAGTTTCGGTTTTAGAGGAAAAGCACAGCGCCGCCAGTGCCTTTATCACCAGTGTTGCGGGAAGCCATACCACGAATCCGCCCAGACCATCAGCCAGACCCGCACCTATCGCCGCAGCTGCCGCCGCATAAGGCGCAGGAAGAAGACAAGCCGCCAGAAATACCGCGCTGTCACCCGCGTGAGTATATCCCGCACCTGTGGGGACTTTTACAAAGGCAGTCAGCAGATATATCATCGCCGCGAAGACCCCCGCAAGTGTCAGATATAATACTTTCTCCCTGTCCGTTCTTTTGCTTTGTGCAGCATTTGTTGCTGTCATATTCATCACTCCTTTACTGAAAATATCATAGCATATCGATGGGATAAATGCAAATCCCAAAAAACAAAAAAGATCCGCGCTCCGTTTTTGCACAATGCACTAAAGGGGCGCGGATATATTTTCTTGTTAAGTTGTCGGTGCACAAAGCTTTTGCGCAGATTTTTTTCGCTCAAAAGCTCTCATTGACGAACTGCACAGCAAATCGCTTCGGCATAGGTGTTATGATGTGCATTAGGTAGAATCATTCCGAAAGCCCTGCGATGAAACGCTCCACCAGAGCCCCGAATTTTACCTCGGCTTTGTCAGCGGCTTCCTTGACTTCCTCGTGAGAAAGGGGTACTTCCGATATGCCTGCCGCCATATTGGTTATCAGCGATATACCGCAGACACGCACTCCCATATGCCGCGCCGCGATAGCTTCTACCGCCGTTGACATACCAACAGCATCAGCTCCAAGCACCGAGAGCATTTTTATCTCCGCGGGAGTTTCATATGAGGGACCCGTCAGCTGACAGTATACGCCCTCTTTCAGCTCTGTACCCAGACTTTCGGTGCAAGCCTTTATCCTGCCGCTTAGCTCGCGGTCATAGACCTCGCTCATATCAGGGAATCTTGTACCGAGTTCAGAAAGATTATTTCCTATCAGCGGATTAGGCACAAAGCAGGAGATGTGGTCTTTTATAAGCATAAGGTCGCCTGCGCTGAAGCCTTTATTCACGCCTCCTGACGCGTTTGTCAGCAGGAGGGTCTTTATACCGAGAAGCCCCATTATCCTTGCGGGCATGATGACGTCCTCCATGGGATAACCCTCATAGTAATGCACACGACCCTGCATTATCACAACGGGAGTTTTACCTATCTTTCCGAAAACGAAGCGTCCTTTGTGCCCCTCAACGGTGGAACGGGGAAAACATGGGATATCCTCATATGGTATCTCCGAAACTATCTCCGCTCTCTCGGCAAAATTGCCGAGTCCCGAACCGAGAACGATTCCGACCGCGGGCTTGATACCCGCACGCTTGCATATGTATTCTTTCGCTTTTTCCAGCTTTTCAGAGATTTCACACATAGGTCAGTCCTCCTTGTTATTTTTACTTTTATCGTCTTTCATAGCCATTATCTCGGCGAGAATATCCGCCGAATTTGCCTGTTTCATGTGCTGTTTGTGCCGTCTGAAAAGCCTTATAACTGCAAATAACAGCCCTGCTGTCACTGCTATGACGATCAGCATAATTGCATCAGCCAGAACGCCTGCTCCTATCTTACCAGCTTTAACGCCCTTGAAAAGCATCGCGGTTATAGCCATCATCAGTGTGAAAATAAGCAGTATCGCCAGCATAAGACTGAGTTGCCTGAATCCTTTCATCTCATTGTCCTCTCATTACTTAACGATATTTTCCAGACCGTTCATCTCTATATAATAGTTTGAATAGTCCACACGGTTAGCTATCACAGATATCTTTGCATCGAAGAGATAGGGCGTAGGGTCAGCGGCAAAGGGCTGTGTGCTGAACACGAATTTCTTTCCTGTTTCGGGTGAGGTATGGAAACAGTCGATAACATAGCCTTTCTTGTAGCCGTCGTACCTGACTTCAAGCCTTTCGGGGGTTATGCGTATATTGTCATTAGCCAGACGAAGTTGGTCTCTCTCCTCAAACCTCGGCATGATGAAAAGTTTTATTATCGTGACACTGATTCCCATAAACAGACCGCCTATCAGTGCCACCGCAAGACCCAGCGTTGTAAACAGCAGTACACCTGCTGCTAATATCACAATAATAGCAATGAGTGCAAATATCATAAAAGTTCTCCTTTTACACAATCATGAATGTCCGTAAATATCGTATATATCCCGACTGTGCCGCAGCAGGTCGGGATATAACAATGAAGCCTCCCGCAAGGCTTGACCTTACGACGGGAGGCTCATTTGCTTATCATATGATCTCTTTCTCGCAATTGCGGGTAGTAATCCCGCCCTCTCCAATTTTCATCAGGCACAGACGTATCTGCGCCCTGAAAGCTTACTTGTAGCTTTCGGATATCTCCTCCAGATATTCCTTAGCCTGCTCGATGACGTTATCGGGCGCAAGTATCTTAGCCTTCTTGCCGAACTGGAAGAACCAGCCCCAGAAAGTAGGCGCGATCTGTACATCTGCTGTAAGGCAGAAAGTGGAATCGGAATTTCTGTGAGGGTGACAGTTCATGCCGAATTTGTCAATAATGACATTAGCCAGAGAATTATCGAACTGCATGGTAACGCTTTCCAGCTTGCCACCGAACATACCATAGAGCGACTGCATATTGCTTACATCAGCTCTCTCCTCATCGGTGAGTTTTCTGGCACTTTCATCGGTCACATCGACATTTATCATTCTGTCAACTCTGTAGCGGCAGATCTTCTCGTGCTTGTTGCACCAGCAAACGAGGTAGTAGTTCTCGTTCTCCCACACCAGCGAATAGGGGGATACAGTGTAGAAATCTCCGCCGTGTTTGAGTATCTGCTTTTTGTCGGGGTTGAATTCGGTATACCTGAAACGTATTTCCTTCTCCTCGAAAATACCCTCCTGTATCTTGTTTACGGAGTAGTATATCTGCTCGTTGAAGTTCTTTGCGCGGTTATCGACGTGTATCTGTCTGCGCAGCTGCTTGCCCTTGTATTCGCTGGTAAGCGACTGCAGCTTCTTGATAAGCTCCTGCGACTTCTTCTTTGTCAGAAATCTGCTGGAAGCGATAGCGTCAGCCAGCACAAAAAGCTCTTCCTGCTGGAAAGTTCTTTCGCCCAGGTAGTAAGCATTGGAATGTCCGTCCTTGACGGTCACGATGTCCATTCCGCTGTCGCAAAGCGTCTTGATATCATCATAGATGGTCTTGCGCTCTGCCTTGATGCCTATCTCACCGAGTATCTCGATGAGCTTGGCGCCCGTAAATGAATGATTCTCGTCGGTCTTAGCCTCGAACAGCTTCTTCATCGTAAGAAGCTTCTGCTTCTGTCTTGACTGTACTGCCACTTTATTTATCCTCCCCGCCACGCTTCATATCCTTAACCTTGACCATGGAACCGTCGGGTTCCTTTATCACGGTATGCTCCAGCGTATCGGTGAAATTCGCCGTTACACTCCGCCTGTATTCCATTCTCAGTGCTTCGCGCTCGGATTTCTCCTCTTTGGTCAGCTCCCTTTGCCTGGAAATGGCTGTCAGCTCAGATATTCTGTCAAGCTTTTTTTTCTCCATAAATCTTTACACTGCTCCTTTGCCGCAATGACTTGTTTGATTTGTAACTTTTGTAATCTATTTGTAACCAAACAGGGCATAAACGACCCATTATGATAGGTGCATCCGGGCTTACACAATACCCGACCTCCGCAGGGGCTTACACAATACCCTCACGAAGTTTTCACAGTTCTCGATATTCGTTCAGACATTTGTTATGATTTTTATATATTTTATATGTCCGATAAAACACCCCGAACCATTATTGCAAGACCTATTATAGCACACCTTTCAACAAAAATCAAGCACAAATTGCACAAACAGTCCGATATTTTTCACTCAATTTGACTAAATTTTTTTCAAATTGCGTTCACTATTGACTTTGACCACAATATATGGTATACTAAAAATAAGAACAAACATTCGAGCTTGAAAATTTACAATTTGGTTACAAATTGATTTCGGGGAAAATACAGGAGGTTTCAGCTATCTTGACCAAAAAAAGACTCTCATATGAAACGGGTGCAGAATACCTGTCGGCGGGCGGCAGCTTTGAGGACGAACTGTTCAAAGAAGAGCAAAAGGACGATACCGAAGCCCGCGCGGAGTATTCAAAAGCACTCTATAAAATGCTTGAAAACAATTTGACGAAAAAGCAAAAATGTTATATAATATTATACTACTGGGACAAGCTGACTGTCAAGGAAATAGCCGAAAAATTCGGGGTTGACAAGTCTACAGTATCACGGACGATAGACCGCGGCAGAAAAAGAATAGTCGGAAACGCAGGCCGTGCTGCCATGAGCAGACTTTTTTCAAAAAAATGAGGTGTCTGTAAAAACACCCGCGTTTGTGTACCACTGCCCGACTATCCGTTTTTTGACCCAACCGCTTTTTCGGCCTATCCGAATTTGCGGTCAGCCTCAGGCGGCGGTACTGTTTTTTGGTCGGGCAGGCTGTACGCTTTTTTGAACGGCGTTCCTTTTTTATAAGGTATGCCTGATCGTGTATCGCCCCGTACAGGCAGTTCTGCGGAGATATCCATTTATTTCCTTGGCAGGATATCTGTGTTTCGTGAATAATTTTCCAATCTTGTCATGTTAGTTTTCCGAACATTCTGCCAAGATCCAAAGCCACACTTTTTATGAAAGGACAAAGCCATGTCTGCACCTATATACGAATTTGCCAAAAACTACGCTGAAAGCGGCGTTTCACGCTTTCATATGCCTGGTCATAAGGGCAAGCCTTTACACGGGCTTGAACCACTTGACCTCACCGAGATACGCGGTGCCGATTATCTCTTCGGTGCCGAGGGTATAATCGCTGAGAGTGAAGCACGCACTGCCGCACTTTACGGCGCGGCTAAGACACTCTATTCCACCGAGGGTTCCAGTCTTTGCATAAAGACTATGCTCGCCATAGCTGACCACTGCCGCGCCGATAAGTCCAAACGTATGCTTGTGATGGCACCGCGAAACGTCCACAAGGCGTTCATCAATGCCTGCATACTGCTGGATATCGACGCTGACTGGGTATATCCTGCCGAGAAAAGCCGCTCGCTGTGTTCATCGGGAGTGACCGCCCATGATATATGGGCTTCTTTTCTCAGATGCCCGCGTGAGATCGATGCGGTGTATATAACATCTCCCGATTATCTTGGATTTATCGCGGATATCCCCGCTATAGCCGAAGTCTGCAAAAGCTACGGAGTTCCGCTCATCGTCGATAACGCACACGGCGCTTATCTTAAATTCCTTGATACGGACACTCACCCGATAACTCTCGGCGCAGATATGTGCTGTGATTCCGCACACAAGACTCTGCCCTGCTATACAGGTGGCGCGATGCTGCATATTTCACAAAACGCCCCTGCGGGTTTTGTGGAATGTTCCAAGCTGATGATGTCCCTCTTTGCGTCAACAAGCCCGTCATACCTTATCATGCAAAGCCTTGACCTCTGTGCTGAATATCTCGCAGGGGATTATCGAAAAGCGCTGGCTGAAACTGCCGCACGCACTGAACTCTGCAAACAGCGCCTTAACGCTATGGGCTGGCGAACCATCGGGGATGAAAAATGCAAGATAACCATAGCTTCTGCTGAACGTGGCATAAGCGGTGATTCTCTGGGGGATATCCTGCGTAAAAATAAGATAGAACCCGAATACACCGACCCCGACCTCGCAGTGCTGATGACCACGCCTTTCAACACCGAGGAAGATTTTACCCGTCTTGAAGCGGCGATGGCAGATATCAGACCTGCCGAGGGTACAGACCTTCAATTTGACGGCATACCCGAAGCCATAGTGCGTATGCCGATACGCGAAGCGGCGTTTTCGCTACAGCAGGAAGTGCCTGTTGATGAAGCCAAAGGCAGGATATGCGGAATGACGGTCACAAGCTGTCAGCCCTCGGTTCCGATAGCGGTAAGCGGCGAGGAGATCACACCCGAGATAATTTCTATCCTCAAAAGATACGGCATATCCGCCATAAGCGTTTTAAGATAAAACGCTCTTTACTTTTCTGATCTAAAATGATATAATAATATAATAGTATAACATCCGCCCGGACAGACGGCGGAAAATTTGGGAGGTACTCCGATGAAACTTGTATATGCGATAGTAAATAACGATGATACCTACGCTGTAAATAAAGGTCTGCAAAAGGCAGGCATACGCGCCACAAAGCTGTCTTCAACAGGCGGCTTTCTCATGGCGGGAAATACAACATTCATGATCTGCTGTGAAGATGCGCAGGTGGATATGGTGATAGAAGTTCTGAAAGAACATTCCCGCAAGCGCAAGCAGTTCGTGCCGTCGTCTGTTGTTACCGAGCCTATCAACGAAAAGTCCGTGCCTGTTGAAGTATCCATAGGCGGTGCGACTATATTCGTTACCGATATCGAGCGTTTTGAACAGGTATAAATGATGAAGATATACGGCAATCAGACCCTGCTGAAACAGACCGCACGCATGGTCAGTGCAGGGCGCGAGCCTCATTCGATGATAATCCACGGCGAAAAGGGATTGGGCAAAAAGGAGATAGCGAAGTATATCGCGGCACAGCTAATGTGCGAAGCCCATACAGGCGAACCCTGCGGGCAGTGCCGAAGCTGCCGCCTTATCGAAAAAGGCGTTCACCCCGATCTTATTTTTGCACAGCCCAACGACAAGGGAAACTACTATGTCGAGGATATCAGAGATACCATCGTGGCAGATGCGCCTGTTGCACCTAATGAGGGAGATATCAAGGTCTACGTCATACCCGACCTTGACTTATCTGTGCAGACTACCGTGCAGGTGCAGAATATCCTGCTGAAACTGATAGAAGAGCCCCCCGACCATACTGCGCTGATACTAACAGCCCGCAGCAGGGAGACTTTTCTTTCTACGATAATTTCCCGATGCGTCAGCCTTGCCGCCGCCCCCGTGACTATGCAGGAAAGCGGGGAGTATTTGCAGGAGAATTATCCCGACCGAGATATCACCGAGATACGAGAAGCCCTTGAAGCGGGCAAAGGCAATATCGGACGGTGCCGCGCTTATATGGAAAAAGAGCAGTACTATAATTCGGTGGCTCTTGCTAAAAATCTTGCCGCCGCATATTCCGAGGGCAGTGAGTACGGCGTGCTTAAAGCCCTTGCTGCCGCAGACGGCAAAAAAGCCTTGTTGCGTGAGGGCGTATATCTTTTCTCCGAGATAGTCCGCGATTCCTGCGCACTGCTGACAAATGGCGAAGTGATAGGCTGTGATACTCATTCAGCCGAATCGCTCTCCCGAAAGCTAACACTTTCCGCAGGTGCCGAGCTTTATGATATACTGACGGCTGCCGTCCGCAGGATAGATGCGAATTGCAGTTTGTCATTGGTATGCAATAGTTTGTGCGCGGAGTTGTTTTGATCAAAGATAGTTTAGAGTAGAATGCCAAGGAAGAGAGCTTTTGGTCAAGCTTTTCGCGAAAAGGTCCTAACGCCGGACGGGCGGATTTCGCGGCAACAAACCAGCGCACTAATCAAACTATGCCGCGAATCAAAGCGCGCGGTCAAGCCTCGCGCTAGCAGGCTTGCGGAGAGCTCGAGAGGCGGAGCCGCTCGGTCAAGGCACCAAAGCGACGCGACAAGAGTGCTTTAAATAGCACAGCAAACTAACGTCCAAATAGGGCGCGGCAATATCAAAAAAAAGGGGGTGTTGCAATCGCAGCACCCTCTAACCATATCCGAACATCAGAGTAAAAAAACATATTAACGGGTGAAATAAGCTGTTTCAGAGCGCACACCCCCAAGCCCTCTTCAAAAAAGAGGACTCGGGGGTGTAATGTTCTGCTGGTTTTATGCTGATTTCAGTTCAAAAAGAGAAATTCCAAGTCGGTTTTCTGAGATCTTAGCAAAAAGCTTCTTTATGTTGTATGCAAGTCCCAGCAAAAGGAACTCAGTTCTGATGTTATTTTTGCCCCTGCACAGGAATCTTCTGAAGCCATGATCCTGTTTCAGTACTCCGAATACGCCTTCAGCCTGTATGCTTCGGTTCATTCTGAGCTGTTTTCCGAATTCTGTCGTTATATTTTCCAGGCTTTCTGTTCTCAGTTCTTTGAACTTATGCGATATAGACAGCGTCTTGTTTCCTTTTGCTTTTGTACAGTTCTGTTTGTATGGACAACCTTCGCAGCTTTCACATCTGTACATAGCTTTTTCGGAAACGAATCCCGTCTTGCTTTTTTCGTGTTTAGTCCCGACTCTCCAAAGTATCCTGCCGGCTTTGCATACGAAAATATCGCCCATTTCGTGGTATTCCATATTCTCGGGTCTGCCGTATTTTGTACGATAATTCCGCTTTTTGCTCTGCTCATAATTTACGGGTTTTATGTATGAGGTCATGTTATGTGATCTGAGATAAAGATAGTTCTCCTCGCTCTCATAACCCGCATCACAGATGATGTTTTTCAATACAAACAGCTCCAGATCGTTGAGCTTTGACAGAAACGGGATCAGCGTATTTACATCGCTCCGTTCGCTTGAAACGTCTATACCTACAATATACTCGCCTTCCACTGCTGCCTGTATGTTGTATCCGGGTTTCAGCTGACCGTTTCTCATATGGTCTTCCTTCATGTGCATGAATGTTGCATCGGTATCTGTCTTTGAAAAGCTGTTCCTTCCGTCAAAAAGGCTGTTGTAATAGTCATACTGTGCCATTTTATCGCGATATCCTTCCAGCTTTTCAAGTGCTTTCTGATATGATGATTTATGATGTCCTTTTCCGTAAACTCGTTCAATACCGAATTTTATCATAAGAGATGACAGGGTCGAGATCATATCCGATACTCCTGTATTTTCGGGGAATCTCACACCATAAGCATAATTTATCTCATCAAGTATCTCAGGCAGTTTGGTACGAAGTTTCTGCTCGTTTTTTGAGACCGCCTTTTTCCAGACGAATGTATATCTGTTTGCATTAGCTTCGATCTTGGTGCCATCAATGAACAGGTTCTCACCGCTTATCTCTTTCATATTCAAAAGATACTTTACAACAGCGTAAAACACACGCTCGATCTGTTCTCCAATTTTCTGTCGAAATCTTGAGATAGTGCTGTGATCCGGAGCTCCAAAGCCATCGAGAAGCCACATGAAATGGATATCCCTTTTGCAGAGCTGTTCGATCTTTCGGCTTGAAAAAGAGTCGTTCATGTAGCCGTAGATGAGTATCTTCATCATGATATCCTCGGGTATGGCGCCATTCCACTTGCTTATTATCGTGTATTCTTCTTTTTGATAGATCTCATCTATAACATTGCTCAATACTCTGACAGGTGAGCTTTCTTCGATGTAGATCTCATAATTCATGTTAAGACGCACTTGACAATTTCTCATTTTTGTGGTACAATCCTTTCGTTGGTTTGATGTTATATTTGCAATTACATTATACCACAAAATGAGACGCCTGGCACTACCTTTTTGGTGTGTCAGGCGTCTTTTTCTTTGTTGGGGCTGCAACAGCCCCATTCTATATGAGGAAAATTATTGCCGCGCCCGAAATCAACGGCGGTACGCTCGTTGATTTCTCGACCCGTCAGGGGCGAAACGTCCACCGCAGTCCCCACATAAAACCGTCAAAATCCCCAAACTAACACCCCACCCTCTGTGCAAACAAATGATTTTAAATTTAACTCGGACATATTTCTGCAAGAGTTGTACAAAAACGTACAACTTTTCGGCGTTTTTGACTGATGGTAAGAAAGAAGATCCCGCCTGTTTGCCGCACGGAATGTGCAGTAAATGAGCGTTTATATATAAAGCCCAGTGCGCACGATGGCAGGCGTGCCTGACACTGCGTCTAAGGACACACGGTTTGGCGTGCTATACTGTACAGGGCTTAGCAGCTTGACAACTGAATATTGATCGGACATATTGTAATAAAATATCCCTCTCTGCATCTTTACTTTTTTGGTGATATGTGCTATAATTATATAGTTGAAAATACTTCCATAAGGAGGAAAAACAAATGCAGATAACAGAAACTCAGCTGGCACAGGTCAATGACCGTATACGTGCGCTGATAGCATCAAACAGCTTCTACGGCAAAAAGCTGGAAGAAGCAGGCATAACCGAAGTACATACTCCCGAAGAATTCGCAAAGCTCCCTTTCTCCGAAAAGAAAGACCTTCGTGACGCATATCCTCTGGGTCTTATGACAGCCCCCGAAGAGGAGATAGTTCGTATACATTCTTCATCGGGAACAACAGGTACTCCCGTAATTATCCCCTATACCGCCAAGGACGTTGACGACTGGGGCGAAATGTTCAAGCGCTGCTATGAGGTAGCAGGCATCACCAATAAGGACAGGATCCAGATAACTCCCGGCTACGGTCTGTGGACTGCGGGCATCGGTTTCCAGAACGGTTGTGAAAAACTGGGCGCTATGGCTGTGCCTATGGGTCCCGGAAATACCGAGAAACAGCTTGAAATGATGCAGGCGCTTGAAACTACCGTGCTTTGCTCGACTTCTTCCTATGCACTTCTTCTTGCAGAAGAGATACAGAAGCGCGGAATCAAGGATAAGATACATCTTAAAAAGGGCGTTATCGGTTCCGAGAGATGGTCTGATAAAATGCGTGAGCGTATCTCAAACGAACTTGGCATCGAGCTTTATGATATTTACGGACTTACCGAGATATACGGTCCCGGTATCGGTATAAACTGCGAGCATAACACAGGTATGCACATCTGGGACGACTATCTCTATCTTGAAATTATCGACCCCAAGACAGGCGAAAATGTTCCCGACGGCGAATGGGGCGAGATAGTTATAACCACTCTCGTGAAAGAGGGCGCACCCCTTATCCGCTACAGAACACACGACCTCTCCCGTATCATTCCCGGTGAATGTCCCTGCGGCAGAAAGTATCCCCGCATAGATACCATCAGGGGCAGAACAGATGATATGATGAAGATAAAGGGCGTTAACGTGTTCCCAAGCCAGATAGAGGAAGTGCTTGCCGAATTTGAAGAGATATCCAGCGAGTACCAGATACGTATATCTCACCTTGATGGCAAGGATACCATGCGTATCTATGTCGAGACCAACGGTCACGTTGATTTTGCCGAGCTTTCAAAGCACATAGCAGAACGTGTCAAGAGCAAGATAGGCTTCACTCCGATCGTCAAGGTAGTCGAGATAGGCGTGCTTCCCAGAAGCATGAAGAAGACCGCCCGTGTTATCGACGAAAGGTTTGATTGATACTATTATATTAAACATTCCCGAGACCCGACATTTATATTCTGTCGGGTCTTTTCATGGGCTTTGCTGCCATGCTCCTCAAAAAAACAGAGAAATATACAAAAATATTAAATAGCCGTAAAATCTTTGTATGTGCTCCCGCCCCCTTGAAATAACAGAAAAATCATGATATAATAAACAAAATGCCCCTGACGGACAGCGGGGCGGAGTTTATGGGTATAATGACAGGAGTAATATTATGGCAAAGAAAACGTTGATACTGCTTTGTGCGCTGGCGCTGAGTATTTCTGCTGCGGGCTGCGGCAAAAATAACAGTTCTGAAAATGACAGCACATCAAGCAGTCTGGTTACGGAGGAGAAGGGCATGAAGGGTACAAGGCTAACGGCAGAAAATGCAAAGCAGGTCGGCAGAACTTATCTTGATGATGAGGGGACTCTGTGGTGTGCGCTCAGCGGTTCGGGTGTTGAATTTGAATTCACAGGGAAAAACCTCGATATCATCATCGAGAGCGATAAGGTAACCTCTACAGGTCCGAGGGATCATTATTCAAGGCTTGCCATACTTGTGGACGGCGAGCGCGTTGTCGATGATATGCTCAACGACGGCATCAAAAAGTATTCCCCGATACAGGGCGATACCGAGGTCACAAAGACTGTGCAGATAATCAAGCTTTCCGAAACAGCCATGTCATGCTTCGGAATACTGCCGATAAATCTTGAAGAGGGTGCTACCATAAAGCCAACCGC
Organism: Ruminococcus albus AD2013; assembly: GCF_000526775.1. Lineage (NCBI taxonomy): Bacteria > Bacillati > Bacillota > Clostridia > Eubacteriales > Oscillospiraceae > Hominimerdicola > Hominimerdicola alba. The sequence goes on from NZ_JAGS01000001.1 coordinate 3,600,915, forward strand.
ATCAAAACCCCATAAGATAGAGTTCATAGGCGATTCCATAACCTGCGGATACGGTGTTGATGACGAAGATCCGACCCATGGTTTTGCTACATCCACCGAGGACGTCACCAGGGCATATGCCTATAAAACAGCACAGAATCTGGGTGCTGATTACAGTATGTTCTCCATAAGCGGCTGGGGCATAATCTCGGGCTGGACCGGCAACGGCGAACAGCATCCCGAACAGCAGATACCTCTTTATTACGAAAAACAGGCTTTCTCCTACGGCGGTTTTGATGATGTTGAAGCGCAGTCGCTTGACTGGGATTTCTCGCGCTATCAGCCCGAACTTGTGGTGATAAATCTCGGCACCAACGATGACAGCTACTGCAAGTCAGATGAAGACAAACGCGCGGCTTACGTTGAGGGCTATGTTGAATTTCTGAAGACAGTCCGCAAGAATAACCCCGATGCAAGGATACTCTGTGTACTGGGTATAATGGGCGATAACCTTTATCCCTGCGTTGAAAAGGCGGTATCGGATTACAGCGCCGAAACAGGGGACGCTAATATATCCGCATTCCATCTTGAGCCCCAGAAGCCCGAGGACGGACTCGTAGCTGATTATCACCCCACCGAAACCACCCATACCAAGGCGGCAGAAGCACTTACCGCTGAAATAAAGCGCGTAATGGGCTGGTGAGACTGCGGTAAACGAAAAACTCTGTCGGGAATGTGCGAAATAATAAGCATCGTCATCTGATGGTGCTGATAATATAAGGAAGTGACATTATGAATAAACTGCTTGAAGCAGGAAAGATAGTTTCGGTGTTCGGATTGAAAGGCGAGGTCAAGGTACAGCCCTGGTGCGATACCCCTGATTTCCTCTGTGAGTTCGATACGCTGTACTACAAAAGCGGTACGCCTGTTGAGGTGGAACGTGCAAGAGTTCAGAAGAATATAGTAGTTATGAAGATAAAGGGCGTAGATTCGGTGGAAGAAGCCCAGAAGATACGCAACCGCGTGCTTTATCTCGACAGGGAAGACGTTGAACTGGGCGAGGACACATATTTTGTGCAGGACCTGATAGGCCTGAAAGTCATCGACCTGAACAGCGGCAGGGAATACGGTGTGCTTACTGAAGTCAGCGAGACAGGCGCTAATGATGTATACCATATTAAAAGCGAGAGCGGCAAGATGTACTACATTCCTGCCATACCCTCTGTTATCGCAGAAACCGACGTTGAGGGTGGCGTTATGAAGATAACTCCTCTGGAGGGACTTTTTGACGATGCGGAGGAAATAAGATGAATATAGATATCGCAACGCTTTTTCCCGAGATGCTGGAGAATTATCTTTCACAGAGTATTGTGGGCAGGGCGAGGGCAAAGGATATATTCACTGTAAAGTGTCACGACATACGTGCATATACTAAGGATAAGCACAGAAGGGTCGATGATACGCCTTACAGTGAACAAAAGGGTATGCTCATGCAGTGCGACCCCATATTCAACTGCTTTGAAGCCGTGACCGAGGGGCGTGAAAGACCTCATGTGATATATATGTCACCTCAGGGCAAAACGCTTACTCAGCAGAGATGCAGAGAACTGGCGGCGATGGATAACATTTTTATACTTTGCGGACATTACGAGGGGGTTGACGAGCGCATCATCGAAACTCTGGTGGACGAGGAGATATCCATAGGCGACTATGTGCTGACAGGCGGCGAGCTTCCTGCGCTTGTACTTGTGGATTCGGTGGTGCGTATGCTGGAGGGTACCCTCTCACAGCCCGACTGCTATGAAGACGAGAGCCATTATAATGGTCTTCTGGAGTATCCGCAGTATACAAGACCCGAGGTATGGCACGATATGAGAGTTCCCGAGATACTGCTTTCGGGACATCACGCAAACATCAAAAAATGGCGTCATGAACAGGCTCTTATCACTACTGCAAAGAAGCGCCCCGAGCTTTTGGAAAAGCTTGAACTGACAGATGAAGATTTGGCAATAATACACAAAGTCGTCGATTTTAACAAATAAACATGGTATATGTATTGGGCATAACTGATAAAGATGTTAAAAAGCTTTGGACAGAATGATACAAAATATGTTGACTTATTGTACAACTTTAACTATCTATATTGACAATTGTTAACCTTTTATGGGTGAAACTTACGAAAATAACGCCCGCGGCGGTGGTTTGTTCAAAATTTGCGTTGACTAAAAGGGCGTTGTCGGGTATAATATATTACATGAACAGGGGGAAAAAACTCCCACGACTCATAATAGGGACTGTGAAAATGTTTTATTAACTAATAGGGATTGGAGAGATCGCATCATGTTACAGAATACTGTTGTTGTTCAGAATCAGGTAGGTCTGCATGCTCGTCCTGCTACATTCTTCATTCAGAAGGCAAATGAATTCAAGTCTTCCATCTGGATCGAGAAAGAGGACAGAAGAGTAAACGCTAAGAGCCTGCTGGGTATTCTTTCACTGGGTATCGTTGGCGGTACTACTATCAAGATCATCGCTGACGGCGCTGACGAGGAAGAAGCTGTAAAGGGTCTGGTTGATCTGGTTGACAGCGGCTTCGCTGAGGAAGCAAGATAATTTCGATCTGAATAAAAGTGACAGACTGTCCATACGGCAGTCTGTTTTTTTGTTAAAATGCACCTCGATCGATGCTTATCAACAAAATGTTCAATGGTTACAAAATAGTATCGCTCATGTAGAATTTCATTGGCTGAATTTGTTGAAAATACACAATGAGACTTTCGATTTTACAATATATTCACACATTCGGGAGAAAAATATGTTACAATTTGTAACATATCGAAAGCTCGAATGGGTGATTTCGGTCAAAGTGAAAAGTTTTTTTGAGAAATCTACGCTTTTTACTATAAAAGACTTGCAAAATCCTGATTTTTTTGTTATAATTATTGTAAGCGAATGTTTTGCTATTAAAAGGGCAAAACAAAACACGACAATAAAATTTGCAAGTAGAGGGGATCAAATTATGTCAAACAGATTATTTCAAAGCGTTGTTCATCAGATGCGAGACACTATCGACTGCGTTATCGGTGTAATTGACGAGACTGCGACCATAATCGCCTGCTCGGAACTGGCACAGGTAGGTACAACTAATGAGTTCGTTTCGCTCGATCTGGGAGACTCCCATGATATCTTTGTGCGTGACGGCTACACCTACAAGCCTTTCGGCGCTCACATGAAGCCCGATTATGCTGTATTCGTTGAAGGCACTGACGAAGTGGCTGCAAAGTATGCGAGCATACTGGCTATCACTCTGTCCAGCATCAAGCAGTATTATGATGAGAAGTACGACAGAAACAACTTCATCAAGAATGTTGTACTCGACAATGTTCTGCCCGGTGATGTTCATGTCAAGGCGAGAGAACTGCACTTCAGCTCGGATATCTCGAGAGTTGTTCTGCTTATAAGGATCGTTTCTTCAAACGATGTTTCTGCATACGATGTTATCCAGAACCTGTTCCCCGACAAGAACAAGGATTTTGTCTTCAATATAACCGAGAGCGACATCGTACTGGTAAAGGAAGTTGCCGCAGGTGTTGAGACAAAGGATCTGGAAAAGCTGGCAAGAAGTATCTCGGATACTCTGTCAAGCGAATTCTATACAAGAGTAAATGTCGGCATCGGTACTGTTATCGAGGGCGTCAGGGATCTTGCGCGTTCTTTCAAGGAAGCTCAGGTATCTCTCGAAGTCGGCAAGGTGTTCGATACTGACAAGAATATCGTTTCCTACGATGATCTGGGTATCGCTAGGCTGATATACCATCTGCCTACTACCCTGTGCGAGACTTTCCTGAAGGAAGTATTCAAGAAGGGCTCTATAGATTCTCTCGATCACGAGACACTGTTCACTATACAGAAGTTCTTCGAGAACAACCTGAACGTGTCCGAGACTTCGAGAAAACTGTTCGTACACAGAAATACTCTTGTGTACAGACTTGAAAAGATCAAAAAACTCACCGGGCTCGACCTGAGAGAGTTTGACCACGCGATCATTTTCAAGATCGCACTCATGGTGAAGAAGTATCTCTCCGCCAACCCCGTCAAATTCTAAGGAAAAGCCTGTGGGTACGGGCGTTTATGTCCGTAAACTTTAAGGCGGTGTAAAATTTTGGTAGAGTTTCAGGATGTGTCGGTCACCTATAATTCAAGCGGTGTCGATGCGTTAAACAAGATCAATCTCAAGATCAATGACGGCGATTTCGCTTTCGTGGTCGGACCCTCGGGTGCGGGTAAATCCACCCTTATCAAGCTGGTACTTAAAGAAATAGATGCGACCAGCGGAACTGTTCTGGTAAACGGCTTCAATCTGAAAAAACTCAGAAGAGGCAAAGTACCTGCGCTGAGAAGAACTATCGGCGTTGTATTCCAGGATTTCAGACTTATACCAACTATGACGGTATATGAGAACGTGGCATTCGTGCTGCGTGTTATAGACGCTCCCGCAAAGTATATCAGGAGCAGAGTACCTTATGTTATAAGCCTTGTAGGTCTTTCGGACAAGGCTAAGTGTTATCCTACCGAGCTTTCGGGCGGTGAGCAGCAGCGTGTGGCATTGGCAAGAGCCCTTGTCAACGATCCCCAGCTGATAATCGCGGATGAGCCTACGGGTAACATCGACCCTGCGCTTTCTTACGAGATAGTTGAGTTGCTGAAAAGCATCAACGAATGCGGTACCACCATACTGATGGTAACTCACGAGCATGATCTGGTGCGCTATTTCGGCGGACGTATCATCAATATCAACAAGGGAAGCATTGACTTCGATGAGGTAGTAGGAGGTGCGCAGGATGAAAGCTAGCAGCCTTCGTTACCTTGTCCATCAGGGCGTTTCAGGTATATGGAAAAACAGGATGATGACTTTCGCTTCGTTCTGTATATTGCTTGTCAGCCTGCTTATGGTCGGTCTGGCGAGCCTTACCGCGATAAATCTCACAAGGATAATAAGCGGTATCGAAGACAAGAGTGAGGTAGTAGTCGTTATAAACGACAATGCTACCGAGGAAAACGAAAAGGAACTGAAAGAGCATCTCAAGGCTATACCCAATGTTAATACGATAGAGCTTTACAGCAAGGAAGAAGCCTGGAAGGGTATGCTCGACAGTATGACAGAGGAAGAACGCGCATTTTTCAAGTATGCGGATGAGAACCCTCTGCCCGACACTTACAGACTGACTGTCAAGGATATTGAGATAATGAGTGATACCACCGCTCAGATCGAAACACTTGACTACGTTGATTCCACACAGTCACCTACATCTTTTGCAGATGTGCTTATCAGTATCAGAAGAATATTCTCGATAATAGCTGTGGCTGTTGTGTCTGCACTTGTCGTAGTAAGTCTGGTAATTATCTCCAATACCACCAGGGCAAGCGTTTTTGCAAGACGTAAGGAGATAAATATAATGAAATATGTCGGCGCGACCAATGCGTTCATAAGGATACCTTTCTTTGTGGAAGGCATGATAGTTGGTCTGGTTGCGGCTATCGGTGCGCTGCTTATGACAAAATTTGCCTATGAGGGTGTTTACAACATCTTCAGTGATGACTCGGTAATATGGGTCATCATGGGTATGAAGAAGCTCTACTCATTCAAGGAGCTGCTGTTCCCCGTAAGTATATCTTATCTTGCAGCAGGTGCCGTTATCGGCGCAGTAGGTACTTCTATCAGTACAGGCAAACACCTCAAGGTGTAATAACAATAAGCGCGATAAGGGAGATAAAGCGCTTATCGAATTGACAGATCAGGCAGGGGACGGGGTCGATCGTTTTCTGCCTTTTTCTTTAGGAAATTGTTGTGGCATTTTTCTGAACAAACAAAAAATCGACGTTTTGTGTAAAGATCCTGCGGAATAAAAAAGATAGAAATACCCGCAGTATTACGGAGGAATTCAAAATGAGCAAACTGACAGGCTTTAAGAAGGCAGCAGCGTGTACAGCAGCTGTAATTATCTGCGCTTCAGCTTTTTCAGGTGCAGGTAACGGTATGATCAATGCGGACCGCGGTCATGCGTTGAGTTCGGAGCTTCAGGATAATTATAAGGATATCGCTTCAAAGAAGAAGAACATCGATGAACTTATAGCTAAGCAGGAAGAACTCGACAAGAAAATTGCCGATACCAAGAACGATATCTCTGCAGAGCAAGAAAACAAGGAAGCTATCGAGGAGCAGATAGCAACAGTACAGAAGACTATACTCGCACTGAATGAGACTATTTCTGAAACCCAGGACGAGATATCTGCACTGGAGGTCTCAATTGCGGAGAAAGAAGTTCAGGTAGCTGAACAGCACGAGCAGATAGTACAGGGCGTGGGCGATTTCAAGGTAAGGCTCAAGGCTATGTACGTTGCAGGCAATAATACATATTCGGATATCATCATCGGTGCTTCGGATTTTTATGATATGCTCATGAAGATGGAACTGGTCAAGAGAGTTGCCGAGCACGATGATAATATGATAGATGATCTTATCGCACTGAAGGATCAGTATGAAGCGGACGAGGCTGAACTCAATGCGCAGAAGGCTGAACTGGAAGTTAAGCAGGCTGATCTTGAAACACAGAAGGAAGCTAACGAAAAGCAGAGGGACAAGCTTGCTCAGCTTGTTTCGGAGAGCCAGATCAGTATCGATAAGATGAGTGAGAATAAGGAACTGTATGAAAACAATCTTGCTATAATTGAGCAGGAGAGAAAGCAGTTTGAGAAGGACCTTGATGACCTCTATAAGGAGCGTCAGGCGATCAAGGCTGAAGAAAAGAAAAAGGCTGACGAGGAGAAGGCTCGTCAGGAAGAAGAACGCAGGAAGAAGGAAGAAGAGGAAAAGGCTCGTGAGGAAGCTGAAAAGCGTCAGCGCGAGGAAGATGCCAAGAAGGCTGAGCAGGACGATAACGACGTTCAGGACAACGATGATGTTGACGATAACGGCGGAAGCAATAATGTTGACGCAGATGACGGCGACATTAGCAACAGCGCATCGGATGATGATGACAGCGCCGAATACGTTCCACCCGCACCGGCACCCTCGGCGGGCAAGAATGCGGCTTACGGCTACACAAACTCGAAGTCCAATCTGACATGGCCTGTACCCGGTCACTATAATATCTCCTTTGGATTTGGCTGGCGTAACTCCGGTTCCCTTTACGGCAACCACAAGGGTATTGATATCTATGACAGCCAGATATACAATGCAGAGATCTGTGCGGCTGAGGAAGGTACAGTCATAAGAGTTGAGAACTACTGTACTCACGATTACGGCAAGAACTACTCTTGCGGCTGCGGCGGCGGATACGGCAGATACTGCATTATTGAGCATCCCGATGGAAAGTGGACACTTTACGGTCATGCAAACAATATCATCGTATCTGTTGGTCAGCACGTAGAAAAGGAGCAGGTAATCGGTTATGTCGGCTCTACGGGTCATTCTACCGGACCTCATACCCATTTCGAGGTACAGGTAGATATGGGCGGCTATATGGCTCAGGTTGACCCCTCTAACTATGTATAATTTCTGTTAGTATCAAGCGGCATAGATAATATGCCGCTATGATGCTTTACAGCTTCTTCTTTTTGCCTAAAAGGAGTGTAAAATGAGCAAGCGTAAGGGCTTTATTAGGATACTGTCGCTGTCGGCGGCGGTTTGCATAACGTTCACTGCGGTCAGCAGCGGTATAAACGCTGAAAAGGTCAATGCGGATTATGACTACGGTTATGATTACGGCTACGACTATGGCGGATATACAAACTATGATTACAGCGGCGGCTATGGCTACGATACCTACAGCGGTGACTACGGTTACAGTGATGATTACGGCTACAGCGGAGATGATTACGGTTACAGCGGTGACTATGGTTACAGCGGTGATTATAGTGGTGACTACGGCTGGACAGACCCGAATCAGACCTGGACCGATCCTGATCAGACATGGACGGACAACGGACAGTCGGGGACGACCGATAATACAGCAGTGACACAGACACCTGCTGACAGCGGGGCTGTCACGGGGAAGAGCGATGTTACAAAGCACGCTGAGGATCTGAGGTATATCATCGGCAAGCAGTCGGCACTGAAAGTTGAGATATCCGATGCGGAGACTGCTATCCGTGAGGAGGAAAAGATGCTCAAGAGCATCAGAAAGCGCACGGAAGAGCTGGATAACGAGCTGTATATCCTCAACAGGTCGATGTCAGTGCTGGAATTGCAGGTCAACAGCAACAGGCGTGAACTTGACCGTATAAACGGCAATATCGAAAACGGCGTGGAACGCCTGAAAATGAGGATGAGGGCTCTTTATCTTTCGGGCTCCGATTCTTATACCACGGTACTGCTGGAATCCAACAGCTTTTATGATATCCTTATGCGCATGGAGCTTATCAAGCGCGTAGCGGAACATGATGACCGAATAATCGAAGAACTTTACGCTTTGCAGGATACCTGTCAGGCAAAGCAGGCAAATCTTGATAAACAGCAGGCTGAACTTGACAAGCAGTATGCTCTGTTTGATGCGAAGAAAGCAAAGCTTGATGAGATATACAATTCATCGGCACAGGCTAAGGAACTTCTTAGAGAAAAGCAGAAGAAACTGAAAGAGCAGGAAGCTCAGTTCAATCTGGAGAAGATAAAGACAGCTGAAAGTCTTGGCGCGATATTAATGCCGACTATCGGTGCTGTGCCTTTCGATGAAGAAGTTGCGGCGACGGAAGAACTTGCCAACGAGAGGCTGAAAGAACTTCACGAGAACATCAAGCAGCGTGTCAAGGACGGCGAGGAGATACCCGAAAATGAGCCGACTTATACCTTTGCATGGCCTGTTCCTCAGGACTATACCATAAATTCGGGCGTGGGCGCGCGCTGGGGCACTTACCATAAGGGCGTTGATATCAACGGCGACCACGGATATGAGATACACGCCTGTGAGACAGGTACTGTCATAATGACGAACACAACCTGTACCCATGACTACGGCAAGTACGAATCCTGCGGCTGCGGCGGCGGATATGGCAACTTCATAATAATCGACCACGGCAATGATTTCCTGACCCTGTACGGACATCTTACAAAGGTGCTTGTTGAACCCGGCGATGTTGTAAGACAGGGCGACCTTATCGGACTGATGGGTACAACGGGTTATTCCACAGGCGATCATCTGCATCTGGAGATAAGGTATCAGGGATATGTGCTCAATCCTATCAATTATCTGGATCTGACTATTGATCCTAACGGCGGTGACAGACCTCTTGTTAACGATAAGGACGAAGATACCATTACCGTTGTTGAGACTAACAAGGACAAGAAGGACGAGAGTTCCAAAGCTGACGAGGAAAAGAAGAACGAAAGCTCCAAGGCTGAAGAAGATAAGAAGGTCGAAAGTTCAAAGAAGGAAACAGACTCCAAAAAGGAGACCGATCCCAACGATGACTGAGTCCTCGGGCAGAGGGTACATTTGATGTATGCTTTGCTGTTACAGTGAGAAAAAACATAATATTATCAGCAGGCGGAAATGTGATGTTTCCGCCTGCTTTTTAGCGTGTTGCGGAGATTTGCGGGAAGTTTTCTGGTCAGCAGACAGCAGCCTTTCAGGGTTGACTAAACGGTGGAAATATGTTATAATTATATAAATTTTTATTGTAGGGAATGACCAAATTCCCGACAAGTGCTGTGTATCGGAGAATACCCGAAAAACAGCGGAAAAAGGAGGTAGTCTTTTATGAAAATGACAGTCAGTCAGGCTATGGTCGAATGTTTGAAGGCAGAGGAGATAAAGGTCGTCTACGGCTACCCAGGTGCGGCTATCTGCCCGTTTTACGATGCTCTGCTTGACGCTGACAAGGATATAAAGCACGTTCTGGTAAGGCATGAAGCCAACGGCGGTCATGCAGCCAGCGGATACGCAAGGATATCGGGAAAGCCCGCGGTCTGTATAGCGACTTCCGGTCCCGGTGCGGTGAACCTGATAACCGCCATCGCAACAGCTTATGCTGATTCCATACCGATAGTCTGCATAACAGGTCAGGTAAACACCGACCAGATAGGTTCCGATGTCTTTCAGGAGGCTGACGTAACAGGTGCGGCTGAACCCTTTGTGAAACACAGCTATCTTCTTAAAAACCCCGATGATGTGGGCAGAGTGTTCAAGGAAGCTTTCTATATCGCAGGTACGGGCAGACCCGGCCCTGTGCTGATAGATGTGCCAATGGACGTTCAGAAGATGATGGTGGATTTCAAATATCCCAAAAAGTGCGAGATACGCAGCTACAAGCCCACAGGCAAGGGCAACGCTTTGCAGGTGAAGAGAGTCACCGAAGCGCTGAGAACAGCTGAAAAGCCCCTTATATGCATCGGCGGCGGTGTGTTCGCTTCAAATGCACAGAATGAGGTAGTTGAGCTTTCAAAGAAGCTGAACATACCGGTTATCACAACCATGATGGGTATATCCGTTTTTGCAGACGAAGACCCTCTTTATGTGGGCATGATAGGTACTCACGGTACAAAGCTGGCGAATTACGCTGTGAACGCTTGTGATACCCTGTTCCTGGTGGGTGCCCGTGTGGGTGACCGTGCTGTCAAAACGCCCCTGGAACTGGAAAAAGATACCAAGATACTCCACATAGATATCGACCCTGCGGAGATAGGCAAGAATATCGGTGCTGACCTGCCGCTGGTAGGCGATGCGAAAATGGTACTCAGGCAGATGCTTGATTATCTTGAAAAGCACCCCGAGGGCAATGCAGACCATACAGAGTGGCTGAAACACATCGATGAAAAGCGCGTGCCTGCGGAGTTTGTAAAGCCTGTCAAGGGTACTGTCAATCCCAAGGAGTTCTTACAGAGACTTTCCGAGCGTATGCCTGCGGACGTTAATATCTGCGCTGACGTCGGACAGAACCAGATATGGACAAGCAGATATCAGTTCAAAAAGGGCGGCCGCTTCCTGACATCAGGCGGAATGGGTACTATGGGATATTCTCTGCCTTGTGCCATAGGCGCTAAAATGGCGGACGAGAGCCGTATAACCGTAGCTGTCTGCGGTGACGGCGGTTTCCAGATGAATATGATGGAGCTGGCAACTGCGGTGCAGTATGGTGTTGATGTCAAGGTGGTAGTATTCAAAAATACAAGGCTCGGCATGGTAAGAGAACTTCAGACCAAGGGCTACAACGACAGACAGATGGCGGTATTCCTTGACGGTTCACCTGATTTTGTAAAGCTGGCTGAAGCTTACGGCATACCTGCAATAAGGGTAACGGATAAGAAGTCCGAGGAAAAGGCTATCGAGAAACTGGCGACCGAGAAAGGTATGCTGGTGTGCGAGGTAGTCGTTGACAAGGATTTCCCCACGCTTTAAGAGGTGCGATATGCTGCATTATAAGATACTCAGTTACGGCAATGACTTCGACTGGGGACTGCTGGTAGGTCTTATCTCCCTGAGAGATGAGAACGAGATAGACAGGCAGTTTGAAAAAAGGCTGAACAGTCTTGAAAAGGAAGAACCCTTTGCCGATGATATGTCCGCAAGGCTTATGGCTGAGCTGGATAATTCCCGAAGGACAGGGGAGTATGCTGTCATAACGCCTAAAGGCAAGGGCTGCATAACCTGTCTGGCTTCTTCGATCAAATTCGGGCTGATGGTGCTGGATTCGGAGAAGGACGGACAGCCTGTCATAACAAAGGCGGGAGCTGTCAATGGCAGGGTGCTGGAATGGCTGTCGGAGAGAGGTGAACATACTCTTGTGCTGACGGACAACGAGTGCGGTCAGCTGAGAGAGGTGCTCTCGCTGGTGGGCAACGGCATGGCTGACCTGGAATATCAGGGTCAGATATACTCGGCTTACAGCATACGGGAGTGCATGGAAGTTCTTGCGCCCCTGATGGAAAACGGTGCATAAGGTCTGATAAGGAGCGGGATTTGTATAATATTTATATATCAGCACTTTATCACGCCATAACAAGTATGATTTACTGTGATAAATGACTAAATTTGCCCGTTAATGATTTAGTCTGATAAAATTAAAGAAATAGCCACAATATGATAGTATAATAATTAAGTGTGGAATTTATTTCCGCGAAAAAACGGAGGTCATGACATGAAACATACCATTTCTGTTCTCGTTGAGAACCACAGCGGTGTTCTTTCAAGGATATCCGGTCTGTTTTCAAGAAGAGGATTCAATATCGAAAGTCTGGCGGTAGGTCCTACAAATGATGAATCTATATCCAGGATCACCATCGTTGCTGACGGCGACGAGCACACTGTCGAGCAGATCGAAAAGCAGCTCAACAAGCTGATCGAGGTCATTAAGGTCAAGACCTTCGGCAGAGACGAGTTCGTAGCACGCGAGCTCATGATCGTAAAAGTCAGTGCTCCTGCTGACAAGCGCAGCGAGATAATGACTATCGCAGAGATCACAGGCGCTAAGGTAATGGATATCACCCTTACCACCATGACACTGGAGATATGCGACAGATACGACAGGCTGGAAAGATTCGAGAAGGTGATCGAGCCTTACGGCATACTCGAAATGGCAAGGACAGGAACTGTCGCTGTTGAGAGAGGTGCCGAGTATTTCAGCGCAAAGAAGTAAAGAAGTAGATTCCCCTTTTTACAGGGAGAAATAAATCATTCCAAATTATTTTAGGAGGAAATTAAAATGGCAGATGCAAAGATCTATTATCAGCAGGACTGCGACCTTAATGTACTGAAGGGCAAGACAGTCGCTATTATCGGTTACGGTTCACAGGGTCACGCTCACGCTCTGAACCTGAAGGAGAGCGGTATTGACGTTGTTGTTGGTCTGTATGCAGGCTCCAAGTCCGCAGAAAAGGCTAAGAAGCAGGGTCTGGACGTACTCAGCGTAGCTGACGCAGTCAAGAAGGCTGATGTTATCATGATACTCATCCCCGATGAGAAGCAGGCAGCTCTGTACAAGAGCGAGATCGCTCCTAACCTGACAGCAGGCAAGACACTGATGTTCGCTCACGGTTTCAATATCCACTTCGGCTGCATCGTTCCCCCCGCTGATGTTAACATCGTTATGATCGCTCCTAAGGGACCCGGTCACACTGTTAGAAGCGAGTATCAGGCAGGCAAGGGTGTTCCTTGTCTTATCGCTGTTGAGCAGGATGCTACAGGCAACGCTACAGAGATCGGTCTGGCTTACGCTCTGGGTATCGGCGGCGCAAGAGCAGGCGTTCTGGAGACAACATTCAGAACCGAGACTGAGACCGACCTGTTCGGTGAGCAGGCAGTTCTCTGCGGCGGCGTATGTGCTCTGATGCAGTGCGGTTTCGAGACTCTGGTTGAAGCTGGCTACGATCCCAGAAATGCTTACTTCGAGTGCATCCACGAGATGAAGCTGATCGTTGACCTGATCTATCAGTCCGGTTTCGAGGGCATGAGATACTCCATCTCCAACACTGCTGAGTACGGCGACTACATCACAGGTCCTAAGATCATCACTGAGGATACCAAGAAGGCTATGAAGAAGGTTCTCTCCGACATTCAGGATGGTTCCTTCGCTAAGGAGTTCCTGCTTGACATGAGCGACGCAGGTTCTCAGGTACACTTCAAGGCTATGAGAAAGCTCCACGCTGAGCATCCTTCCGAGAAGGTTGGTACAGAGATCAGAAAGCTGTACAGCTGGAACAACGAAGAGGACAAGCTGGTCAACAACTAATACTTGTCTGAAAGCGCATAAGCTTTTTATAAGTTTATACAAGGCACTTTTGTCAGTACGACAGAAGTGCCTTTTTATATCGCTGGGTGTATCAAAGACTTGACAAAAGTATTAAGAAATTATATAATAAAAAAGTACGGTACAGTGTATCGAAAAAACTGTTTTACAGGAGGCGACGTATAATGAAAAGAACAGCGGCATTTATCACAGCGCTTACTATGGCGTTCAGCGTGTGTGCTATCAGTGCTTCGGCAATTAACGGAGATGTCAACGGGGATGGAAAGGTCAACGTTACAGATATCTCAATAATAGCTGCACACGTTAAGGGCAAGAAACTTCTGAATGATGAGAGGAAGGCAAGGGCTGACGTTAACGGTGACGAAAAGATCAATATCTCAGATATCACTTTCGTGGCAGCACACGTCAAAGGCAAGAGGCTTCTGAAAGAAGAGCCTGCTTTAAATAAGCGTGCGCTGGTAGAATATGATTTCGGAATGTTTAAAGAGGCAGTTGGCGGCGAATACGAGCTGACAACTATCAACGAAGGACAGCCGGATATGGATGTTTTGGCAGTATACAACTTTGATGTATTCCCGAATACTTACTTCATATTCGGCAACAGAGGAAGAGACTGCATAAAAATGACCGAATCCGGTGTATTGACCTTTGATAAAGATGTGTTTGAAAAGGGGATGAACGATACCGTTCCTGCACAGGTAATACAGGTAGAAAATGGCGGAAAGATAGGCGATACCGGCTGCGTAGTGGGGATGAAGTACAGCGAGCTGAAGAAAAAGCTCGGTCTGGGCAAGGCAGTAGTTGAGAACAGCTCGCTTTCACCGAATATCCGCACTATAATTAATGGTGTTAATTGGAATTTGGTTTTCAACGATGAAGCAACACGGAAAGCGGTTAAGAACAAGCACATTAACCCGGATACTCTCCGTTCAGATGAGTTTACATTTGAAGAACTTGGCATAGATCCTGTTTGCACCTATGCTATAAGCAACAGCAATATGGTTTTCCCTACATACTCTTTCGAAAGACTGAAAGATGATATGAACGGAGAGTACGATGTCGAAGTGGTCAGCATTGGTCAGGCGGCGGGTGCTGCTATGTACAATGATGAGGTCTTCCCTAATATAAGATTTGTATTCAGACCCGATAATATGAATCTGTTCAAAGAAACAGCGGACGGATATGAAGTTGACCGTAAGAAGTTTGAAAAAATTCCGGGTGAAACTTTTGTATATGCTGTTGAATATCTGCCGGGTGCTGAGATACCCGGCAGGGGAGGCGCTAAAGTAGGCATGAAGTACAGCGAGTTGAAAGAACATATCTCGCTGGGCAAGGCTTACAAGACACCGTCGGAATTCAGCCCTGTTATAGATATTTCTATGCCTGGAGAAGACTGGATGCTGGTATTTGATGACCCTTCTATACAAGACGCTATAAAGGATATCAGCATTTTCGGAGATGAAAAGTTCAGCTTTGAAGAATACAATATTGATCCCAAGTCTACGAGAATGGTGTGGTTTAATGAGCACCTCTGATCGGGGCACAGATATGATGTAATGCAAAGGCACTTTTGTCATAAGACGAAAGTGCCTTTTAACGTGGTGTGAATAAAAAGCTGTCTTATTATTATAAAATGTTTGATAATTTTTGTGTATTCTCTATATAGTATTTAGTCTAATATCTACAAAAAAGCACTTGACTTTTGGGGCGCAGATATTATATAATATAAAAGGTATAGTATGCTATCGCCAATGGACAGAAAGGGATAATGATAAGAGAGAGTTCCCGACGGCGGTACGCTTCGGAATAAGTGTGTGATAATTTGGGGATTGCTTATGAGATATTACATATACGGTTATACGGATACAGGCAGCGTGAAAAAAAATAACGGAGACGCTGTGCTGGTCAATAATGAGGTAATAAATGAAGGCTTCCGTGAAGCGGTGCTGGACGCTCCGTTTATCACGGCGGTCTGCGACGGCGTGGGCGAAGAGAATGCAGGTGAGATAGCTGCGGGCCTTTGTCTGAAAGAGCTAGCTCTGGTCGATTACACCTCGAAGACAGATATCAAACAGTCTCTTATGGCCATACATGGAAAGATAAAGAAGCACAGTACGCAGGAAAAGTATTTGGCTAATATGCAGACGACACTTTGCGCTTTTGCTGTTGATGAGGACGGCAAGGGTCTCTGTATAAATGTGGGTGACAGCAGGATCTACAGGTATGTCAACGGTGCTATTAGGCAGCTGACCACGGATCAGAGCTACGGGCAGTATATGTTCAGCAAGGGCGAGATAGACAATGCTGAGGAGCTTGATCCCGAGAAGCGTGACGCGGTGATATCCTCCATGGGAAGTCCACAGAGCGATCCGCAGATAGATCAGACACCTCTGGTGAATGAATTCGGGGCAGAACCCGATGATATGATAATAATCACGACTGATGGTCTTTCGGACTTTGTCAGCGAGAATGAGTTTGAGATAGGGCTGGCTATGGATCTGCCGATATCCGAGAAACTGGTGGCACTGGCGAAGCTTGCGGCGCTCAACGGCGGCACGGATAATGTATCAATAATAGGTATAAAGCCATTTATTGATTTTGAAGAGCTTGCAGCGCTGACAAGACATGATGCTGTTGGGACTACCGTGAATGTTATGGAGATGCTGGGAGATCACGAGGGCGAAGAGGAAAAGGACGAGCTGAGCGATATACTCACCATAGATCTTGAGGCTATCATTGGAAAAAGTAAGCCCGTATTTCCGCCTGAATATGGTGATGTAACTCTGCCGAAGACGGAGGTTTCACCAAAGATCGAACAGCAACCAGAGCAAGAGACGGGATCGGAGCCTGAACTCCTGTCCGAATCGGAACCTGAGATCATAGTGGAATCGAAGACCGAGCCTGTGTTTGAGTCTATTGATGAATTGAAGACCGAACCTGAAAATGAACTTCAGACTGAATCTGACCCCGAACCTGAAATGATCTCTGAACAGGAGTTTGAAAAAGAGCACGAGTCACAGACGGAACTGGATGCAGAACCTGAGGCTGATATTGAACCTGCTTTTGAATCGGATAAGGAACTGCGATCTGAACCGAATCTTGAAGCGGAGTATGAATATAAAACTGAACCGGAGACCGAACCTGAAATGATATCAGAATCTTGTTCGGAGCAGGATATTATTACGGAAAACGATCCTTATCCCGAACCTGAACTGCAATTTGAAGCGGAAATACAGCCGTTATCAGAAGATGAAAACTTATCTGCACCTGAAAGCGAACTGCCGACGGAAGAGCATCATGATATAGTCAGCAGGGAAGATATCGAGCTGGAAGCTCACGACCTGTTTATGCAGGCGCAGGCGTCATTATCAAGGCTTTCAGGACTTGTTCCCAAAAAGAAAAAATTTGAATGAATTTGCATTTTGATAAAGAAATACGAATTTTAGGTAAATTTGAAACAAACTATTAGGTAATAATGATAAAATTTGTGAAAAGTCTTCTTAAAGAATACGGTAAAATGATGAATAATGGTTACAAAGTATTGACAAAAACGGTCTAATGAGTTACAATTAATATTGTAAATAGACAATGAATGTCTATTTGATATTCTGTATTAATGAATTGGAGGAATTTGAGATGAAGAATTCTAAGATCGTTGCAGCTATGACAGCTGCTGCTTTGACCGTATCTATGATGGCTGTACCTGTATTTGCTGATACAACATTTACTAAGGACAGTGAAGGCGCTTTCGTGTTTGATAATCTTGATGTTCTGAGTGATGAAGATGCTGTCATCGTAGTTACTTACACTGATGCGAATGATAACTGGGGCGATATCGGCTTTGGCTTCAGCGAAGGTGAAGAGTGGAGAAGTTGGGCTGGTGTTAATCCTGCAGGCGAAGAGGCAACTGTTGAGTATTCTGTAGCTGATATAGTTGCCGGAGCTAAGATCGAAGATATTAATGCTGTTACTTTTGGTAAGGTTGAGGGCTGGAATGGCTGCGAAATCCTTAACGTTGAGGTAAAGGCTGCAAGCGATGATGTTGATACCGGCGACGATGTTGATACTACTGACGCTGAGACCACTGATGGCGAGACCACTGATGCTGAGACTACAGGCGAAGATGATTACACCACCGGCGACCTGGATGGCAACGGCGTGATCAACGTTAACGATATCGTTAAGCTGGCTGCTCACATCAAGGGCAAGAGAATGCTCTCTGCTGCTGCTATAAAGGCTGCTGACGTTAACGGCGACGGCAAGCTCGATATCAATGACCTTGTTAAGATCGCTGCTCACGTAAAGGGCAAGAGACTGCTGTACTAATTTACAGCTTAGTCTTAATGTAGATAACAAATTCAAAAACGCTTTCGTCTTTTTGGGCGAAAGCGTTTTTTTAATTGTGCGTTGTTGATAAAATTACACGGGTAAGTTTGTAAGGAATAATTATTACAAAGTGGAAAAACAGGTTGAATTTGCAATAAAAATGTGATATCATATGAAAGTAAGGTCTGGCTTATTATTTTAGTATCCATATAAAGAACAGGAGAATTAAAATGGCATACGGAGATTATGAAACTTACAACAGAGATAACAGCGCAAGAGGTTATGCTTCTCAGGCTGACCGCCACATGGAAGTTGACCTCAAATGCCCGAACTGCATGGGCGAGAGAGATATTGACGTTAATAACATGGTGCTGTTCTGTCCTTACTGCGACAGCAGACAGATACTTTCGGATTACGAGATGGAGGCTTACTGCAGGCTGAAAGGCATAACTCCGCCTGTAAAGGCAGCACCGCCCGTATACAATAATTATATTCCCAGCGAGACCATAGTGATGAGGGAGTATGTTCCTAACCCGCAGCCTGTATATCAGCCTCAGCCTCAACCGCAGAATGGCAAGTCTAATAGGATACTTTGGATCATCGGATTTTGTTGCGCGCCCCAGTTTACTATACCGCTGTGGTTCATTGTGACGAAGAGGATACAAACAAAGGTGAAGGTAATTGTTGGCGTTATATTATTGTTTATTATAATAAGTGCGGCTACATAACAGTGTCAGTATAAAGCATATAAATGTGTAATACACCTCCGGGCTTTCGGGGGTGTTTTTTTGTGTTTTGGTAAGTATTTTACAAAATTTTGGTAACACTATGAATAAAGTGATAAATCCATTCGGATTAACCAGAAAAATTTGAATTAAATGACGAAAAAGTTTTTAAATTGTGTATATTTATTGACAAAAGCCCTCTGTAATGGTACCATATTAATATATATAGCTTTTTGCAGGCTATATGAAGCTGCACGGGTCTGTCGGGAAACGTGGGGCTTAAAACTATTTTGGAGGGGGAATGCAAAAATGAGAAAAAGTACTCATAGACCGCAGTACAGGCTGCTTTCGGGATTGCTCTCGCTGGTATGCCTGTTTACTGTTGCGTTTGGGTCTGTGCCTTCTGTGAGTGCGGAATCTGCTGAACTGCCCGAGAATATCGAGCTGTTCTTCTCGAAAACCGAGACTGACGGTACAGGCGAGGTCATTTCGGATGACGGAAGAACTGCGGATTATACCATCGAGGGCAAAACACAGCAGGTCAACGTAACGCTGAGACTCAGCCTTAACAAGACCTATGAGGCAGGTCGTCTGGAGATAGAGGTTCCTTACAGCGCCTTTGAAGACCGCTACGGTGATCCTTTTGCGCTGACGGCAAAGGAGGCTTTTCTTAATCAGCTCTCGACGGATACTTCGCTGCTGAAGGTCAAGGAGGACAGGTCTTATACTGACGGTGTTATTATTCTTGAGAATGTAAAGGCATCTTCACCGCATATCGACCTTAATCTTCATTACACGATAAGTGCGAACAGGGTAGCCGATAACAGTGAGCAGGGTTACACTATCAAGATCTTCGATAATGAGCTTGGAGAGGACCGCACGCCTGATACTATCACGGCATCTTTCCACACCCATGTCAGAGATGCTGAGGTGTATAAATACACCGAGAACGATGGCGTAAATCAGGGCTGTTACTATGCATGGGACGATATGCTTGAAAGCAAGTATCATCTTTCAAGGTATGGCATTGATGAGGCAGAGTTCAAAAAACAGCTGAAAGAGTATGCTTTCATAGGTTATCGTCTGGAGACCTCTGTGGAATACAATCAGCCTGTTATCACATACATCGATGATCTTCCCGACGGCGGTGAGGTCATCGCTGTATCCCAGGCGGCGGATTATGAAAATACTATCCCGCTTGAAAAAGAGGAAGATGGAGAGTATGCAGGCCAGTGGAAGTATGAGGGCGCAGCTTCACGTTTCATCGTGCTGGTAAGATATCCCAGGGAAACAGCTGAGGCTGTTGATTCAAACGGAAAACGTGTAAAGCTTAAAAACGATGCAACGATCACTTATGCGGGCATTGACGGTGATGAAAACGATGTTACCTATGATTCTGACTCAGTGACTTCTGTATGGCAGGATATGGGCGCTATTTACAGCGGCGATATCTGGAGCGTTGTCAAGAAGGGCGGTCCCGATCCTGTGGGCGCTGTCGATCTGCTGAAAGCAGGCAAGGATGCAGAGCTCACATACGATATCGAGGGCATCGGTCTGACTTACAAGTACGGTGCTGTTGACGACTTCACATACAAGGATGGTCCTTACTGGATGGAAGTTGTTGACGATGCGCTTTATGTGAACGGTCTTGGTGATGACGGAAGTGACATCAAGCGTTTGCAGCCCGATGATTTCTATTTCAGGACCTTCACTATGGAGGTAGTACACAAGGCAGTAAAATCAGTTACACTTAATCTTGATGTTAAGGAAAGTGAAGATCTGCCTATAAACAAGAGAAAGCCTGTTGAAGTATATGTTATGACTGCCGACGATCCCGACAAGTGGCAGCTCGATCAGGAAATATCTCTTGCTGACGGAAACAGCAATTTCAGATATGCCGATGAAGACGGCAACACAGTTTTTGAATTCAAGCACGACAAAGTATACAGGATAAAGTTCGTATACCGCGATGCTAACGGTGATATAAACCTGAGATCCAAGGTATCGGGCGTACTCAGAGGTGAGGGACCTGTTGTAAAGCAGGTGCTTGAAAATATGGATAAGATACATCTGGAAAATTTCCAGGTGTACAACTGGGATGCTCAGATGGGCTACAATGCTGCGGGTGAATGGGAAAATCCGACCAACGGCAGCACCATCTATGCTGCAAAGGATTATGTAAAGCAGGATCTTATTGACCTTGATGCTGAGCTTTATGATGGCCATTCCAACGAAGAAGGCAATATCAAGGTAGCAACAAGACTTTCGGCTAAGAACAATCTGACCAGCATTGATCCTTTCTGCGGACTTTCAAAGAAGAGCAACGGTATTGTTCAGGAGGACAAAAAGGTATATACCTCTTACTACCTGGCTGCTGTTACAGGCAGAGCATCTAATGAGGCAGACCTCAGACAGCTGGCTGAACTGGGAGTCATCAGGGGCGATAAGGAGATAGTGTTCCATGAGCTGCTGCCTATGGGCATGAGTGTTATTGAGGTCACTCCGATGCAGGATAAGCTTGTACTTTCGGACAGCCCCAAGGAGTACAACTGGGAACAGCTGTGGAGAAAGAAAAGCGGTCAGGTTGAACCCATAAACACAGAAGTACCCGAGGTAACTTTTGAAACTATCGAAAACTACAAGGGCACTCACAGGCAGTACGCAAAGATAACGGTGAAGTATAATGATCTTCCTGTGGTGAAGCTCGGCGAGGGCAGCGACAGCTGTTATTCTCTGGGTTCGGTAATATACCTGAAAGCTGTGGCTGACTATGAGGAGCTGAGAAGCACAAAGCTTGACAACTTCGCAGAGGCACAGTTCATCGATAAGAACGGCAAGCCTTTTGATCTTGTGGGTCTGAAAGCGCTGGCTGACGATGGAAAGATATTTGAGGAAGTCAAGGACAGAGACGGTAACCAGGTGTTTGAAGATATCGACGGCGACGGAGATACAACACATACCAATATAGTTGCTGCTATGGCAGAAGACGAAGTTACCATGTTCTATTCCGCAACTACGCTGAAAAAGAAGATCAAGGCAGATGACTATGATCTGGATTTCAAGGACTTTACACAGACCTATGCGGGTCACAACTACACTTACAGACTTCAGTTCTTCTCTAATGAGGGACTTTCTAAGAATGTAGTAATATACGATTCCATAGAGGAAGCTTACAAGGAACCCGAGTTTGCGGGTATGCCTTACTGGAAGGGTACTCTCTACGGAGTGGATATCAGCGAGGCTAAGGAAGAATTCGGTGATGTAAAGGTATTTGTAAACACAAATAAGTTCTATGATGAGGTAGAAATGGCTACCGATACCGCCCTTGGCAAGCCCGGACTTGTACCCGAGATGCTTACCGAGGAAAATAACTGGTACGAGATCGATCCCGATAATTACGATAACTGGGCTAAGGTAAAGACTATCGCATTCAAGATAGGTGAAGATGTCGAATTCGGTTCGGCACAGGATATGCCTCATTCGGTATGCGTTTACCTGAAAATGACAGCACCTGACAGTATCCATAAGGATCAGACCAAGACAAATCAGGTACTGGCTTACAATGCGCCCGCATATTACTGCGAGAAGTCGGTACAGACCAGATGGGTAAAGGATACAACTATCGCTAACGTTGTTACCATAGGTCTTAAATCTGCGGTCAAGAGCTTCCCTGCGATAGCTAAGACCGTTGATGGCGATACATCTGATGATTTTGAGGCTGTCTGCGATTTCGGCATAAAGCCTCTGAACGGTGCGCCTGCACCCAGAGCTTACAAGGACGGCGTATGGGGCAAGGCTATAAGCACTGTCAAGGTACCTGTCAACGGTACAGAAACTGCTATCGGCGATGAGAACGGCAGTCTGATGTTTACTGAGCCGGGCGTATTTGAATACGAGGTATCCGAGAAGACAGGCAATAAGAAAGGCATGACTTACTCCGGCGAGAAGTTCAAGGTAGTATTCACTGTCAGCGATGTCCGCAGGGATATACAGTATGATGATAATACCGAGCTTACTGTTAAGACTGAGGTATACCGCACACATGACTTTGAAGGCAAGGCACTTTCCGAGCCTGTTGAAGTTCAGCAGATAGAGTTTACCAACAAGTATTCTCCTGCGCCTGCAAGGGCTGCGATACCTGTCATCAGCAAGAAGATAGAGGGCAGTGCAAGAGGTGCTGAAAAGCGTTTCATATTCTCGATTCAGCCCTTTACAAATCTTGGCGGCAGAAGCGATGCGCCTGCACCCGAGAATACCAGAGTGACTATCACAGGCGAGGGTACTGCTGAATTCGGCAAGGTCGAATTCACCAAGGCAGGTCAGTACGATTATGCTATATTTGAAGTTAATTCGGCTTATACAGGCTATACTTTCGATACCAGAGGATATCTGGTAAGATTCAACGTTACAGACAATGACGGTCAGCTTGAAGCAGAGCTGCTTCCTTTGCAGGTGCTGTATCCCGAAACCAGGTATTACGAGCCTGCTGATAAGGCTGAGTTCGTAAACGAGTATTCACCTGCACCTACCGACACGGTAGTATTCCCTGATGTTGTCAAGCTGTTCAGCGGTACTGAAAGACCTGACGACAAGGTATTCAGCTTCAGCATATCGGCTAAGGACGGCAAGGATATCCCTATGCCCGAAGTAACAAATGTTACTGTTGAGGGCGCAGGCAAGGCTTCCTTCGGAAGCATGACCTATGATAAGGTCGGTGTATATGTTTACGAGATAACCGAGGACGACCTCGACAGCAGCTATGTTGGCTACTCCAAGGATAATACTGTATACACATTCACTGTAACTGTTACCGATAATGACAGCGTTCTTTCTGCTAAGACCAAGCTTACAAAGGGTAATGCAGAAGTCGGCGCGGCTGAGTTTGTGAATGATTATACTCCTGTTATTGCAGAACTGGTACCTCCTGTGGCTGTAAAGGAGATAGTCGGAAAAGACCCCAATGAAGCACAGCGCGTGTTCACATTTGAGCTTTCTGCTGCTGAGGGAGAAAATGCCGATATCCCTATGCCTCAGAAGACGACAGCTTCTGTAACAGGAAGCGGCGAGGCTGAACCCTTCGGCACTATCGCATTCAGCAAGGCGGGCACATACCGCTATGTTATCAGCGAGAACGATCTTGATGAGAGCTATACGAACTACACCAAGGATGATACTGTATACACGCTGACAGTTACTGTAAAGGACGAGAGCGGCGAGTACAAGGCTGTATACTCCATCGAGAAGAACGGCGATAAGGCTGACGAACTGAAGTTCGTGAACATCTATCAGCCAAATCCCGTTGATACAGAACTTGATATCAAGAAGTTCGTAGAGGGCAATGCTCCCGATGAAGATGAGGTCTACACATTTGAACTGACAGGTAAGGACGGCGCTCCTGTTCCCGAGAACACCACTGTTGATATCACAGGTGCGGGCAAGGCTGTATTCGGCAGCTGGACTTACACAGAAGCAGGCGTATATGTATACGAGGTAAGTGAGATCGCAGGCAGCAGCAATAACTGCTCTTACGATAAGACCGTATATACCGTGACCGATACTGTTACCGACAATGACGGCGTGCTTACCGTAAGCAGAGACATTACCGACGGCGACGGAAAGTCTGCTGACGAGGCAGTGTTCGTCAACATCTATGACGATGATGTACCTACCGACGAAGAGGACAGCAGTGAAGCTGATTCTTCAAGCAGACCCGAGAAGGACGATGATTCGTCCCGCGGCGTTGAGACTCCTGAGGATTCTTCATCCAATTCGGAGAGCTCTTCAAGCGAGAGCAGCAGCTCGAAGTCTGATTCTTCTGAAACCAGCAGTGCAGGCGGTTCTACTGTACAGAGCAACTCGAACCCCAACACAGGTGTTAAGAGTCTTGTGGGCATACAGGTAGTTATGCTTGGCGCATTGCTTTGCGTGATGAAAAAGAAGAAAGAGGACAAGTAGATAAAGCAAAGTGACGCTCCCGATGATGTCGTGAGCAACACACAAGCAAATACATAGGATCATAAAGCACCGATATTTTTACGATATCGGTGCTTTTATCTATATTGAAGCTAAGTTGGTTTAATGGGATATTTATGTCGGTCATATAATATCTTGTGTAATTCTATCAATATTCAGCCTGTTTTTAAGGTCATATTGCTGTTTGCGAAACAATTTTCAACAGCGGTAATAGTATACTATTCACAAAGATAAATTATTTTTCTAAAACCTATTGACATGATAGGAAAAATATGATATTATTAGTCCATCGTAAGAAACCTAGTAATCAACTAGGATAACTAAAATAAGAAAGCGGGCGATGATATGAAGCATATCAGCCGAAGCGTAAAAGTATCATCACATCTGCGAATGTGCTGATCTGAATACGTTGATAAGGCATTATAGGACAGTACATTATTTAAATATCATGAAAAGAGGAATTAATTATGAGTAATATAAATGAGAGAAAACTGAGATTTGAGACCAGACAGCTTCACGTAGGTCAGGAGAGCCCCGACCCTGCAACCGATGCAAGAGCAGTTCCGATATATCTGACATCCAGCTATGTGTTCCACAACTCCGAGCACGCTGCTGACAGATTCGGTCTGAGAGATGCAGGCAACATCTACGGCAGACTTACAAACCCCACACAGGGCGTTTTTGAAGAGAGAATAGCTTCCCTCGAAGGCGGCGTTGCCGCTCTGGCAGTATCCTCTGGTGCGGCTGCTATAACCTACGCTATACAGGGCGCAGCTCACGCAGGTGACCACATCGTAGCAGCTAAGAACATCTACGGCGGTACTTACAACCTGCTGAAGCACACACTTCCCGCTTACGGCATCGAAAGCACATTCGTTGATCCTTTCGATTATGACGCTATCGAAGCTGCTATTCAGGATAACACCAAGGCTATCGAGATAGAGACTCTCGGCAACCCCAATTCCGAGGTCGTTGATATCGAGCGCATCGCGAAGATCGCACACGCTCACAATATCCCCCTGATAGTTGATAATACATTCGCTACACCTTATCTGGTAAGACCTATCGAGCACGGTGCTGATATCGTTGTTCATTCCGCAACTAAGTTCATCGGCGGTCACGGCACAACAATAGGCGGCGTTATCGTTGACAGCGGCAATTTCAACTGGGAAGGCGCTGGCAAGCACCCCTGGCTGTATGAACCAAACGTAAGCTACCACGGCGTAAGCTTCACAAAGGCAGTTGGCGCAGCAGCTTATGTTACATACATCAGAGCTATCCTGCTGAGAGATACAGGCTCTACCCTCTCTCCCGTACACGCATTCGTATTCCTGCAGGGTCTGGAGACACTTTCTCTCAGAGTTGAGCGTCACGTTGAGAACGCACTGAAAGTCGTTCAGTTCCTGAAATCTCAGCCCCAGGTAGAAAAGGTAAATCACCCCTCGATATCCGAAGATCCTGTTCAGCAGGAGCTTTACAAGAAGTACTTCCCCAATGGCGGCGGTTCTATATTCACATTCGAGATAAAGGGCGGTGCAGCAGAAGCTCAGAAGTTCATCGACAATCTGCAGCTGTTCAGCCTGCTGGCTAACGTTGCTGACGTTAAGTCACTGGCTATCCACCCCGCATCTACAACTCATTCCGAGTGCAATGAGGAAGAACTGCTGGAGCAGGGTATCCGTCCCAACACTATCAGACTTTCCATCGGTACAGAACATATCGACGATATCATAGAAGACCTCTCCGAGGCATTCAAGGCTCTCTAAGGGTTAGTGCGAAACCTTTCCGAGATCGATAGCATAACAAAACTTTTCACAGGTCATTGACGATTCATACCTTCTTACTTATAAATACGTAAAACGCCGCCGCGGTAAGCCATAGTACCGCGGCGGTGTTTTTTAGTTATGATAATAGTGTAAATGCCAAAGCCTTTCAGCCTTGGCATTATACGTATTTTTTTATATTGCTGCTTCAAATGTCGGTACCAGTCTTCCGCTTATACCCTCGGCTGCGGGTCTGTCGGCATCGGGGAGCCATGCGTAGCGGATCTTATCTGCATTATCGGCTGTGAAGTCCAGCAGAAGTCCGCCGCGGTTTTCTTTTACGTTGACCGATCTCCAGCCCTCGGGGGTGTGTACCTCAAAGTACTTTGTATCCTTATCGGTGAGAGTAACATCCTCGCGGAAACCTACCATTATGCCGTCGGAAGTGCGGCGTATCATTGTGGGGCTGACGGGCAGAGGGTCGCCCTTGCCATAGATAAGGCGCATCACGCAGTCGCAGAGTGCCGCGCCGACGCTTTCTTTATCTATGGGGTGGAGGTCGTTGTTTTCGCCCATGCCCAGAGTTACTGCCATAGTCGTATCGGGGATATTGCAGCATTCAAGCTGTTTCTGGCGTATCTTAACCCAGCCCTCGCCGCCGGGGGTCCAGTTGGGCAGCTGTACGGAAACTACGGGTATTTTGTAACCGCAGCGCTCTCTGTAATACTCGACAAAGCGTCTGTACAGACCATCGTAGATATCGGCATTGCCACAGTTGGTCTCGCCCTGATATATCAGCATACCCTTGAAAGGCAGTCTGTACGCGGGGGCTGTCATGTAGGCGTAGACAGCCAGTTCCTTTGAGGGCAGAAATTCTACTGTGCCGCGGACAGGGGCTTTTACTGCGGGCATGAAATCCCATTCGCCCTCGAGGTCGATAACGGTATCGCCAAGCTTTACACAGAAGCGCTTGCCCTCGGTGAAGCCGCCGAAGCCGTTGTTTATGTCAAGACGGACAGCTACGCGGTTAGTTCCGCTGTGAAGAATCTTTTCGGGGATCTCGTAGTATCTGGGCGGATAAAGATAAGTCGTTTCGCCAACCTTTACGCCGTTGATGTAGGATATATCCGCATCTACCAGAGTGCCGAGTATCAGCATGGCATCTGAAAGGTCTGCACCTGCTGGTATCTCAAACTCTTTCCAGAACCATATACGTCCGCAGAAACCGTTCATATCGGGGAGGTCGTTGACCATGAAAGGCACGGTGCATTTTTTGCTTTCGGCAGGATATTTACCACTGATGACATCCTTGCCTATATTATCGCGGCTTTCAACATAAGCAGACCATTCTTTTTCGATCTTCTCGCCCTCGGAAAGAGTTCTCTCCATGTAGCCGTCGGCTGTGACCATATCGGTTACGGGGTCAAGCTCGTGGAATTCGCGGCAGACCTCTGCGGGTATACGACCTTCGATAGCCGAGCCGCCTGCTGATGTATTCACAAGTCCTATGGGCACGCCTATCTCGGCGAAAAGCTTTTTAGCGAAATGATAGCCTGCGGCACTCATATTAAGTTCCTTGTCATCACAGGCACGCACCCAGCTTCCGCCTGTGAAAGTGCCTGACTCTTTGCCTGCTTCAAAACTCAGGGCAATGGGCACGCGGTATTCACGGATAAGTTCTTCCTCGGGAACGGGAACATCACCCTTGAAAGGGTCGTAGGTGCGGTTGAGGGGGAGTTCCATGTTCGACTGTCCTGTGATGTGGAAAACATCGCCGAAAAGGACATCGCTTATCACCTGCATTACGTTGCCGCAGCGTATTTTTATTGTGTAGGGCAGACAGTCCGCTTTGCCCTCGGGTACAGCTATGCGCCATCTGCCGTCGGCGGCAATGCGGGAACGTCCGCATATCTTGTCATCGCGTTCAAGGGTGAGGGTCATTTCACCTTTGCCGCTGCCTGTTATGAAATTCTCGACACCTCTCTGCAGGATCATTCCGTCAGAAAAAATGTCATCTGCCTTAAAAACGTTCATATTCTTACTCCTAATATATCTCTCGTCCGTTTTCATCATCAATGCCCGAAAGCCTGTGGAAGAAACAGTTGATTATATCGCGCCATTCCTTAGCGCATCTCAGCTGTTCAGCAAAACGTTCACAGCCGTTTTTGAAAGTGCGGTCATCTATTTTGCCTTCGAGCCCATGCCACAGCTCGGCGAAATGCTCTGCTTTTGCATAGCCCTCAAAGTGGGTATCGTATATGTGCTGTATCACTGTCTTTCCGCTGTGGAGCCTGTGAGTATAGGGCACGCGGTGGAAGAACAGCAGAAGTTCATCGGGGCATTTTGTGATATCTCCGTAGACCTCTGCCAGCGCGGGGGCGTACTGTTCGCTGTATCCCGAACCCGAAGCACTTCTGTCAACGCCCACGGCATCTCTGTCAGCACGGTTGTATGTGCCCCATCTGTCAAATTCATAACCCCATGGGGACGGACCGTAGTGGTCATTGGGGTGGCACATCCAGCCGATACCCAACGGGACGGTATAGTCCTCGTAAGCCTGTTTTGAGTTGAGAAGTATCTCCTTTACTGCCGAGGTGACTTTTTCATCATCGCCGAACATCAGCCTTGTCCATTCCTCTGCAAGTTCGGTGTATGAGACTTCTTCATCGAAGAGAAGTCTGCCGTAGCCGTAAAGGTTGGCGGCGGCAAGTTCACTGCCTGTCCAGCAGTAGCTGTCGCCTGTATTTGCCACCGCGGCAACTCCGCAGACTATCCTGCTTACGCGGTCATCGGGGAGGTCGTGGCGGGTGTGATGTTCCATTATCTCCTTGAACATGGGTATCAGCCAGCAAACGTGTTTCTGCTGACCTGTATACTCCTGTGCAAGCTGGAATTCTATGATAAGATTTGTATTTTTCATCGCACCGAAAAGCGGGTGTACGGGTTCGCGTATCTGGAAATCCACAGGACCATTCTTGGCTTGCAGATACACGTTATCATCGAACTGTCCGTCCAGCCCGATGAAGTTATCGTAGCTGGCGCAAGCCCTGTCGGTCTTCTTGTCACGCCAGTCCTGTGTGCAGTTGTACACGAAGCATCTCCAGATAACTATACCGCCGTAGGGCTTTACCGCCCTTGCCAGCATATTTGCGCCGTCGGCATGAGTTCTGCCGTAAGCCATAGGTCCGGGCTCGCCTTCGGAGTCAGCCTTTACAAGGAAACCGCCCAGATTCTTTATCTTGCTGAAAATCAGCGCACAGGTGGTGTTCCACCATTCGATGACATTTTCATCCAGCGGGTCGGCCGTATCAAGACCGCATATAGTTTTAGGTGCGGCAAAATCGGGGCATATAAAAAGCTTTATTCCGTACCTTGCAAAAAGTTCGCCGAGGTTTGTGAGGCTTTCTGCAAACTCTATCGAGAGCAGAAGCTTTGCTTTGCGGCGGACATTCACGTTGTTTATAACAACACCGTTTATGCCGATGGAAGCCATAAGCCTTGCGTACATGACAGTGCGCTCGTTTACTTCAAGTTCCTCATTTACAAAAAAGAAGGACTTGCCCGAATATCCGCGTTCGATATCGCCGTCAGCCTCGTCCCAGTGATTCAGCATACGTATTGGCTGAGAGGGCTTTTTGTGGGCGGTGAAGCTGATGAATCTTCCCGCAAGTGCGATCTTTCTTAAAAATGCGAACACACCGTACAGCAGACCTGTTTCACTGCCTGCGCATATCTCCGTGATATTCGCGGAAGCCGCGATATCGTATTCTTCCTCTGAAAGTTCGGGGCGTATAGTCAGTACGATGAGGCATGAATCATCATCGAATACTTCGGATTTCCACAGAACTATCGCATCGGGCACCATTGAAGCCATAGCGATCTTTAATTCTTCAAATGCAGCAGAATCCTTCAGCATGTTGTCACAGCTTATTATCACCCTGCTGCGGTTATCTGCAAGCTTTCTGTAATCCAGCCATAATTTTGAGAACTCCATGATCGTTGACCTCCGTACACACCTTAAATACCATGTTTACCCCTATTATATTTCAAATACGGCGCATATTGCTATCCATTTATTGCGAACTTTCCGTCATAAATTGATAACATATACTAATGTACGAAAGGTTTGCGGCGCAGGTATGGTCCAAATGCACAAGATGCTGTGGAAATGTGCTATTTCGCCCAGTTTGGGCAGGTCCTAAAATGATAATATTACACGAGATGTTTTAATAATAATATTGAAAAATGACTTCGGATATGATATAATATAATATTGTAAGAATTAGTTTTTTAAAGGGCATGGGTGAAGTGCCCGATCGGGTTAGAAAACTGGAAATATCGAAATGGAGGTATTCAAATGAAAAGAGTGCTGGCTGGCATCTTGGCTGTCACGATGACTTTTTCGGGAGCAGTACTGCCCGGAGAACAGGTATGGAAAAGCGCGGGGGTAATAAGCGCATCTGCCGAGACCTGGAGTTCTGTGAAAAGTCTTTCGTCTGACATAACAGTATCGGGTCCGGTGCAAACGAACAGTGATATCATACTCAACGGACATACTCTTACTATTGACGGCGATCTTTACATGACAGCAGGTATGCTGGATATCGGTACGGGTAAGCTGGTAGTAAAGGGCAACCTGTATATAGGCAAGTCAAATGAAAGTTCCTATGCATATATCAGGATGCAGAATGAATCAGCGTCAATAACGGTCGCAAAGGATCTTATCTGGAATGTAAATTCCCAAATGACAAACACCGTAGGCAGGAGCGGCTGGTATACCTACGACCTCATCACTGCGGGTACGATAAATGTTGGTGGTAATGTATACGACTATATCTCTACTGAAAGCAATCATAATGCCTTCACTATGATGGGTACCTCCGTGCTGAACCTCAATGGCTCGGGCATACAGACTATAAAGTGTTCATACCAGGGAGAGCTGGCAAAGATCACTGTCACTGATAACAGAACGATCGATATGGAGGGCTATTTCTACTCAACGACACCGCTCGTCTCAGATCTGAACATCAGAACACAGAATGGTCTGAAGATCAGCAGAATGGTGATGGGCGGAAAGACTGTATCCATAACAGGTGATGTGACCCAGTTTGAAAGAGATATCGAACTAGGCGGAGGAACGCTGAATATTACAGGAACTTTCACAGCTGAGGGCGGTATGACAAAGCTTGGCGGCGGAAAGCTGAATGTCAACGGAGATTACAGGATAGCCAGAGTCACCAGCAGAGGAGAGCTTGTATCGACAGAAGCGGGTCTTGATATGACAAACAGCAATGATGTCGTTAATGTCAGCGGAGACTTTATCATAATGACTTATTCGTACGCCGCTACCAGCAAAGTTACGATGACTTCAGGCAAGGTGTATGTCGGCGGTAATTTTGAAAGCGATACGACTAAAATAACATTCGGTTCGGGCAATACTGTTTATATGAACGGTACTGCTCCCCAGACGGTCAAGCTTTCAAATTCAAAGAAGATATATAATCTCGTGCTGATCCAGGATCTTTCACAGTACAACTCCGATATTGCGAATTATGCTGTTAATCTGGAGACTAATCAGCCTAAGATAACTGCGGACGATGTCACACTCAGCGCAAATTCATATGTATATGACGGCACAGCTAAACAGCCGTCAGTCACAGTAGAGGTCGATTCCAATACTCTCACCAAAGGCACTGACTACACGGTTACATATTCCAATAATACAAATGCGGGCACGGCTTCTGTTACTGTAAAGGGTATAGGTTCTTATCAGGGTACTGTTACCAAGAATTTCACCATAAACAAAAAGAATATGAGCGGTCTGGAAATGACACTTTCACAGACAAGCTATACCTACGACGGTAATGCCAAAAAACCGACAGTTACCGTAAAGGATGGCAGCAGAACACTTGTCAGCGGTACTGACTACACTGTTTCGTATTCAAACAACACCGCTGTCGGTACAGCTACCGCGACTGTTACGGGTAAGGGAAACTATACAGGAACACAGTCTGCAAATTACACGATAAGCAGTGCGAAAGCTATCAGCAGCTGTACAATATCACTGGGAACGACCAGCTATACTTATGACGGTACTGCAAAGCAGCCGTCAGTAACAATAACAGACGGTTCAAAAACCCTCACCAAGGGTACTGACTTTACAGTTGCATATACCAATAATACAAAGGCAGGAACAGCCACCGTTACCATCACAGGTAAAGGCAGCTATTCAGGCACTGCGGCAAAGACTTTCACTATTTCGGCTAAGAGTGTCAGCAACGTGACGATAACACTTTCAGTCACAAGCTATACCTACGACGGCACAGCAAAGAAACCGTCAGTTACTGTAAAGGACGGCTCCAAAACACTTACGAGCGGTACTGACTACTCTGTTTCGTATTCCAATAACACAAATGCAGGCACAGCGACTGTTACCATAACAGGCAAGGGCAATTACACAGGCACAAAGGCCGCTTCTTTCACTATCAGCAGTCCTGAAGCGAAAGCTATCGGCGGATGCACTGTAACTCTGGGTACTTCAAGCTATACCTATGACGGCTCTGCTAAACAGCCCTTAGTAACAGTGAAGGACGGCACAAAGACCCTAACTAAGGGTACTGATTTTACAGTTGCATATTCAAACAATACCAACGCAGGAACGGCTACAGTTACCATTACAGGTAATGGCAGCTATACAGGCACTGTGACAAAGACTTTCACCATTTCGGCTAAGAGTGCAGGCAACCTCACAGCAACACTTTCGGCTACGAGCTATACCTATGACGGAACAGCCAAGAAGCCTACAGTTACCGTAAAGGACGGCACAAAAGTACTTACTTCAGGCACAGATTATTCCGTTTCCTATTCCAATAACACAAATGCAGGTACAGCTAAGGTCACTGTCACAGGAAATGGCAATTACACGGGTACGCTCACAAAGAGCTTTACTATATCTGCAAAGAGCGTGAGCGACCTCACAGCAACACTTTCGGCTGCGAGCTATACCTATGACGGCACAGCCAAGAAGCCGACAGTATTGATAATTGACGGTTCTTATGAACTTGTGAGCGGTACGGATTATACTGTTGCGTACTCCAATAATACCAATGCAGGTACAGCTAAGGTCACTGTTACAGGTAAAGGCAATTACAGCGGCACGCTCACTAAGAATTTCACGATCAATGCGAAGAAGGTCGGCGATCTGACGATAACGCTTTCGCAGACGAGCTATACCTACGACGGCACAGCCAAGAAGCCGACGGTCACTGTAAAGGACGGTTCAAAAACACTTACC
The DNA here is from genome assembly GCF_000526775.1 of Ruminococcus albus AD2013. Lineage (NCBI taxonomy): Bacteria > Bacillati > Bacillota > Clostridia > Eubacteriales > Oscillospiraceae > Hominimerdicola > Hominimerdicola alba. Next base: position 3,634,715 of record NZ_JAGS01000001.1, read on the forward strand.
TCCGGAACGGATTATGCCGTTTCGTATTCCAATAATACCGCTGTTGGTACAGCTTCCGTGGCTATCACAGGCAAAGGCAACTACACAGGTACTGTCACGGAGTCATTTACGATCAGCAAGGCTGCTGCTGTTTCGATAAGCGGCTGCACCGTAACGCTGGGTACTTCAAGCTATACCTATGACGGCACAGCTAAACAGCCGTCGGTAACTGTGAAGAACGGCACAAAGACCCTGACCAAGGGTACTGATTTTACTGTTGCATATACCAATAACACGAATGTCGGTACAGCTACTGTTATTGTTACAGGTATAGGCAGCTACAAAGACACAGTAACAAAGACTTTCACCATTTCAGCCAAGAGCGCAAGCAACCTCACAGTAACACTTTCGGCTACAAGCTATACCTATGACGGCACAGCTAAGAAGCCGACGATCACTGTAAAGGACGGCACCAAAACACTTACGAACGGAACAGATTACTCCGTTTCCTATTCCAATAACACCAATGCAGGCACTGCTAAGGTCACTGTCACGGGAAAAGGCAATTATACGGGTACGCTCTCAAATAACTTTACTATCTCTGCAAAGAGCGTGAGCGGCATGACTATGACCCTTTCACCTGAGAGCTGTACATATGACGGTACGGCAAAAAAGCCTGCAGTCATTGTTGCAGACGGAGATACTATCCTTGAGTCAGGCACGGATTATACCGTTGCTTATTCATCAAATACCGTCGCAGGCACTGCTAAGGTGACTGTTACCGGTAAGGGCAATTACAGTGGTACGCTCACTAAGAATTTCACGATCGCGGCTAAGAGTATAAGCGAACTTGAGATCACACTTTCTCAGACAAGCTATACTTATAACGGAAGTGCAAAGAAACCTGCGGTAACTGTAAAAGACGGTAGCAAGACCCTTGTAAGCGGTACTGATTACTCCGTTTCGTATTCCGATAATACCAATGTAGGTACAGCTACCGTGACTATCACAGGAAGCGGCAACTACAAAGGTACTGCCGCAAAAACATTCACCATCAGCCAGCCCGCAGCTGTTTCAATAAGCGGCTGTACTGTAACACTGGGCACTTCAGGCTATACCTATGACGGCACAGCGAAGAAGCCCGCAGTTACCGTAAAAGATGGCAGCAAGACCCTGACAAAGGGTACTGATTATACTGTTGAATACTACAACAATATCAATACGGGAACTGCCTCTGCGACCATTATGGGTATGGGCAGATATACAGGCACTGTTACAAAGAGCTTCACTATCAATGCAAAGAATGCAAGCAATCTGACAGTGTCAGTGTCACCTTCAAGCTTCACCTATGACGGCACGGCAAAGACCCCTGCGGTAACTGTAAAGGACGGCTCAAAAACTCTTGAAAACGGCACTGACTTTACCGTTTCTTATTCAAATAATACCAATGTGGGCACTGCTACTGTTACCATCACAGGCAAGGGCAATTACACAGGCACAAAGTCGGCAAGCTTTAGCATCAGTCAGCCCGCTGCTGTTTCGATAAGCAACTGTACTGTATCTCTCGGCACATCTTCATATACCTATGATGGTTCAGCGAAACAGCCGACAGTTACCGTAAAGGACGGCAGCAAGACTCTGACCAAAGGCACGGATTATACCGTTGCATATTCCAACAATACCAATGCGGGCACAGCGACCGTGACTGTAACAGGTATGGGAAGCTACAAGGGCACAGTTTCCAGAACTTTCACCATTTCTGCGAAGAGTGCAGGCGAACTGACAATGACACTTTCTCAGACTAGCTTCACCTATGACGGTACAGCAAAGAAGCCCGCAGTTACCGTGAAAGATGGCAGCAAGACACTTGTCAGCGGTACTGATTATACTGTTTCATATTCCAACAATACCAATGCAGGTACAGCTGTGGTTACCATCACAGGCAAGGGCAACTACACAGGCACAAAGTCGGCAAACTTCACTATAAGCGGAGCTTCGGCTACTCCTATCAGCAGCTGTACTATCACTCTGGGAACTACTTCATATACCTATGACGGCAATGCGAAAACACCGTCGGTAACAGTTAAATACGGCAGCAAGACACTGACGAACGGTACCGATTACACTGTTTCGTATTCAAACAACGTCAATGTGGGAACAGCTACCGTGACCATTACAGGCAAGGGCAGCTATTCGGGTACGGCTACAAAGACATTCACTATCAGCGAAGTGTATATAGCCCTGATAAGCAACTGCAATATCACGCTAAGTGCGTCTTCCTATACTTATGACGGCACAGCAAAGAAACCGACCGTTACCGTAAAGGACGGCAGCAAGACACTGACCGCCGGTACTGATTATACTGTTGCATATGCTGATAATATAAACGTTGGTACAGCTTCAGTTACCATAACCGGTAAGGGAACATACTCAGGCTCTGTTACCAGAAACTTCACTATCAGTGAGCCTGCAGCTGTTTCGATAAGCGGCTGCACAGTAACTCTGAGTGCGACTTCCTATACCTATGACGGCAGTGAGAAGAAGCCTTCTGTCACTGTGAAGAACGGCAGCACCACCCTTGTGAACGGCACTGATTATCTGGTTTCTTATTCAAATAATACCAATGCGGGTACAGCTTCCGTGACTATCATGGGCAACGGCAGATATACAGGCTCTGTTACGAAGAACTTCACCATAAATGCGAAGAGCGCAAGCGGTGTAACTGCTTCAGTTTCGCCCACAAGCTATACCTACGACGGAAAGGCAAAGACCCCCGCTGTAACAGTAAAAGACGGCAGCAGGACACTGATGAACGGTGTTGATTATACTGTTTCATACTCTGCCAATACAGAGGTCGGCACAGCTAAGGCGAATATCACCTTCATCGGCAACTATACAGGCTCAAAGACCGTAAGCTTTACCATAAGCAAGGCGGCTCCTGCTTCCATTACTAAATGCGCCATAACTCTGGGTACAACTAATTATACCTATGACGGCACAGCGAAAAAGCCTGCTGTTAATGTAATTAACGGTTCAGATGTTCTTGCTGAGGGCACAGACTTCACTGTTGCATATTCCAATAACACAAAGGCAGGCACGGCTACCGTGACTATCAAGGGTATCGGCAATTTCAATGATACCACTACGAAGACATTCACCATCAGCCCTAAGAATGCAAGCGCACTGACAGTAACAGTTTCTCCCGCAAGCTACACCTATGACGGCAAGGAGAAGAAACCGACCGTAATTGTAAAGGACGGCACAAATACCCTTGTGAACGGCACTGATTATACTGTTTCCTATTCAAACAACATCAATGCGGGTACAGCTTCCGCAGTGATAACCTGCAAGGGCAACTACACAGGTACAAAGTCAGCAAGCTTCACCATCAGCGAACCTGCTGCTGTTGCGATAAGCAGCTGTACGGCGACCCTTTCAAAAAGTACATACGCATATGACGGCAGTGAAAAGAAGCCTGCTGTAACTTTAAAGAACGGCTCTGCATCGCTTACGAACGGAGTTGACTATATCGTATCCTACACCGATAATATCAATGCGGGTACAGCAACTGTGAATATCATGGGTCTGGGCAGATATACGGGAAGCCTGACAAAGGCCTTCACCATCAGTCAGAGATCTGCAAGCAATCTTACCGCTGTGGTATCGCCTTCAAGCTATACCTATGACGGCAATGCTAAGCAGCCTGATGTAACTGTTACCGACGGTACAAAGACCCTGACAAACGGCAAGGATTATACTCTTGCCTACTCGAACAACGTAAATGCGGGCACAGCCAGCATCACCGTAAAGGGTACGGGCAACTATACAGGTTCGATCAGCAAGACTTTCAGGATAACTGCCAAGTCTGTTAGTGAACTGAACATCACTCTCTCGGGAACTGCATTCACTTATGACGGCAGTGCGAAGCAGCCGACTGTGACAGTATCCTATGGCTCAAAGAAACTTGTCAGCGGTACTGACTTTACTGTCAGCTACTCAAACAATACCAGGATAGGTACAGCCACCGTTACCGTGACAGGTAAGGGCAACTTCACAGGTACAAAGACAGCCAACTTCACCATAAACAAGGCAGAGGCTGTAAATATCGCTAGCTGCAAGGCTTATCTCAGCGCTGATTCCTTTGTATACGACGGTATGGCTAAAAAGCCTGTACCTACCGTAAAGCGCGGCGACAAGACACTTAGGAACGGTTTGGATTACACATACGATTACGACAATAACATAAATGCAGGTACTGCAAGTGTTATTGTAACAGGTATCGGTGAGTATGCGGGTACAGGTACACTGAATTTCACTATCTCACCTGCACCTCTCAACAATATAAGAATAGCCGTGCTGACCAATAACTACATCTACGACGGCACTGAGAAGAAGCCTGCTGTTACTGTGACAGAGGGAATGAATACACTCACTGAAGGTGCTGATTACTATGTCACATACGGCAATAACGTTGAAGCAGGTACAGCCAGTGTATATGTAAACGGCACAGGCAACTACACAGGCATGAAGTCCGCAGAGTTCACTATCACAGCTAAGGATGCTGATTCAAACAATATCGCAGAATGCAGTATCGAGCTTAGTGAAAAGTCCGCTGAGTATACAGGCAGTGCTGTGACTCCGGGTGTTATCGTAAGGGACGGCACTGAAGTTCTTACAAATAACGTAGATTATTCTGTTGATTACGTTGCAAATGTCAACACAGGCACGGCAAAGGTAATTATAACAGGTATGGGCGATTATCAGGGCATCTATGAGGACAGCTTCATTATCACAGCTAAGTCCGCAAAAAGTCTTGATGTCACAGTATCTCCCGAAAGCTACGAGTATAACGGCACAGCCAGAAAGCCGAAAGTCACAGTAAAGGACGGCAGCAGGGTACTGACCGAAAAGACGGATTATACTCTTGCTTACAGCGATAATATCATAGCGGGCAGCGCAGTTGTGAAGATCAGCTTCACAGGCAATTACAGCGGTACTGTTACCAGGTCTTTCAAGATAAATACCAGCGATATTTCCAAGGCATCCATAAAGCTTGAGAAGTACTTCTACGATGCTAACGGTGCTGCAAGACGTCCTTCTGTAACAATAGAAAAGGATGGCAGAACACTTGTGGAGAACAGGGATTACAGGGTGACCTATTCTTCAAATACCTCGGCAGGAACAGCTTATGTTTCCATAAGCGGACAGGGCAACTACTACGGAACTCTGACACAGCCTTTCGTTATCGGTTCGGCAAGTGCGGTGTCTATCTCGGGATTCAATATCAGTATGGATACAAGATCCTATGCATACGACGGCACAGCAAAGAAACCTCAGATAACCCTGACTAACGGTTCAGCAACGCTGAAAGAACATCAGGATTTTGAAGTGGCATACTATAACAATATCAATGCAGGCAGGGCAACAGTTATTGTGATAGGCAGGAACGGCTATAAGGATATTGCAACAGCTTCCTTTACGATCACACCCAAGTCGCTGGCTGGCGCACAGGCTGCACTTTCTGCCGTAAGCTTTGAATACGACGGAAATCCCAAGACTCCTGTTGTTACCGTTATTGCTGATGACTCTGAACTGACGGAGGGCAGAGATTTCACGGTTGAGTACAAAAACAACACTGCAGCAGGCACTGCATCGGCAGTTATCACAGGTGCAGGAAACTACTCCGGCTCTACCGAAAAGAAATTCACCATAAACGGTAAAAATGCAGCCTGCCTTAACGTTGTGCTCGAAAATAAAGAGTACACGTACAGCGGAAAAGCAGCTGTCCCGAAGGTGAAGGTCTATGACGGAAGCAAACTGCTGACCGAAGGCACGGATTACAGCGTGACTTACGTAAACAACACCGCAGTCGGTGCGGCAAAGGCAGTCATTACCTGCATGGGCAACTATTCGGGCGTGACGAGTGCTGGTTTCGCTATCGTTGACAAGTCTGCATCCAAGGTAAAGAAAGGCGATGTAAACGGCGACGGAATCATAAACGTAAACGACCTTACAAAGGCGGCAGCTCACGTTAAAGGACGTAAACTGCTGGTGGGCGATCAGTTTAAAGCGGCTGATATAAACGGCGATGGTAAAATAAATGTTTCTGATATTTCGCTTATCGCAGCTCATATCAAGGGCAAAAAACTGTTAAAATAATGCCATAGCAAAAGCATGAAAAAAGCGGCTTTCCCAAGTGGAAAGCCGTTTTTGATGTTTATATGAAATTCATGATAAAAGGTTCGATGATGCGGCAGCTGACAGCCAGATTGATGTTCTGACCTTCCTTTGCGCCGCCTGTACACATACCGATTATCTCTCCGTAGGTGTTCAGCAGTGCGCCGCCCGAACTTCCGTGGGATATGGGCGCGGTGAACTGTATCATATCGGTGACATCTATCACGCGAAATCCCGAGATTATGCCGTCGGATACGGTGTTGAAAAGCCCCAGGGGACTGCCGATGGCGATAACTTTCTGTCCGCGCACGAGTTCCTGATTTTTGTTTCTGAACAGCGGCAACGGTTTAGCACGGCGATGTATTTTCAGAAGCGCCATATCGTGCACGTTGTTGTACTTGACTATCTGAACGGGGTATGCTGTACGGTCATTCTCAAATCTCGCAAGGAAATAGCTGCCCTTGCTGATAACATGATGATTGGTCAGTATATATCCGTCGGCATTTATAACTATGCCCGAAGCACTGCCTATCATATCGCCGAACTTGTTGCACACGGTTATCATTACCACGGATTCTGCTAGCCTTGCTATCTCCTCGGAAGAAAGCTCCCGCTGTCTGCTCCGCTCCATCGGTGCAGGTGTACTGCGATTTATCGGAGTTGGTACGCTGCGATTCATCACGGACGGCGTACTGCGGTTCGCGGGCGGGGGAGTCTGCGTGCGATTTTTCTGCGGGAACGGCGAGAAGTTGTTTTCTGCTTCAGGGATATCACTGTGAGTTTCAAAAGGGATATCCTCAGGTGCGGCGGCGGTAAACGTCTGCTTTGAAACATTTGCACTGCCTTTGGTACGCTGGCGCGGCGGTATTTTTACTTTGATATTTCCCTCATCACCCCGCATAGGTGCATTTGGACGCGGACCGTTCCTGCGCTCGCGTGGCGGTATCGTTACCCTGATATTCCCCTCGTCACCACGCATGGGTGCATTGGGACGAGGTCCGCTCCTGTACTCGCGCGGCGGTGTGCCGTAACGGTTATTGTCTGTCAGCTGAGGACGCTGCGGAGTACCGGGATAGGTACGTGGAGCAGGCTGTCTTACAGGCGGGGGAGTAACAACGCGGGGAGGTACATAGGCAGGTATCTGCACTGCATAGGGCATACCTAATGTTATCAGTTCTGATTTTTCTATAAGTACAGAAGAGATCTTGCCCTCGCCCTCGGGCATCAGCACAAGTACTCTCCAGCCTTTCATATATGCCAGATAACAGAAAAGATATTCCTTGTAGCCTGTTTTGCCGCAGTAGATAAGCACGCCGCCCGTGCGGCTGCCCAGCAGTTTGCTCCAGTGCAGCAGGCTTATGATGAGGTTTGTTTCTATCGATGTATTTATATCGCTGACGCTTTCGCGGTAAAGTGCAAGAAGTCTTTCGCCCTCGAAGCTTTCGGCAAATTCCTCGGATTCTTTTCTGAGCCTTTCAAGTTCATCGCTGTTCGTAGGAGTATCTAGTTTGTTAAGGCGAAGATAGCCCTCTCCCTCAAAACGGCGGTCAAGTTCTTCAATATCAAGCAAATAGCTGTCAGAAACGCCTACACAGCGCACAAAACATCCACTGCCCGACTCTGCCAGTCTATCGACCATTCTTGACATATCATCACCCCCATATTATTTTATCATGCCCGCATTGCTTTGTCAACATATGGGAATAGAGAAAGCTATAGTGGAGTATGGGTGTTTATTTGGGGATTTTATGATATAGGTTTCATGGCGGGGGAGCGGGCAAACAAAAAGTCCCGAAACGCTTTTATACGCTTCGGGACATCGTTATCTGTATGACTGACGGATCAGCTGTTGTATTTCATGTATTGCAAGAGTATGTGTACCATACCAACGAGAGCGTAGATACCTACTACCACACCGATGAATCTGAACAGCCACCAGATGAAAGGTATCGAGCCCAGTACAACAAAGAACAGCGCACAGAAAATGAGCGCAACAAGATATATGCCGATGAAGAATATCACGCTTCTGATATCACGTACATCGCACTTCTTGTTCTGTGGGAAAAGGTCGCTGAATTCCATATATGCAAGTTTATCACGCCATTTTTGAATAAAAGCCTTGATCGGTTCCATAAATATCCCCCTATTTCATAAATTCATTTAATGATATAATTATAACTCATTATAATGGTTATTTCAATATTTTCTTAATATTTTCAGCGCTTTGCATAAATATTATTAATATATGTTGTTTGGTTTTACTTGCTGCTTGCCAATCAATCTATCGGATTTTCGGCGATGTACTTATCGAGTATCTCCGATGCTGTTTCAACAAATCTTATGCAGGGACGCACTTTATAATACTGTTCCGTGCGGTGCTCGGGATTGGGGTCGCTGGTGGCTTTCAGCCCTTGCAGAAGTTCGCGGCATACGATAGTGCCGTGCCTCTCTTTGAATTGTTCGGCAGCCGCTTGTATGCGCTTGTAGTGGTCGGCTTTATCCTCATATCCAAAATCTTCGCCTGTGCCGTAAAGCATACCAAGCACCATGAACATCGCTGAACAGGCTCCGCAGACTTCTCTCAATCTGCCCATTCCTCCGCCGAAGCTTGAAGAAAGCTTCAGTGCTGTTTCCTTATCCATGCCTGTAACGTCTGTAAAAGCTGCGAACACCGATTGTGCGCAGTTATATCCGCCTGCAAAAAGCTCGCAGGCTTTCTTTGAATGATCTGCTGACATGATCTTATCCTCCCTGTGAAATGATCAGATATCTTAATTATACACCATTTTCTTCGGATATGCAAGTATATGTTTGACTAACTCTGCAAACAGGCTTTTTAGTATTACTGAAGCCCCTGAAACAGTGGGATACAGGGCTTTCGTAAAAAATGACAGTTAAATTAAAAATTTTTGTGAAAAGACTTGAATTGTCAGAAGAAATGTAGTATTATATTATAGAGGCGGCATGGACTGCCAAATAACCGAAAGGAGTTATTATCAATGATCTATTCGCACGAAGTTGAAACAATGTGCCCTATCGCACAGGGCGTTGCTCACGGCGCTGCTCCTATCCCTGAGGAGGCTAAGTGGGTCAAGGCAAAGGAGATAAAGGATATCTCGGGCTTTACACACGGCATCGGCTGGTGTGCTCCCCAGCAGGGTACCTGCAAGCTCACCCTGAATGTTAAGGAGGGCGTTATACAGGAGGCTCTCGTTGAGACTATCGGCTGCTCCGGTATGACCCATTCCGCAGCTATGGCTTCCGAGATCCTTCCCGGCAGAACAATTCTGGAGGCTCTGAATACAGACCTCGTTTGTGACGCTATCAACACCGCTATGAGAGAGCTGTTCCTGCAGATCGTTTACGGTCGTTCGCAGTCTGCATTCTCCGAGGATGGTCTGCCCATCGGTGCAGGTCTGGAGGATCTGGGTAAGGGTCTGCGTTCTCAGGTTGGTACAATGTACGGTACACTGGCTAAGGGTCCCCGTTACCTGGAGATGACCGATGGTTATGTTACTGATATCGCTCTGAATGCTGACGATGAGATCATCGGCTACAAGTTCGTAAACTTTGGCAAGATGATGGACTTCATCAAGGCAGGCGACGACGCTAACACAGCTTTTGAGAAGGCTAAGGGTCAGTACGGCAGAGTTGCTGATGCCGTTAAGTTCGTTGACCCCAGAAAGGCATAAGGAGGATCAGTATCATGGCATTATTTGAATCTTATGAGAGAAGAGAAAAGCAGATCCTGGCTGTTATAAAGGAATACGGCATCAACTCCATCGAGGAGTGCGCTGATGTATGTAAGGCTAAGGGTCTGGACATATACAAGCTCGTTGAGGGCATCCAGCCTATCTGCTTCGAGAACGCTAAGTGGGCTTACACTGTAGGCTGCGCTATCGCTATCAAGAAGGGCTGCACAAGAGCTGCTGACGCTGCTGCTGCTATCGGCGAGGGTCTCCAGGCTTTCTGTATCCCCGGTTCTGTTGCTGACCAGCGTAAGGTTGGTCTGGGTCACGGCAACCTGGGCAAGATGCTGCTGGAAGAGGATACCGAGTGCTTCGCATTCCTGGCAGGTCACGAGTCTTTCGCTGCTGCTGAGGGCGCTATCGGTATAGCTGAGAAGGCTAACAAGGTTAGACAGAAGCCTCTGAGAGTTATCCTGAACGGTCTTGGCAAGGACGCTGCACAGATCATCGCTCGTATCAACGGCTTTACTTATGTTGAGACCGAGATGGATTATCACACCGGCGAGGTTAAGGAAGTATTCCGCAAGGCTTACTCCGAGGGTCTGAGAGCTAAGGTTAACTGCTACGGTGCTAACGATGTTACCGAAGGCGTTGCTATCATGTGGAAGGAGAACGTTGACGTTTCCATCACAGGTAACTCCACCAATCCTACCAGATTCCAGCACCCTGTTGCAGGTACTTACAAGAAGGAAAGAACAGATGCAGGCAAGAAGTACTTCTCTGTTGCTTCCGGCGGCGGTACCGGCAGAACTCTGCACCCCGACAACATGGCAGCAGGCCCTGCTTCCTATGGTATGACTGATACTATGGGTCGTATGCACTCTGACGCTCAGTTCGCAGGTTCTTCTTCTGTTCCTGCACACGTTGAGATGATGGGTCTCATCGGCATGGGCAACAACCCCATGGTCGGTGCAACAGTTGCTTGCGCAGTTGCTGTTGAAGAGGCTATGAAGTAATTCACCTTTTTAATATAGTATATCAAACGGCCCGGGTTTTCGGGTCGTTTTTTTATGCTGATCTTTCTGATGATATGATAAAAGGCACTTCTGTCAGTCTGACAAAAGTGCCTGATTTTATTTTGTATATCAGTTGATGCCTTCGGCAAAGGTAACGGGTACTGCAAAGAGTACGCCTGCGTTGGGCTTGGTAAGATCGCCTGTTACGCTGTGTATAGCGTCTCTGGCTGCTTCGATCTGGTCGTCGTGAACGGCCACAAAGATAGTCTTGCCCTTCTGCTCGGGGTCTTCACCCTTGAGCATTGCCCTTAGAACGCCTATCATCGGCAGATTATCCATATCCGATATAGACTTTGCCATTCCTACGCTGTCAATGCAGGTGCCCCCTTTTATACCTGCTGCCGCAAGGGCATGCATTATCTCGTCCACCAGTTCCACTCTCTTAATGACTACAAATATAAGCTGCATTTTAAGCACTTCCTTTCGTTCTGCTGTATATTTTCGGGACTTACGGTGCTTTGAATGAAGCTGCTACCCAGTCCTCTTTTTCTCTTATTTCGTCAAGCACAAAGCCCTGTGCTTTTATAACATCAAGAACTTCGTCCTTGCGCATATCGATTATACCCGATACTATCAGTCTGCCGCCCTGTTTCAGGAATCCTTTGAACAGTCCGCTCATACCGATGAGCACGTCTGCCACGATGTTTGCACATACCATATCGAATCCTGTGCCGATCTCAGCCACAAGTGCGGAATCGTCGATGACATTTCCGCATATAGCGTGGTATTTTTCGGCGGGGATATTGTTCTTCTCGGCATTCTCGCCTGCTATCTTCACAGAGTTTGCGTCGATATCAATGGCGGTACATTCATCTGCACCCAGAAGAACAGCGCCTATTGAAAGTATACCGCTGCCGCAGCCCAGGTCAAGGACTCTGTCATTTTCACCCAGATACTTTTCAACAAGTTCAAGGCAAAGCTGAGTTGTGTTGTGCTGTCCTGTGCCAAAGCTTGAAGCGGGGTCGATCTCCAGTATCTTCCTTGTCTCACCCTTGGGGATATCCTCCCAGCTTGGCTTGATAAGAAGTTTATCGCCTATCTCCAGCGGCTTGAAGTACTGCTTCCAGTTGTTAGCCCAGTCTTCTTCACGAACATTTTTCAGCTCGTATTCAAGCCTGCCGAATGCATTCTCGGTATCGCGGGTCTTCAGCGCACGGAGTTCAGCCTTGACAGCTTCAAGATAATCCAGACCCTGAGCATTTTCAGGCAGATATGCGGTAACTGTTGTCTCACAGTTTTTTAGACCCATAAGATCATCATCGATATAATCCCAGTTTACGCTCTTATCGCTGAGAAATTCCTCGAAATCCTTTGCGTCCTTGATAACAAATCCGTTTATGCCAAGCCCGAGAAGACTGCCTGTGACAGCTTCAATGCCCTCGGAAGTGGTATAAATATCGACTTCTACCCAATCCATATATTAATTCCCCTTTTTTTAATTAGAAAATATTATCAAAAATCAAAAGTTATATTAATCATTATAGCATACTTTACATAATTTGTAAAGGTCTTTCATAAAAAGTTCAAAATTTTAAGAATGTTCCCAAATGACATAGTTTTATAAGTTTATCCTGCTGACAACAACGATTTTTTGAAAGGCGATATCTATAACTCTATAATGGTACATGGTACATTGATAGAATATTGCAATAAAAAATACACTGTTCAGATCACTCTGAACAGTGTATACGATTGCGGGAACAGGATTTGAACCTGTGACCTCCGGGTTATGAGCCCGACGAGCTACCAAGCTGCTCTACCCCGCGATATATGATTTTGTGTTCTCTCGTTGAGTACTTGTCTATTATATCATACCAAACTGCATTTGTCAATATGGTTTTGAGAAAAAATCCAAAGTTTACTTAATGTTAACATTTGGAAGCGCTGTAAGATTGCTGATAATAGGAGCGCACAACTGTAAATATGAGATCATTCCATCTATGCTTATACAATATGAACATAACAATATTTGTGGTGCAAAACTTCACTGCTGATACGCGGCTTTGCAGTGTCAGAATTGTGAATAAACAACATTTCAGTAAATATTCACTGCTTTGTAGATATGTTTTGAGGAATGTTGAATGGATAGCTTTATTGAAAAAAACAACATCTGTAATTCTACTTGCTGCTCCAAAAGTGGAAAAATAAGGGAAGAGACATTTGGTTGAAAGATAGAAACAAAATTTGTTTCCTATATGTTTATAACAATGATGAATGCTTTTAATTTGTAAAATTAGTCAACTTGTGATTTAGTCAATTTGTAGAAACTATATACGTTGCTTTGGATATAACTACAAATTTAGATTAATAAGGTTGACTATTTTGTCTAAACCTGATATAATATAGTCAATAAATAAAGTGATGAAAATGATTTATTTGTGGTAATATGAACATGATGAAAGGAATGAGCTTATGAAAAATAATAAAAAGGGATTCACTTTGGTAGAGTTAGTCATTGTTATGTGTATTATTGGTATTCTGGCGAGCCTGATCGTACCTAATGTTATAAGCTACATCAGAAAGGCAAGGGTCGCCGCTGCTGTCGCTGATACAAGAACCATAAAAGCTTCGATAGAAAGTTCTTTGACAGATGAGCTTCTGCTTAGCGGAGATGATCAGAGAGCAGCATTCAACAAGGTGCTCTACCTTGAACAGGGTAATGCAAAAGACAGAAAGTATGAGAGAGTAGGCTGTTTCACCAGTTACAGCTGGAATGTCTATAAGTCCAATGCGGGCAAATCGTCAGGCTCACAGGCAATTGACAGAGTTATAGCTGGTCAGCTCGATGCGACTTTTTCGGAATCATGGAAAACAGGTAAGCGTGTAAATCCTTTGAGCTATAATACAGATGCAAAGAATTGCGCTAAATACCTCAAGGATAATGATACGAACTTCGGACTTGTCGTTGTTTATAACACCACAGGTGAAGTGCGTATGATCCAGCTTTACAGAGCAAATATACTGGTCACATACATTAACGGCGAATACATCGTTAATCTGGATAGCAAAGCTCATTTTATCGGTACCGGCACATGGGATAAGATCTATACTGACAGCGATAAACAGTCCCCTGAAAAATTCTACAATATAAATCTTTCCAACAAACAGTTCGGAAACGATGGAAAAATGGGCGGCTGGTATTAAGCTTGACATTAAATCTTATGAATATGCTGCTTTAGAGATCTTACGGAAGAATTAAAACTACACAATAATATAAAGCCGAGGTTCAATTATCTCGGCTTTATATGTTCCGATCTATGAGTGTGGCTGACTTTTTTCATCTTCAGAGTGGGAAGACGAGAACGCCTTTTAATCGATATTTAGTTTTGTCAAATAAACTAAATATTCTGAATTTAAGCTCATGAAAATCGAAACCAATTGTGCAAACATACAAATATAAAAGTTAAAATTGTGAAATTAAACCATTTACTTGACAAAACACGTCAAATGCAGTATAATATGTTTATAGAAAGAAACAAAAAGAATACGGAGCATCAGGGTGATGCTGATGTGGTAATTTGAAAGTTAGATCGTATCCTATTATTAATTAGCTTTCCAGAGTAAAGGTTTATAGATATTATGAAAGGGCCGGAGCCTGCATATTGCGATATGCAGGCTTTTGTCGTGGCAAAAAATAAATTGGTGCTCCCGCATAATGTGGGGGCGCTTTTTGCATAATCGGAGAAGTCAGGGGAATATACTGAATTATCATATAGCAAAACGGAGGAGATACATATGATGATACAGTTGCTTGAGCTGTTCAGGCTGATATCCCACGGCGGACTATTTTTCGGTCTGCATTTAGATGGCAGGACGGTATTTCCGCCGCCGCTGAGTGCCGCAGAGGAAAGGGAATGTTTTGAGAAGATGTCCGCAGGGGACAGAGAGGCGCGGAACAGACTGATAAAGCACAATCTTCGCCTTGTGGCGCATATAATCAAGAAGTACTATGCAAATTCTTCCGATCAGGACGACCTGATATCAATTGGAACCATAGGGCTCATCAAGGCGGTGCAGACTTTCGATCATACTAAGGGTACCCGCTTTGCGACTTACGGAAGCAGGTGTGTTGAAAATGCTACACAATCACAACGGACATTTTCTCGTCAGATGATGTAAAAGATGTGCCCTTCATAGGCGAGTGGCGATTTTTACGCAGAGTAAAGAGCCGAATGTATACGCTGTACTCTACCCACACAAGCGGCAAAACAGTCACCCTTTATATTCACAGCTTCAAGCCGAAAGGAATACCCGATTTTGAGCTTAATGATAATTCCACAGTCTCAGACAGGTTGAAATTTTACAGGATAAGCTGTGGGCTCATGCAAAAAGAGATAGCCGCTCAAATTGGTGTAGACCGCACCACCTATGCCCGCTGGGAGAACAATGTGCTGTCGGCGTATCCGTTGGACAAGCTCACACTACTTGCAGAGATATTCGGGTGCAAAGTCACAGACTTGCTCGATGAGTACAATAAGTTCCTGATAAATGGGCAGGGAAGTTATATCAGAAACTTGCAAAAAAAGAAGTCTCTCACACGATGCAGGCTAGCAGAGTTGATGTCCGTTTCTGTCGGCCGTGTCAAGGATTGGGAGAATGAGCGAAAGCGGGTCAGCATGAAGTGCTATGTGCGGTTGATGGAGATAGACAAATAATGAAGATAAACAGAGAATTACAAGACAGAGCTATTTCTAAGGAAATATCAGAAAGATTCAAGCAGTACAGGATCGCTTTGCCAATGACAAGATCAGAGCTTTTAGAAAAATCAATGGTCTCGGTCGGAACAATAGCTCGTTTTGAAAGTGGGAATGATATAGGTCTGCTAAATGTAATAATGTGATGTACTGAATTATGTGTAACAAAAAAACAAACAGGAAGAGAACTCGAAATGAAGTTCCTTCCTGTTTTGCTTATAGCCGTATAGGTTTTTCATATTAGTATTTGGAAACATTCTTTATGAGTACCGATCTATTTGGTGGGACTTTTTGTTATACCGTACCCTCGTAAATTGTCTTGTCATCGATCTTGACAAGCTTTACACCCTGTTCTTTGTTTTTATTGAAATTAAATGTCAACATATATCCGATGTTCAGCCCGAAATGATCGAGATATCCAACAAGCTGCTGCTCACCATCGGCATTGTATTTCTGCCCACGCCATATTTTTAGTTCGATAATATCCTGCTGCCCGAGATAGTCAACAACCACATCGGTGCGTGTCTGATCTCTGGTCTGCGCTTCAATATAGTAGTTGCCCGTACCGTTGATAATAGGCTTTAGGAACAGCAGAAACTGCTCACGCCCGTCCTTTTCCTTGAATTTATCTTCAAGCGAACCGAATATCTGAGTATAGGTCTTTATAAAATGCTCTATTACTAGGCGCATATTCAGCCTGCCGTCTTCCACAAAGATGTTTTTGGCAAGTGTGCCTTCATTGAACATCGCACTTGATTTGATCTCCTCGTCTGAAAGAAAAAGGTTATACAGCAGCGTTTCAAATATCCTGTTGGAAATGGCAACTGTATTGTGATTGTTCTTTATGAAACCGTACATCTCCATTTGAGAGATAGACTCCTGAAGCGCGGAATATGAAAGTGTTGTACCTTCCATGAGGATACTTCTGATCGATCTTTTAAGATCGGGATAGTTTGTCAACTTGCCCGTGAGCGACTGGAAAAGCGAGTTCTTTTCGGAAAGCAATATCTTAATTGCTTCATTGAAGCCCTGTTTAGTCCATGCTTTATTAAGACTGTCAAACTTGTCCGGTACAAGCTGCTCGTCGATGATCTGGCATATACGGCTGACAAGGAACGGATAGCCGCTTGTGTGTTCGTAGATCGAATCGGCGATAAGCTTTGTGTTCATACCCGTGTTATGGTCGGCTTCGTATTCGTCAAGCATACCCTTTATACCGTTGGCAGACAGTGACATATCTATATTGAAATCCGCAGAAATATTCCAGGGGCTGTTTACCTTTGAATCATTATCGTTTCGGATATTGCCCTTGATGTGCTTTATATCGGCAACTCCAGCAAGGATCACTGACTGAAACGCAGGATTGTCCTCGTCATCTTCTCTGTCAAGATACTGGAGCCTTAGCTGTGCAAGGAAATCAAGAAATACCTGATTGTTTGATGCACTGTCCACTTCATCGATTATGAGGACGATAGGCTTTTCCGAACAGCTGCACCATTCTATTAAGCAATAGAATAATTCGTCAAGTATAGCAAGACCACTGCTTCTGTTGATAAAATCTAGCAGCTTGTCGTTTATACTTTTGGGGATATTGATCTTGCTGTTTTTCTGCAAAACAGCTCTGCTGAATGACTTTACAAACGCTTCTTCGGTTTTAAATCCCGCATCACCGATCCTTTGAAAGTCAAGACGTACAACATTATACTCGTCTTTCAGATACCTTTCAAGAGCAGCAAGGGTTGTGGTCTTTCCGAACTGCCGCGCTCTGTTTATTGTAAAGTAGTCACCGTTATCTATCATCACCTTGATTTGCTTCAAGCGCTCTGTAATGTCTACCATGTAATTCTTAGAAGGATTGCATAGTCCGGTGGTCTTGAACTTTTTCATAACTGTACGCCCCTTTCTGCTCGCGCATACTCTATCATTATAATTATAGCACAGATAACCCATTAATGCAACCTTTTGCTGAAATGTTTCATAATGGAGAAGAATACAAGTCATAGTTAAAGTTAAAAAGGGTGTTTTGGTAACGAAAAACAGAGAGAATTGTGTGATAAATAGATTTCCAATTATTCGCATTTTCTAGTAGGGGCTGCAACAGCCCCATGTCAGCGATTGAAAGGGAAGTCTTACAGATTGAAAAAAAGTCTTTGGTTGCTTTAGTAGAAGAGTGATATTTGTATTTTTGGTCACTAGATAGGGAAAATTATAACTGTAAATAATAATTCACCATTTACTATTATACTATTATCGACTTATAAGGTTAAATGTGGTATAATATCCTCAGTACAACAAAGGGAGGTGCTGAATATGTTGTTTGATTATCTTCTGGAATCATTTGGTAAAAATGAACCCATATTCACGTCGGATATTTCTTATGAAAATTATTCTGATATTTGGATCAAAAAAGAACTTGCGAAACTCTGCGAATGCGGACAGATCATCAGGTATGACCGAGGTATTTACTATATTCCAGTCAAAACACCATTTGGTAACAGTATTCTGAATCCCAGCAGAATCATAGAAAGAAAGTATTTATCCGAGAAAGGAAATCGAATCGGATTTTACACCGGAATCACAGCTTTGCAGCAAGCTGGACTATCCACACAGATGTCAAATATTCCAGAAATTCAAACGAATAACGAAAATTCAAAACTTCGCAGAGTAAAAGTTGGTAATCAGGAAGTTATCTTGCGGAAGTCAAGAGTTAAAATTGATAATGACAATATATTTGTTTTGCAGTTCCTTGAAATGATGAACAGTACCCCTTCGGAATATTTTGACGATGAGAGAAAAGCCGTTATCAGAAATTGGATCGAAAAATGTAATATTTCTCAGGACCTTGTGACAAAATATGCTCCTTATTTCCCTGACAAGGCTATGCGAAGTCTCATAGAAAGCGGTGTTATTTTTTATGTTGCATAATGAAAAGGATATTTTTGAGCAGCTAATCCTAAGAACATCTGAATACCTTGGTATGTACTTATTATAACATATATGCAGCTATAATTTAAGTAAAAGAATACTAATACTATAATGGATGAATCATTGATGCTTTGTTGTGTCACGCGTGACCCACTCTTTAATGCCGTCAGATGATACTTCAACTTGTAATCTACATTTAAAAGAAAAACGCTACCATGGTGCGTTGACAGAATATCTTGATAAGCTGATCATCGTGGGCATCAAGAAGAACATTTTTAAGTTTCATACCATATGCATCCGCGAATTGTTTTTTTATATACTGCGGAAATCTGATGCGGCAGAGGAATGGAATAAAAAAATTTAAAAGATATTATTGAAATCATTGCAATTTGAAAAACAATGTGATATAATATCTATCGGACATAACAGCGTAATGACTGTGAAATGTCCATCCCAGTTATAATGTGGCTATGGCTGTTTCAGGTATATATTTCGCTTACTGTAAGTTACAGCCGTATCAGATTTAAGTTCTTTTATTTTCAAAAGGAGGGTCAAGAGGTTATGCACAAGACAATGAAACGTATCGCCGCAGGGCTTGTGGCAATTACCGGCGCTTTATCGGCAGCAGCCGCATCTGCACCTATGAGTGTGTTTGCAGAAGACGAACAGATACTTATCCAGTCTGACTTCGAAGCAGGCATAGGTCTTCCCTGGCGCACATTAGAGAATGCACCGGCACGGCAGGACTTCGATATTTCAGACGGCACTTACAATATAACGATACAGAATAACGATGGTCCCGAGTCAAGATGGGATCTTCAGTTCCGTTGCAGAAATATAATTATACACAAAGGTCATACTTACAAGGTACACTGGAAGGTCAATTCTTCCAATGAGGGTGAGCTGTACACCAAGATCGGTAACTACGGCGGAACTGTTGAAGTTTGGCACAACAACTGCGGCAATGATGATTTCAATCAGACGTGGGAATGCGTAAAGATCGCTAAAGGCGACAACACCTTCGATGCTGAGTTTACAGCTGAATATGATCTTGAGCTTGCTGACTGGGCATTCCACTACGGCGGTAAGGGTCAGTATCAGCCGGTAGACTGCTTCCCAAACGGTACGGTCCTCAAATTCGATGATCTGTCTCTGATCGACACTACCGGTGGCGTATTTATCGATGGAGATGTTAACGAGTGGGGCGTTGTAAGACCCGAAAGCAACGTTCGTCTGAATCAGATCGGTTATTATCCTCAGCTGGAAAAGAGGGCTTCTTATGTTACCGATGCTGATATGCCACTGGCTTTTGAGATACGTGACAGATCGGGCAACGTAAAGTACACAGGCAAGACGAAGGTATTCGGCAGCGATCCTAATTCGGGTACAGGTAAGGATACAGTTGTTAATTCGGTCACAAGATACAAGGACTCGGGTGCCAACGTACATATCATTGATTTCTCTGATTTCAGAACTGAGGGCGAGTACACGATATTCGTTAAGGATACGGTCGGCGTAAGCGGCACTCAGGTGATGGGATATAAGAATGTAAATGATACAAGGCTAAAAGGTGATAAGCTTCTTTGGACAAATCCCGTAAATATGAAATCTTATACGATGAACGAGAGCAGTCCATTCAGGATAGACAGACAGATCTATGATGATCAGCTGCTGAGGGATTCCATGAACTACTTCTATCAGAACCGCTCAGGAGTACCGATAGAGTCTGAGTACATCACATCCGGTGATAAGAGTAGGCTGGCTCACAATAAGTATGGTCATAATCCTGATACTGCTTACGTTCAGAGCAAATGGGTAAGATCTTATGACAGCGACTTCTCTGATGGCGAGAAGGATAAGAAGATCGACGTTACAGGCGGATGGTACGCTGCAAACGACCACGGTAAGTACGTTGTCGAAGGCGGTTTCTCCGTATGGACACTTCAGAACGCTTATGAGTTCTCCAAGAGGAGAGGCAATACACGCAAGTGGACTGACGGCACGATAGCTGTCCCAGAAAATAAGGATAATGCTCCCGATATACTTGATGAAGCAAGGGTAGAGCTGGAGTGGATGTTCAAAATGATAAATGAGGACGGCTTTGTATATCATTCAGTGCAGGATCATACGTTGGCAGATTTTCCGCTCACGTTCAGGTCCATATACTGTATTGACCCCCCAATGGAGGATAATTATCCTTACCGTATCGTCAGACCTCCTACGTATGCAGCCACATTCAACATGATCGCTTGTGCTGCACAGGCTTCACGTCTGTGGAAGGGCATAGATGATGACTTCGCAAAAGAGTGTCTGCAAAATGCACAGAACAGCTGGAAGGCTATCATGGCTAAGCAGTCTGATTGGAACGTTACAAGTGGCTATTACTATGATGATCCTTACTTTGCTCCCAGTGAATCCGGCGGAAACAACAATTTCGGTGACACCTATGTAGTTGATGATGCTTACTGGGCAGCTTGTGAGCTTTATGCAACAACAGGGGACTCGGCTTACTATGGCTTCTTAAAAAACTATAAAAATTATAATGACCCGTCAGGTCAGGATAAGGCATTCAGCTTGACTTCCTGCCTGAGCAGCGGCGAGAACAACGGTTCGTTCGGTTCCTTCAATTGGGGCAATACTGCGGGTCTGGGCACCCTTTCACTCTACTTGAGCGACAAGACATCTTCTGCTGACAGGAAGACTATTGTCAATTCTATCCAAAATATTGCTGATCGATATATTTTTCAGATGAGTAAAGAAGGCATGGGCATACCTTACACGAGTGCGACTGTCGGGGGCTATATCGGTATCGGCGATGGAGATGTGTACACAGGTTATGAGTACGGTTCCAACTCCTTCGTTATCAACAACGCTATGGTCCTGGCTTATGCTTATGATACTGATAACGGCAAATATATTTATCGGAACGGTGCAGCCGAAGCACTTGATTACCTCTTCGGACGTAACGGTCTGGGCTTCTCTTATGTATCAGGCTACGGCGATAAGGCAATGAAATCGCCACATCACAAATACTGGGCAAACAGTATCAATCCGGAATTACCGAAGGCACCCTCAGGTGTTCTTGCAGGCGGTCCCTGCTCAGTTATTTATAATGATAATTACCTTCGTGGTCTCGGCTATAAAAGAGGCACTTTAGCTAATCAGAAGTGCTATGCTGACAGTGCAGAGGCATGGTCTGTAAATGAGGTTTCTGTCTGCTTGAACGCTTCTCTGGTCTGGATGTCATCATTCATGAACGATCAGTTCGGCGGTCCGAAACCAGTCCCTTATCCTACCAACATTAAGGTCGATTACAGTGAGAAGTACCATCAGGTAAGATTTACCTGGGATAAGGTGGAAAACGCTGACAGATACGGCATAGCAGTTTATCTGGCAGGCAAGTGGAGAGTTCAGAAGCAGGATATCACAGGCACTACCTATACTTCTCCCAAAAATCTGACTCCCGGCGTAACTTATAAGGTTGCGATTGCCGCAAGAGTGAACGGCAGATGGGATACAGCAAATGCTATCAAATATGCCGGTACTGTTACTATAAAGTGATAGACTAAATTGATATGATTTAAAAACAAAACGGATAATCGTCCTAAGCAGACGACTATCCGTTTTTATTGATGCTTTATTGATAAGAAACTTGCCGTTTTTTATTGTTTAACAAATAAAGAAAATGTATCTTCATTCAATACGCTCCAGCTGTACCTCTCTCCTATTTCTTTTTTCCTTTAAACATTATGATCAACTTGGTTGAATTGTATTCTCCTTCCAGATGGCAATATATATATCTATCTTTATACTTATCAATTATAATATTACCATGTACAATTAATTCCTGATTTTCATCTGATTCATAACCTGCTTCCGAGTGATAGTATTGCTTACCGTTGGCATACTATCAATAACGGGTCATCGAATCAAGTCTGTTGTTTTCTGAATGGTTTTTCACTGAATTTTTATTCAGAAACTTGACAAGTGCAAAGCGCTGTGGTATAATATCATTATACTGAAAAATTATTCAGAGAAAATATATTCAGAAAAGAAGTGATGCTATGTTTATCGGCAGAGAAAAAGAACTCAGGCAGTTGAATGCCGAGCTTTCCTCATGGAAACGCAAAACGGCGGTGCTGGTCTACGGCAAGCGCAGAGTCGGAAAATCCACGCTTTTGAGCGAAGCTGCAAAGCGCTTTGAGGGTGTCGTCATCAACCATATGTGCGTGACAAGCACCTTTGAGGGAAATATGGAACTGATCTATCAGAGCGTTTCGGAGGGGCTCGGACTGCCGAATATCCGCTTCGGCTCTTTCTTCGAGATGATGGATTACCTGAAAACGCTTGACAAAAAGATACTTCTCATCATTGACGAGTATCCCTATCTGAAACAGACCAAAAAGAAAAACGAAGTCGATTCCTATATGCAGGCGGTCATCGACAGGCTGACCGAAAATGTCAAGCTGGTGCTCTGCGGTTCGTATATCACAGTGATGAAGGAACTGCTCGAAGAGGGCAACCCACTGTTCGGACGGTTCTCACTGATACAGCATATCCGTGACTTTGACTACCTTGATGCAGCGAAATTCTATCCCGATCTTTCTGTTCGTGACAAGGTCGCCTTCTATGCCGTATTCGGTGGAAGTCCTTATGTTCTGGAAAATCTTGATACGGGTCTGACTATTCGGGAAAACATCGAGCGTCTGCTGTTGCCCGAAACAGGTCTGGTGCGGTCGCACATCGAGAATGTCATGCTGGGGGAGATACGGAAGACATTTGATGCAAGGATTCTGGAGATCCTCGGCAACGGCAAGAAGCGTTACAGCGAGATACGGGACAAAATAGCGAACAGCGAGACAGGTTTGCTTGACAAGCAGTTGAAAATTTTGCTCGACATGGAGACCATTCAGAAGACCGACCCGATCAACCGCCGGAATGACAAGAAAAAACAGTTTTACGAGATCGTGGATAATCTGATGCGGTTCTATTTCACGTTCATTTTCGGCAAGGCGGGAACGATCGTCCGTATCGGTGAGGAGCAGTTCTTCAATCAAAATATTGACGATGTACTGGAGCAATTCGTCAGCAGACGGCTTGAAGGTATCGCTCTGCAATACTTCCACAGAGCCGCTATGCAGGGCTTATATCCGGATATTGACGACTTCGGCAGCTATTGGTATGATGACCCTGCTACCAAGACCAATGGCGAGTTTGACTGCGTGATACGGCGTGGAGAGCAGTATGATTTCTACGAATGCAAATACTTCGACCGCCCCATGACCCTTGAAGAATGCCGTCAGGAAAAGGAACAGCTTGACAGCATCAAAGGCATCACTGTGTCGGGCGTGGGTTTTGTCTGCACGGGGGGATTTGATTTTGAGGGTGCGGACAAATTTACACTCATTGACGGAAAGGTGCTTTACTTCAACGAATGAAAAAACCGCCGCTCAGGACGAACCTGAACGGCGGTTTATGATTCTTGTCACCCGATTTTGTCATCCGTCTTGTCATCCACTTAGAATTCAGGGTGACAAATTGCATTTTTGAGCCATTTGGCAAATTCTGTTAAATTTCTGAAATTTAGAAAACCACGTATTTTAGCCCTTCATAGCCTCTTCAACAGCAACATACATAAAACCCGTAAATTATGAGCAGAGCAAAAAGCGAAACTTCCGTACAAAATACGGCAGACCCGAGAATATGGAATATCACGAACTCGGCGATATACACGTATGCAGGGCAGGAAGGATACTGTGGCGTATCGGTACAAAGCATGAGAAAACGAAGACCGGATTCGTTTCGGAGAAAGCACTGTACAGATGTGAAAGCTGCGAAGGTTGTCCCTACAAACAGAATTGTACAAAAGCAAAAGGAAACAAAACGCTGTCTATATCGCATAAGTTCAAAGAACTGAGAACAGAAAGCCTGGAAAATATAACGACCGAATTCGGAAAACAGCTCAGAATGAACCGAAGCATACAGGCTGAAGGCGTATTCGGAGTGCTGAAACAGGATCATGGCTTCAGAAGATTCCTGTGCAGGGGCAAAAATAACATCAGAAATGAGTTCCTTTTGCTGGGACTTGCATACAACATAAAGAAGCTTTTTGCTAAGATCTCAGAAAACCGACTTGGAATTTCTCTTTTTGAACTGAAATCAGCATAAAACCAGCAGAACATTACACCCCCGAGTCCTCTTTTTTGAAGAGGGCTTGGGGGTGTGCGCACTGAAACAGCTTATTTCACCAGTAAATATGTTTTTTTACTCTGATGTTCGGATATGGTTAGATGGTGCTGCGGTTGCAACAGCCCCTCGATTTTTTTCTGTTAGCGGTGACTGCGTCGACCGCGTGTCGAACCTTTTGAGGCGGCTATTTTTCCGAAATATAACTTACGCTCTAAAATCCTTTATTTTCAGTACAGCGTCATAGTCGCTATCGTTAGCAGTTTTTCTTCTGTTGGTGTTATAGTAGAGTACTCCGTTATAGATAGCGCAGCTCTCCATTTCATAAAGGTTGGGGAATTTAGAGCTGGTTATACGGAACTGATCTCTGGTGGAATCAGCAACATTTTTTTCAATAGCAGCGGAATCCAGCTTGCTGCTTATGTTGTCGTATGCAACGATAAAGCTCTGGTTTGGCTTCTTGTTTGAAGATACTACAGTGTACAGTCTGTTGTTGTAGTATGTAATACCCTGATTGGAATAACAAGCAGAGCCGTCTGCGAACTTCTCAGCGAAATTATATCCGGTACCCTTGATTATAACAACTGTGTCGAGAGTAAGAGTCTTTTTTGCCGCTACAGTTTCATTAACATTAGAGGTGCTTATATCAGCGGTATATACATTATTGCTGCCCTTGAGGATGACTCTGTACTTGCCGTTCACCCACTTGTAGCCGGATACAGCGGAAAAGTTCAGGCGCTTATTATTATAGGTAAAATAAATCGTCTTGACCTTGGTCAGAGTGTTGCCACTGATCCTTAACTTGACGAGATGACAATCAGATCTGTTGCTGTTGAAGTCAGCATTGTTGACATAGAGATAGTTTACACCGTTCTCTTTGTTGAGGAACATATCGTTTGCGTGTTTGAGTTCGTTGGAAACAGCAGCACTCATAGAGAGCCTTGTCTGGGTCTTGCCGTCGAAGCTTACACGGTAGATCTGTGCACCGTAACCGTATTTTTCTACTCTGGTCTTTGCCACATATATACCTGTGCTGTCAGCTGCCATACCCTGCATGGAAACATATTGACCGTTGTCCTTTACCTGACGTACACCCTCACAGGAAGTATAGCACTGCGCATATGCAGGGATCGCTGTTACCATACTGCAGCAAAGTGCTACCGATACTACAGCTGAGATTAATTTCTTTGCATTGAACATAATAAATATCCTCCTAAAAACTAAAGTAATTTGTTCGAACGTTAGATATTATACCATTCCGGAATGTAGCTGTCAAGATTTAAATTGACTGTTATCAACAATTCAATGAATTTTTATGCCCTTTAAATAATATTTTATGCACAATTAGCCCAAACATTGTTGACATTTAGTTCTGAGATATATGCATATGTTCATAACTGTAACACCTGACCTCATCTGAAATCCGTGAAATAATAACGGTCATTATATTCATAAACATTGCAGCAGCTTATGTTATCCTTGCTGACAAAGTCTTCGTAATAAACTTCCGTATTAACTGTTCTTCCATCATTCAGGCGGACAAGATACCTGTAATCATATGTAGCACCCGGACTTTTTACGAACTTATTTTTTACATATACAGTATCTTCGATCTTCCCTTCATAAACACTGCCTTTGTTCATTATGATCTTTTTATTTCTGCCATAGATCACAGTCTTTACCACTGCAAAAACGATATCCAGCAATACCAGCAGTATCAATGCAGAAAAGGGATTTATCGATATAAGTTCATGCAATACTTCAGTCATACCGGGTTTTCTTTTGGCACAAACTATAACAACTGCCAATAAAAGAACAAAAAGTATTGCTATATCTGTCCATATTTTTGTATATGTATCCTCATTCTTGCATTTATAGTGTTTAGGTTGTTTTTGAAGCATCATACACCAGTCTTTTCTCCATAAGTGTGTTCACTATTCATTATTCAATATTCACATCATCCCCCCAAGATTCCCCATCACAGCGGCACGTGCTTCTTCCGCAAGGGTCAGAGGGATAATATTTTCTTCGGTGATAAGCTGACATTCTGCCAGCGTGTCAAGGATATCCGTCTTGATATCCGCTATGCAGGGAACTCCTGTCAGCACCGCACCGCATTCAAAATCACAGTAGAAACTCCTGCTGTTGAGATTCACACTGCCCACCGTGGCAACTTTGTCATCGCTGACGAACACCTTTGAATGTATGAACCCCGGCGTGAATCGGTAAAGCCTTACCCCCGAAGCCACCAGCCGCTCATAGTGCGTCCGCGCAATAAGCTCCTAAAAAAATCAATCATGCTGACATATAAATACGTTGTCGTGTTCGGGACCATGATAGTAATAATTAAAGTGAATGTACTGTGTATAATTATCATTTTCGGTATAATGATGACAGTCTATACTTTCATCTATTTCCTCGTAAAAATGGTCTATTATTTCAATGAAATCTTCGTAATACCAATCGATATTATTTTCATCAACACAAACTTCTCCACGATTATTTGTAAAAAAACTTACGCTTCCAATACCAAATCCAAAGCTGCCTTTCCAATCAAGGCAATTTCCGTTCTCATCGAAAGAAACAAAATATTCGTTATTATCTTCGAACTTAATATTATGTGTTTTCGTTTCATAATATAAGCTTCCGATAATAACTGTGATCACTCAGTCGTAAGAGCGAGATCTACTGTTGTTTGAATGTAAGGATAACCGCCGAGTATTTCAAGTTTCGATACTAGATTTGTGCAGCTGAATCTTTACGACGGTTATAGACTGACATATCCTAGCGAAAATGGCTCTTACAAAAATGATAATGGAAAAGGCTGTGGACAGACTAGTGAACTGCCAATAGCAATGGTCAAAGGTATTCGTCAAATACAAATATAATCACGTCATATAGTAAAGAAGCCGACGGAAATGTGATAATTCACGGCGATAATTTCTGTATTGAAATCTCTTTTGTCGCAGTATGAGGGGAAACCTTTACCCTAAATTATATTACTGTGTAAAATTTAAGATAATTCGTAACGAATTAACACCTATTTTTCTTACACACCGTTATATTATAAAAACGCTTGGAGAACGGTAAGTACAAAGTATTCGCCCAACAAAACACCACCTATTGAATATATTTCATAGGTGGTAGCTTTATACTAAGATTGCTGATTATTGGAGTTAAGAGTTTTCATTTCTTTGTCTAATAAAGCAAAATGATGAAATAGGGATGACCTTATAATCATATTTATATCTGAAAGAGAAATCTTCGCTCTATCAAGCATTTAAGTAAAAAATCCTTATAGACTTTAGGAATTGTTATATTCAATCTGTTTTCCACTTCGGATATGCGAGTGAATAATTCTTTATCGTTCATAGAGATACCTCGAATTACATTATCAAAGTTAATCTTACCCACAAATTATACCACGTCTACCTTGAAAAAGCAACCACCGAAATACATTCTGTTCGCATATCATATTAAAATTCGCAGTTGAAATTATGCAGGAGGGAGAACTGCCTTTAACAAACTGTATTCTTTTCAGAAAATACCGCCAAAAGCCCGAAAACGTCAGTAGATATATGGAGGGTTTTGTTGCCGCGAAGCACTGCATATCATTATCAATACTGAAATTTTTCAGTGGTTATGCTTAACGAAGCGGTCATTATTTTGGTATTAACTTACAGAACGAACAGTCTGCCCAAAGGAAGAAAAATCAGCAAGGAGAGCGATTTCTCCTTGCTGTATATCAAGTATTAGTTTGTCTGTTAAAATATTCTTGAAAAATGGTGCGAATCTCTCGATTAAAATCAACTTCGTCTTTAATTTCAAAATCATCGAGATAAGCTTTTCGATTGGATTCGTCTCCCCATACGCCGTTATCAAGCCAATCCTCAACATCTGCTCCATACTTTATCAACAAATCAAGGATAGTAATGATGTTTTTATTTGATATGCAATATGCCTCTGGATCATCGCTCCTTGTCCGCTTCAAAATATAATTTCCTCTTGCCGCCAGTACTCCAAGTGGCTGCCAGTTGTTGATTGGATTCTTATCAATTCTTTTTTTGTTCGGATCTGCTCCTAACACAAGCAATCGTTCAATGATCCCTACATATCGTAAGGATTGTTCAATGTGTTTTGTACCAGTATACAGCAAGGTATCCATTGCATATTTAATTGCATCTGATATTACAGGACAACACATACTACCCGGTGGAACTTGTGAGGGGTTTTCTATGAAATCCGGATCAGCACCATTATTGAGCAACAAGTCTATAATATCAAATTCAGCGCATTTCAAAGCAACCTGCAATGGTGATTGTCCTATATCTTTCAATGGTTTTTTTCCAGTGAATACCTCATTTACAACGGCAGGATTTTTTTCAATTCGTTCTCTTATATTTTCGATATTTCCTTGCCGAATTTCCTTGAATAATACATTCATTGTCTCTGCTCTCCATATAGTTTTAATATTTTCAAACATACCAAGTGCCTGCTCTTATTGGTAATTATAGGTCTGTGCCAGGCTCTTTTTCTT
The DNA here is from genome assembly GCF_000526775.1 of Ruminococcus albus AD2013. Taxonomy (NCBI): domain Bacteria; kingdom Bacillati; phylum Bacillota; class Clostridia; order Eubacteriales; family Oscillospiraceae; genus Hominimerdicola; species Hominimerdicola alba. The sequence continues at coordinate 3,663,978 of NZ_JAGS01000001.1, forward strand.
TGTTGGGGCTGCAACAGCCCCATGATTACCATGATTTGTATATTATCTTCCGACTTATCATTTAAGTTGACCCGTCCTCAGGGGCATTATTCTTAAGCTTATCAAACCATATGCAGATACAGATCGCCAGAACAGGCAGTATCACATACTCTATGATATCTCTCGAACACTCTACTGCCTGATAAAGAAAGCCTTCGCGAGCATAACCGAACAATCCGTGGACGATCCTGAACGTGCTGTCGGCGAAAGCGTGCAGAAGCATTACGAGAAGCAGATTATCTGACAGCATATATACCGCCGCCCAAAACATTCCAATACACATTGCAGACGGAACCTGAATCAGAGGATTTTCGCCAAAAGCGATGTTGGGAGCATGTCCCAGACCGAAGAACAGACCTGTAACCAAAACAGTGAACAGCCTTCTTTTCACTGTGCTTATATTAAATTTGATAAGACCGTTCATCATGAGTCCTCTCTGAACGCCTTCTTCATAGAACCCGGTTGCAAACTGCTGAACGATCAATATGCTGAGCGTTAAAATATATCTTGTTGTAAAAACGGTTGCAATAAATATATTCAGGAAAGGAAGCAAAATATTGATAATCTGTGGGATCATGATAAGCCACGTCTTCCCTGAAATCTTATTTGTGAATAGCTGCTTCAGCGTGCATTTACTCTCACCGCGTTTGGAATACCCATTCAAAAGTATCAGTCCGGCAGTTCCGCCTGCTGCTCTTATTATAGTGTCTGCTATATAACGCGTGTTTACATCGGGAAATACATTGAAATGCACCATTGGTATCTCTATCGCATAGAACACCAGCATTATGATCGCTGCCTGAACTATCGGTTTCCTGATCTGCGCTATGGTCTGTTTATCGTAATTTTTCATTTGTTTTACCTTTCTCGCTGTATCTTCAAGGATAAATTGCTACAAACTTTAACATTTCTCCCTCGGCAGAACTGAAATATAAAGTTCCAACATTCATCTCAATTTGTGTAAGTAACAATTATATCATAACATCGAAGTGTTGTCAATACAAACGCCATAGTACTTCTGACCTGACATCAGAAATACTATGGCGAGAAACTTCTATATCAGCGCCGACCTTTTCGCATACAGGCAGCGTTATAAATCAAGTAAACCGCAGGTATATTTTTGTGAGAAGTATTTTTTGCAGGACAGACTGATTTATAATAGTATCGGAGAGCTCTAAAGAAAGAATATTGCCTAAAATTCAGACTATAACTTGACTAAAAGTTAGACAGATACAAATGCGGTGTCTAAAACTTAGTCAATAATCTGACTAAATCTTAGACTATTCTAGGTTCGCAAAAACAACTTAGTCTTAAAGTTAGACTAATAACTGACTAAAAGTTAGATAAAAGTATATTTAATCGAGTGCAAGTGTCAAAATATTAGACAGATAAGTGACTAAAATTTTGACAACTATACATTCCAAAACGACAATAATTGTCTTAAAATTAGACTATTTCTTGCTGTTCAAGACGATTATTTCACCTCACGTCAATCTCGTATATAAATATATTAAGATTTTACCAAAATTTACATATTATGACATATATATCCAAATATTGTAAATAGTATTCAAATCTTGAATACTATTATTCAAGTCTTGAATAAAACGCTTTAGTACGCTAAAACTAACTTTAGCACGCTAAAACTAATTAGTTTCATATTTCTAAAACTAATTTCATATTTCTAAAACTAAATTTAGTTTTAGCGTAATAAAGGAAAATTCTGGAAAAATAATTCAAAACTTGAATTTAAAAGTGCCTCAAATGAAGCAAAAATCTTCAAAATCCTAAAACTAATTCGAAAAGTTAGTTTTAGACTCATAAAGGAAAATAGAAACGAAAACATACCCAAATGATACCCAAAACATACCCAAATCGGAGGAAATCCCGGGCTACAAACAGCGTTTGAGTTCATTTCTGCCTTAAAACTACCCTAAAACTGCACCAAAACTGGATTTTTTCATTCGTTTTTTCTTCACTTTTTACCTCCAAAAATTCAAATCTTGAATTTAAACCAAAAATCAGGGGGGACCAACTTTTTTTCAAGAGAAAAATCGACCTCATGAAAGAATATTAAAACGAAAATACACACGCCGGGCAAAGAAAATATAAAACATAGATGCAGTTCTGCTCTCTTGTAAGGTGTCAAAAAATTAGACAATAAAAAAATCCTATCGTTTCATCCTACCTTTATAACATTTTTCCGTCATACTTCAAAATCAACCAACCTCAAATACTTTTCTCTAATACTTGAATATTCTTTGATGAAAGAATCAATGGAGGTCTATCAACATGAAAAAGAACCAACTTGATATGTCCGAACTTATTGATCCTATGGAAGAAAAGCTCTTCAGACGATGTGTTGACATACTGTTGCCTGATACTCCGTCAATTTTTATGAGCCAGTAGTCAAAACCTTTTCATGCATCTATCTGTCACGATCTGACCTCGCCTGTTTTTTCATTACAGTCAACTGTAGCTTTTGCTCTTGCACCGCCTGCCGTAGAACCTATCTCCATCAACTGCATTTTTGCCTGCTTCCGCATCGGACAAAACTGTGCTACTTTTTCGGAAAGCACTTGCGAAAACAAGTTTTGTCATATCGGTAACATCGACTTCACCCGTTATCTGCATAGGTCCGGCAGACGGAACATATTCAAGCGCTCCCATGCCGCGTTTGCCTGTATAACACAACCTTTCAATAGGAGTAAAAGACTTGGAAGAACGCCCTTGACCTGCAAGTCATTTGTCAATGACAGCATTACCGAATTTGTCAGGAAGAGAATCAGCCAGAAGACCGGGAATACCGTGAAATGCTTCAACATGGCTGAGCTCGGGGAATGAATATACCCTATTGGATAAAGGCATTTTAAACGGTGAAAGTTCTATTCCGCTGGTCAGAAACTTTTTGTCATATTCAAAGCTAGCCGAAACATCATCTACACCTTGATGAACAAACCCTATGCGAGTTCCCCAAAGGTACACTTCTGCCGTTTCTATCATTTTTCATCGCCCCATTTCCAGTCATTATCGTTTTGTCTGCGTTTTCTTGCACGCTTTTTAGGAGTGTTGTTTTCAACATAGTAGGAAGGACGTTCCTGAGGATCGGGTATCAACAAATCCAGTTTTTCCTCAAGTTCCAGTGCTTTGAGCAGCTTTATCAGGTTTATCAGACCGATATCGCTGCCATTTTCAAAACGCGCAATAGTACCTACCGATACCATTGACTTTTCTGCAAGTTCTGTTCTTGTCATCGGATAATCTATGCGATACTGCTTGAATCTTGAACCAAGCTCTGCAGCAATGGCTTTATTTTGCAGCTCTTTGTTTATTTTCATAACGAACGCTCCTCTCTTTCTTCTATGCTTGTTGATCATTATACTGCGTTTATATATAAAATACAATATGTTATTTATTAACTTTGATATTTATATATAAAATATTATATATTGTCTTTTATAAATATGCTGTGTATTGCTTTTTATATGTATTATATCTCATGCTTATTATCATGCAGATCGTTTGGTGCATTGGTATTGACCAATCACTCTGATACATAATGCCAAACTACATGGATCAATTTGGATAGTCCAATTTGCTTCGTGGAGTTTATTATACTTCATTAGCCTTCAGCGTGGTAGGTGCGGGAGGAGTATACGCTCACAATAAAACTGCCTTAAATTTAGATAAATAACTGTTTGAATATCGGACAGTTATTTATTCGTCTTAAATTAAGTGTCTAAAATTCAGATAGATAAATGTCTAAAATTTAGATAGATACAAGCACTCTCGAACAACCAAGTCTAATTTTTCGACTGATTATTGACTAATATTTAGACAAAAATGCAACTGATAAGGCACAGGTGATAAAAAATTAGACAAATAAGTGTCTTAAAACTAGACAGATATGCGCTCTTAAATAACATAAATAGTCTAAAATTTAGGCTGATTTTAGTTGCTTGGGATGTTCTCTGATCTCCGAATGAAGCGATTATATAAATATATTAAGATCTTACCGAAATTTACATATTTTGGTATATGTAGCCAAATATTGTAAATACTTTTCCATGATTTGTAAATTATTATTCAACCGTTGAATAAATCTCTTCAATAATAAGAATAATATTATTCAAACCTTGAAGAAAACGCTTTAGTACGCTAAAACTAATTAGTTTCATATTTCTAAAACTAATTTCATATTTCTAAAACTAAATTTAGTTTTAGCGCGACGAAGGAAAATTCTGGAAAAAGTATTCAAAACTTGAATTTAAAAGTGCCTCAAATGAAGCAAAAATCTTCAAAATCCTAAAACTAAATCGGAAAGTTAGTTTTAGGACTCTTAGAGGAAAATAGAAACGAAAACATACCCAAATGATACCCAAAACATACCCAAATCGGAGGAAATCCCGGGCTACAAACAGCGTTTGAGTTCATTTCTACTCTAAAACTACCCTAAAACTGCACCAAAACTGGATATTTTCATTCGTTTTATCCTCCTTTTATACTCTCAAAAATTCAAAACTTGAATACTTTTAAAAAATGAGGGGGACAAATTTTTTCTCCAACAGAAAAAGCGAACTCATGAAAGAATATTAAAACGAAATTCAACTCATCGGACAAAGAAAATATAAAACACAGATGCATCTTGGCTTCTTTGTATGGTGTCTAAAATTTAGACAGTAATAAAACCTGTCGTTTCATCACAACTTCACTTTATTTTCACCTCATTTCAAAATCAAACACCATCAGATATATTTCTCTAATACTTGAAATAATCTTTCCCAAAACAAAAAGATAATTCAAGGATAACGCAGACGGTGCGGTGGTGGAGAGAATACAAATAGATTAGAAGCCCCCGCAGCCTAAACTGCGGGGGCTTCTTGTTCTGACGGTTTTTCTGTCTGAGTTCAAACTGACGCTGATGTTATAACACAATGCGCTCATCGATCCTTCTTGCAAAGGAATATGTGTACGGTCCAAAATACTTTCCCCAGAAATTAAGCGCAGTAGGGTTAAGAGTTTCGCAGTCCACACCGAGGTGAGTTACGCCCTCAGCTTTAAGCGTTTCGATGATAAATCCAAGCAAGCCCTGCGCAGTTCCCTTTCCGCGATACTTTTCATCAAAGTATGCACCGCAGATATTTTTCATCGTGTTGTGTCTGGTAATAAAGTTTTCTGCCTCATCCTCCAGGGAGATAAAGCCGATGATCTCACCGTCTGCCTCTGCGGCAAACACTCGCAGATCTCCGTTCTTAAACCATTGCTCATAGCGCTCCATATCAGTCGAGAAGAATACCGGCGCTCTTTCCAGATGCTTTACAAGCCCGTTTCTCAGTTCCCTTATTCTTTCAAATTCATTTGGCGGCAATTCAGCAAAATGAATGTTTCCCGGATCATAAGAAATAGCAAAGCTTGAGATTTCCCTGACAGAATCCGAACAGCGTATTCCGAAGCCATTGAGCACAAAGGATCTCGCAGCTTCCTCATCGTGAGCGTATCTGCTTAGCGCACAACTGAAAACAGCCTGCTTCACAAATTCTTCCGATGCGCTTGCAAAAAGCATTGAAGCCAGCCTGCCCCGGTTTTTAAACTCATAGGAAAAAGCACTGCCGCCGAGAGGCGAAAACACGCCATTTACATCTCCGAAAAAGCCGTCCCAAGGGCCTGCAAAAACCAGATAGCCCACAAGCCTTCCGTCATACAGAGCGGCTTTCCCGAATTGCTGACTGCTTAACCAGTGCAGCATTCCTGTCAGCTGTTCGCTGAAATCCACACAGGGCAGGTCGGGACAATGTGTTCTTTCCGCTTCAAGCTCCGCAAGTGCCAGCTCAACAGCCTCTTCAATATGTTTTTCACTGAATTTTTCAAATATAATATTCATTTCCTGAACCCCTTTTTCAGTCCTTTGCTGCCCTGACGGAGAACGTGTCGCAGATATACAGTCATATCCTGTTTTTTCACATTATACCATATTTTCTTGTGTTACGCAATGATCAAATAAAAAAATATGACTTCTTTTTAGCCACTTTTTTATTTTTTCCTGTGATCGTAAAAAAAGAGGTGGGAGAGCGTTCCACCATCCCCATTATCATCCTTTTCTTCTTTTATCCCTTTGAGTTCATTCTCTCATCCACCTCATTATCCACAGACGCATCATTTACCCTTTCCTTATTTCTCATCATTCAAAAAAAAACAACTATATATAATTTTCACTTATGAATTTATATATACTTGCAATCTAAAATCATTCGCTTATTATTTTTCCTGAATACTTCATTATATTTTCTAATAGTACATTTTCTTTTCATATACTCTGTTTATTTGACGGTTATCTTAGTTTCACTTTCCGTCAATAGTATAAACTAATAATATTTTCTAATATAAAAATTGACGAATGGTCAAGAAAAACGAAACGATATTATTGACATTGATGGTCATGTGTGCTAACATATTATTGATATATTGCCGTTTCGGCACTAGAATTCAGGAGGACATAAATATGAAGTTAAAAAAAGTTTTAGCAGTAGTGATGTCACTTTGTATGGTGGCAGGAACTGTCAGCTACGGCGCACCTATTATAACACAGAGCATAACTGCGCAGGCGGCTGATTCAGCAACAAGCGGCTTTTCATTTAACCAAACAACAGGTATGCTTACGCTTAGCGGTACTGTTGATGGTGATGCTTTACGTAAATTTAACAATACCTATCGCGATAACGTTTGGTCTGTCATAGTTTTGGAAGGAACTGTTCTTCCTGAAGACTGCAGCAAGCTTTTTTGCGAATATCCTTGTTATTCCATCGACCTTTCAAATGCGGATACAAGTAATGTAAAAAATATGAGCAGAATGTTCGATAACTGTTGCAATCTTAAATCGCTCAATTTAAGTGGATTTGATACAAGCAATGTTACTGATATGAGCTATATGTTCAATGAGTGTAGCAAACTTTATTCTCTCGATGTAAGCGGATTTGATACAAGCAACGTTACAGATATGGGTGATATGTTCTCTCTTTGTGACCAATTAACATCGCTTGATGTAAGCAGATTTAACACAAGCAAAGTTACAGATATGAGTGGTATGTTCAATTCCTGTCTTAGCTTGTCAACGCTTGATGTTAGCGGTTTTGACACAAGCAATGTTACAGATATGTGTGATATGTTCTGGGGCTGTGCAAAATTGACGTCACTTGATATTAGCAAATTTGACACAAGCAAAGTTACAAATATGGGTGGTATGTTCTGTGCCTGTAATAAATTGACTACACTTGATGTAAGCGGATTTGATACAAGCAAAGTAACCGATATGTCAGGAATGTTCGCTTCAACTAACTTATCAACACTTGATGTAAGCGGATTTGATACAAGCAAAGTAACCGATATGATGGCAATGTTCTCTTCAAGAAATTTGACCGAACTTGATCTGAGCTCGTTTGATACAAGCAAAGTTACAAAGATGAACTGGATGTTCTCTTTTAATCTACGTTCCCTTACTCTTGGCGAGAATTTCAAAAATGTTCCCGAAGAAGCAGAACTTTATAATGACAAAGGCTGGGTAAATTCCAAAGACATCGCGACTGTAGTCAGCGGTAACGGAGAGTATGCAGTTATCGAAAACACCGGCAAGAACACCTATAAGCGCTTACCTATCGTTGAAGAAACCAAGCTTACCTACCCTACTAACATCAAAGTCGAGTACATAAAAAAATACCACCAGGTAAGATTCACATGGGATAAGGTCGAAAGTGCTGACAAATACAGCATTGCTGTTTTCCTTGCAGGCAAGTGGAGAGTTCAGAAACAGGATATCACCGGCACTGTTTATACATCTCCCAAAAATCTCACCCCGGGGAAGTCATACAAAGTCGCTATCGCTGCCAGAGTTGACGGAAAATGGGACACAGCAAATGCTATAAAACATTCGGGTACTGTTACTATAAGGTGACAGTTCAAAATTGATTCGATTTGATAAATGCAAAACGGGACTGTTTCAACTAAGCAACAGCTCCTTCAAATTTGTCTCAACAAGAACAAGCTCTTTATTCTTAAAGGAGGAGGATCATATGAAAATTTTCAAACGCTTGACCGCTCTGCTTTGTACCGGTGGAATGCTCCTTATGTCAGCACCACACTGTGTTCTCACCTCTCATGCGGCACAAACAGTCAAGCTGTCACCGGATAATACTTTTACCATAAACAATGGCGAATTTGAGGGCTGGGGTACATCTCTTTGCTGGTGGGCCAATCGCCTCGGCTATTCTGACTCGCTGGCACAGCAGGCAGCGGATGTGTTCTACGGTGATGAAGGTCTACGTCTTAATATTGCTCGCTTTAATATCGGCGGCGGTGATGATCCAAGCCACAATCATATCACACGAACCGATTCCAATATGCCGGGATATACTAAGTATAGCAACGGAAAAATTACCTATGATTGGAGTGCTGATGCCAATCAGCGCAATGTGCTTATGCGGTCTATTCAGGCTGCCGGAGATGATATGATTGTGGAAATGTTCTCCAATTCGCCGCCCTATTACATGACGAAGAGCGGCTGTTCGTCAGGATCGGCAGATGCCAAAAGCAACAATCTGAAGGACGACCAATACGATGATTTTGCGCGGTATTTCGCGGAGGTTTGCTATCACTATCAGCACGACTGGGGCGTGAAGATCCAGAGCGCGGAAGCTATGAATGAGCCGTATACCAACTTCTGGAAGGCCAACAGCTACAAGCAGGAGGGCTGTCACTTCGATCAGGGAAGCTCGCAGTCAACCATGATCGTGGAGCTGCAAAAGGCGATGCGTGACAAGGGAATGGGCGATGTTATTCTTTGCGGTACGGATGAGACCTCCATTGACACGCAGATTAGCTCTTTTAACAATCTCTCTAATGATGCAAAAAAAGCGATCGGTCGTATCGACACCCACACCTACGGCGGCAGCAAACGTGCCGAGCTAAAAAATATTGCCCTGTCCAACGGAAAAAATCTCTGGATGAGCGAGGTGGACAGCAGCGGCACGGCCGGGACGAATGCAGGCGAAATGAGTGCGGCACTCTGGCTGGCACAGCGTATCACGACCGATGTCAACGACATGAACGCATCGGCGTGGATCATGTGGCAGGTGATCGACAGCCACATTTCAAAGAACGGCTACAACGGCCGAAAGGATACCGGTATGGTGGACACGCAGAAGGGCTACTGGGGCGTGGCAGTTGCCAACCATGATGCAAATAAGATCGTTCTGACGAAGAAATACTACGCTTTCGGACAGTACTCGCGCTATATTCGCCCCGGTATGATTATGCTGAACTCCTCCGGCAATACTGTTGCCGCTTATGATCCTGAGACGGGACAGATCGTGGCTGTTTCCTACAATACAAGCGGCAGCAGTGCTGACATAACTTTCGATCTTTCAGACTTTGCTGAGGTTGGCAGCACGGCAAATGCGATCCGCACGAGCAAGAATGAGAACTGGAAGAATGTGGGCACTATCAATCTAAACGGCAAAACGCTGAATGCAACCTTGCCCGGCAATTCCATCACAACGTTTGTCATTGAGGGAAATGGCAGTATAGGCGGCAATGAGATCAAGGTGCAGGCTGACAAGCTAAGCGGCTCTGACTCGTGGAAGCAAAATGCAGATACCGATTTCCACAAGGCTTTTGACGGCGACAACGCAACATACTTCGACGGCACGAGAGCCGGCTGGGTACAGGCAGATCTGGGTGCGGTCTACGATCTGAGCGCACTTGCTTACTGCCCTCGTCAGAACTATGAATACCGTATGGTGGATGGCTATTTCGAGGTGTCGATGGACGGCACAGACTGGCAGAGCATACACACAATTAGTGAGAATCCCACATTTGCCATGCACAAAGTGAAACTTGAAAAGCCGATCACGGCACGTTATATCCGCTATGCAGTACCAGAGGGCAAGCCGCGCAACAGCTACAACACAAATGATGTTTATTGCTGTAATGTAGCGGAAATCAAGCTCTATGGCACGCTGAATCCGGAGGCGAGCTTTACAAAATTAGCGCCCGAAGCAACAAGCGGTACAGATTCGTGGAAGCAGCAGGAAGGCTACAATTACGGAAAGGCGTTTGATGGCGATACTGCAACCTACTTTGACGGTGTGGGTGCAGGCTGGGTACAGGCTGATCTTGGGGAAATATGTGAGCTGAATGCGATCGCCTACACTCCCCGAAAGGGCTATGAGGCGCGTATGGTGGATGGCTATTTCAGCGTTTCCGAGGATGGTACAAGCTGGCAGACGGTACACACGATCGGCAGGATGCCCACATCGGACACACAGACCGTTATGCTCGATGCACCGGTGAAAGCACGGTATATCCGCTACGCTGTTCCAGAGGGAAGGCCGAATAACGGCGTGAATACCGATGATGTGTACTGCTGCAATATTGCGGAGCTTACGTTCTATGGCGCTGTACTGCCGAATGCGGTAATCAGCAACACTATAAAAGTTGAATACAGCGAGAAATATCACCAGGTAAGATTCACATGGGATAAAGTCGAAGGTGCTGACAAATACGGTATCGCTGTTTATCTTGCAGGCAAGTGGAGAGTACAGAACCAGAACATCACCGGTACGGTTTATACATCTCCCAAGAACCTGACACCCGGTAAGAAATACAGAGTCGCAATCGCTGCAAGGGTGAACGGCAAATGGGATACCGCAAACGCTATCAAACATTCAGGTACCGTCACCATAAGATAACAGGCGGCATTGATATTTGATCTTATTGAAGACGTAACACCCACGTGGATACTAAATGTGAGTATCTACGTGGGTGCTTTACATCTTATCCTGACATAATCAAAATGATAATTAGGGTAAGCGTATAAACCTCCGCACCTACCCCACCAATATCTAAAGAAGTATAATAAACTCCAAACAACTCCATAGATCAAATATACTTTGTATATTTTTCTGTATAAAAAAAGACCCCACATAAAAGTGAGGTCAGATAAGTTGGATCATGCGGGAGTAAAAGCGCAGCCGGCTCTTTCACAAGCAGCTTTCATTTCTTCGATCTCTTTTTCTCTTCTTTTTCTTCTCCAGTATTCCTCATAATGTTTAGTACCGGGTTCAAAAACCGTTTTGACATAATCATAATGAGAATTTTCAGGAGGAAGAGTAGTCATCGGCAGTTTTTCTTTAAGTTCTACTTGTTCAGATTCAATAACCGACTAATCATTTGATAATTTAACAGAATAATTATCACGTTAATATGATTAATAATTTGCATCCGTTTCCTTATTAAGTGGATTATATAAAAAGTCACAATTTCCCAAATATAATTATATTAAACTGTTGACATCAAAAACAAAATTGTGTATAATTAATTATAGAATAAGCGCTGCAGCTGTTTTATTCGATAATTTTATATAATTAAAAGGAGTTTAATTATGAAAAAGTTGAATGAATCAGAAATGAAAACGTTTAATGGCGGCTACGGCTCGGGTTGGGCAGAGGCAGGAGATGAGTATCTACCAGTCAAAGATTATCGAGCTGGTGATGAACGTGACCACAGCGGAAGCTATAAAGAACATTGGTGGAGTGGATATATTTCTTATATAGTTTATCATCATGCTGGTGGGAATGGAGAAGCAAGCTACAACTATAGAACAGCATAAAATGCAGTTTTAATAAAGTTGTCTAACTACGGATAGTATATAGTTTAAATTCATAAATATCCGATCGACACAGCGATGATGTATGGACTGCTGTCAGATATTTTTTCTGACAGCAGTCCATCATATTAAAAATATATAATTAGTGTTCTTTGAAAGTGAGCAATTAGAATGAAATATCCCCATATAAAGCAACATGATGAAAAAGATTGCGGCGCGGCCTGTCTTTGTATGATATCTGAATTTCATGGATTAAAGATTCCGATTGCAAAAGCAAGGTCGCTTATCAAAGTTGACAATATAGGAGCAAACGTATATGGATTGGTTGATGGAGCCCAAAAGATAGGCTTGAATGGAGAAGGACTCGGAGGCAGTTTTGAAGAACTTAATGACGGTATAATATCAGGCGAAGTGAAATTTCCTTTTGTAGCGAGAATAATCAATGAATATGGATATGAACACTATGTTGTAGTCTGGAAAATCAAAAAGAATTCTTATTTGATCAGCGATCCTGGATGTCAAAGAAAAAGCACTGTAACGTTAGAATTGTTTAAACAATGTTGGCTCGGTCAAATCGTTACATTTGAAAAAACTGAAAAGTTTCATACAGGTAATGAAAGAAAAGGATCGTTCAGAAAGTTCTTTAAATATATTATAAAACAAAAAAAGCTTGTTACCTGTGTATGTGTTTTATCTTTGATAATGTCAATAATAAACGTGACCGGTTCTTTTGTATTCAATTATGTTGTAAAAGAGTCACAACATACAGTTATAACCAAACAAATTGAAGATGAACGAAACGGTCAGGAATATGAAGCCGGTGTAATATCTAACAAAGAGAATAGTGATCATTTATCCCAGGATATTCCTTCGGCAGATCGGAACCTTGTGGCTGATGGAAAGATCGATAGTCTTATATCCAAAATAATGCCATCATTAAAATCAGTATGTATCACAGCGATTCTATTGTATATACTGAAAATGATACTTGATATTATTCGCGGTAAAGCCATGGCTAAAATGTCAAAATATGTAGAATTTCCTCTTACAATGGAGTTCTACGATCATTTGATAGATCTTCCGGCAGGGTTTTATGGTAATAGAAATACCGGCGAGTATATGTCGCGATTTAAAGATACTGCCTATATAAAATCAGCCATTAGTAACGCTACACTGACTATTATTTTAGACAGTATGATGGCAGTTGCATCAGGATTATTTCTCTGTTGGTTAAGTCCTAAGCTTTTTCTTATTACGTGTATTACTATCTTTGTTTACACAATAATTCTTCTGGCATTCAGAAAACCTTTATCCGACGTAAATTATAAAATGATGGAATCTGACAGTATCGTAACTTCGTATTTGAAAGAAACTATCGACGGTATAGAGACTATCAAATCATATAATTATATGATCCCTGTAAAGAAAAAGGTTAGAGCATTGTATGGTGAGCAATTGGATCATGGCGTAAGGGGAAATGTTATGGGAACTATACTCGGATCAATAATGACAATGGTATCATCTATAAGCATGGTATTACTTCTTTGGACGGGAGCAAATTTATGCATCAAAGGTCAACTGATGCTATCGGATCTGCTGGTATTTTATTATATGATGGGTTATTTTTTACAGCCTGTTGGAAATCTTGTCAATCTACAGCCAACGATACAAACTGCTATGGTTGCAGCAGAAAGACTTAATGATATTCTGGATGCAGAAAAAGAAAATAATGATAAACGTTCTCCACATAATCTGAAAGAAGATATCATTTTTGACAAAGTAGTTTTCAGCTATGGAAATCGTGAACCTGTTTTGAAAGAGTTATCATTAACATGTAAAGCAGGGACGAAAACTGCACTTGTGGGTGAAAGCGGAAGCGGTAAAACTACTATTGCAAAGCTGTTAATGGCTTTTCATGAAGTCGAAACCGGAGAGGTCACTATCGGAAATATACCGATCAATGATTATTCGCCCATAGAACTTAGGAAACATATTTCATACATTTCGCAAACAACATCATTATTTGCGGATACTATCATGAATAATATAAAAATAGGTAATCCGAATGCATCTGATGAAGATGTTGTGGATATATGCAAGAAATGTGGCATAGATTCTTTTGCTGAAAAACTGCCAATGGGTTATAACACCAAAATTGAAGAAAACGGAAAGAATCTCTCCGGCGGACAAAGACAAAGACTTGCAATTGCCAGAGCTTTGATAAGAAAACCTGATATACTGATCATGGACGAAGCAACAAGTAATCTTGATACGATATCTGAAAAGATGATCCGAGATATAATTGACTCGTTACCCAAAGATATTACCATTCTGATAATCGCACACAGACTTAAAACTGTAATGAATTGTGATAATATATGTGTTGTTAAAGATGGAAGGATTGTCGAAGAGGGTAAGCACGATCAATTATTGGCACAAAATGGTTATTACTCGCAAATATGGGGTTGAATAAATTGTCGTAACACTCAACTCTTATTTGGCAGACGAAAGGAAATGAAAGACCGATATGGAATATGTTTTGAAAGCTGAATCACTTGAAAAAAAATACAGAGGGTATACTGCTCTTGATGGCTTTATTATGAATGTACCTAAAGGCTCGATTTATGGATTTGTGGGAAAAAACGGTGCAGGTAAAACTACGCTTATTCGTCTTATTTGTGGCTTGCAGAAGCCAACTTCGGGAAGTTTTGAAATATACGGAGTCAAGAATAATGACAAAAAGATACTGGAACAGCGTAAGCGCATAGGTGCTGTTGTGGAAACTCCTTCAATATACCCGGGACTTACTGCTTATGAAAACTTGAAAATGCAGTATATGACTTTAGGTCTGTCAGACTACAAAAGTATACCTGATCTTCTGAAATTGGTCGGGCTTGAAAATACAGGCAAAAAAACAGCACGTAATTTCTCGCTTGGTATGAAACAACGACTAGGTATCGCTGTTGCTTTGTGTGGAGCTCCTGATATGCTGATACTGGACGAGCCAATAAACGGACTTGATCCTCAGGGGATCATTGAAATGAGAGAGTTGATAATCAAGCTTAATCGTGAGAAAGGGATAACTGTTCTCATATCTTCGCATATTCTCGACGAGCTTTCAAGACTTGCCACACACTATGGTTTTATTGATAATGGGAAACTTATCCGTGAAATGAGTGCTGAAGAACTTGAAAAAGAATGCCGCAGATCAACACATATAGAGGTAACGGATTCATCCTGTCTTTCTTCTGTACTGGATAATATGGGCTTTGAATATAAGATCACAGACGAGCATAATGTTGATATATTTGGCAGGCCCAATATATCACAGCTTACAAAAGCACTAATGCCATCAGGATGCGATATAATATCGGTTAATGAAAACGATGAGGATCTTGAAAGCTTTTTCATTTCGCTTATCGGAGGCAGCAAATCATGATAAAGCTTATGAAAACAAATTTTTACAAGATGTTCCACAGCTGGTCATTTTGGTTGACTTTGCTTCTGATGCCGTTTATAAATATCATGACAATGATTACAAAAAACGAGGAGTATTCAGGTAGGGTAAAAGAATCGATATATGACAAATGGTCTGTTATTCAATGCCCTGAAACATGTTTTACACATCTTTCTTCTTTTGTATTTATCGCAGTTTTGCTGATTGGTATGATTATAGGAGATGAATATTCATCGGGAGCTATACGTAACAAACTCGTGGCAGGTTATTCTCGTATACAATTGTATACGGGCTATCTGCTGACAAGTATTGTTGAATGTTTTTTAGTACATATTATCTGTACGGTAGTTTGTTATGGTATATGCTGTACTTTATATGGATATGACGGGTATTTTCTCACTTTCGTATCCATGTTGGTACGTTCACTTGCACCTGCTGCAGCACTTTGTGTATTAACATTGTTCTGTATTGTAGCCGCAGGAAATCGTATTATAGGTATGGTAGCTGCAATTTTGGGTGATTTGATAATATGTCTATGCTATTCTGCAAATTTAAGTGTATATGCCAGACTTGATGATAGTGAGATAAGTGAGTTCTCACATAAACTATACATTATTATAGACTCGCTTCTTCCATCATTTTACTGTGGATGGTTCGTTGATCCTGTTGATAAGGCAATTGATTTGAGAACTGCTATCCAGCCTTCCTGCGGCTGGTGCATGATCACAATGGCATTTTTCTGTGTTATTGGTTATATTGTATTTGTAAAAAAGGATATGAAGTAAACATCGGAGGGCTAAAATTACATGTCAAAATTATTAAAAGCAAATTTCTATAAGTTATTTCACAGCAAAGTTTATTGGATCTGCCTTTTGCTAATGTCTTTTTTTAACATCTATAATGCTGTTGCAAGTGATTCGTTGCTCGTATTGCATAAAGTTCACGGAAAAAACAGCGATTATTGGATGGGCTGGAGCTTTATGGAAATATCGACCTATTTAGCTCACTTATGGTATATTTCGTATATAATCATTGCAGTAACAATACTTTGCGTAGGCGATGATTATTCTTCGGGTGCATTGCGAAATAAAATTCTGGCAGGTCATTCAAGGTTTAAAATATTCCTAGGCTATTTTATTACATCTTATGTCGGGGCAATGCTGATACATATTGCAAGCGAAGTTTTAGGTTTGAGCTACTGCCTCGTAAGGTTCGGACTGGAATTTTATCATATAACCTCAGAAAGTGTAAAAAGTTCCCTGGATCTGTGTATACATCTAAACATTTCTGCAGTAGTTGCTATAGCTACATTTGTGGGTATCTCTCTTTTATGCATGATAGTAACAGCAAGAAGAGTACCTGCGCTTGCGATTGCTTTGGGATTGAATATATTAGCAAGCCAGTATGTTGAAAACAAAATGTATAATGTTATCATGTATCACGGAAAAGATCTGCAGTCAGATAAAAAAGCATTGATGTTATTATCAATAGATCCGAATGGTCTCATAAAATCAAATATGGTAGAGTGGAATAATTATCATACTGCCTGCATATTGTGTTGCCTGTTAACATTATGCGCGGTTCTAACACTTGGGATAATAGTAATGAAAAACAGAGATCTGAAATAGATGAAAAACAATATGAAGTAAATAGTGAAAAGCAGCAGTATTCTTTTTGAATTCTGCTGCTTTTGTGATTTGCATTGTAAGCGCCAACCAAACCCAGCCCCTAAAGAGAAAAGCTGAGGCTTCCAATGAAACCTCGGCTTTGATCATTAGAGCCATCTACTTGTACTTTACTACCGGTTACTATACTTCTCTACCAACGGCTGTAACTCTACTTTACAGCCAATTACTTTACCTCACTGTAAGTTTGCTTACAGTATGATGGAAGTGCCATGCTCTAAGGCATTACCGATTTAAGCTGTGTTTCAGTTGGATCCGCCCCCCACTTGGGCAGGACGGTCAGCAGATAGAGCATATACCCATAGACATCAAGCTCATTTCTTTTTGCTGTTTCGATGATGCTCATAACTGCTGCACTTGCAGCGGCTCCTTTTTCCGTGTCGCTAAAAAGGAAATTCTTTCGGTTGATGCCATCCCCATTATCATCCTTTTCTTCTTTTATCCCTTTGAGCTCATTCTCTCATCCACCTCATTATCCACAGACACATCATTTACCCTTTCCTTATTTCTCATCATTCAAAAAACAACTATATATAATTTTCACTTATGAATTTATATATACTTGCAATCTAAAATCATTCGCTTATTATTTTTCCTGAATACTTCATTATATTTCCTAATAGTACATTTTCTTTTCATATACTCTGTTTATTTGACGGTTATCTTAGTTTCACTTTCCGTCAATAGTATAAACTAATAATATTTTCTAATATAAAAATTGACGAATGGTCAAGAAAAACGGAACGATATTATTGACATTGATGGTTATGTGTGCTATCATATCTTTGGAAAACATTGATATATTGCCGTTTCGGCACTAGAATTCAGGAGGACATAAATATGAAGTTAAAAAAAGTTTTAGCAGTAGTGATGTCACTTTGTATGGTGGCAGGAACTGTCAGCTATGGTGCGCCTGTTATAACACAGAGCATAACCGCACAGGCAGACGATTCAGCAACAAACGGTTTTTCATTTAACCAAACAACAGGCAGGCTTACGCTTAGCGGTACTGTTGATGGTGCTACTTTGCGTAAATTTAACAATAAGTATGGCTATCGTGTTAAATCTGTCATAGCTGAAAAAGGTACAGTTCTTCCTAAAGACAGCAGCCTTCTTTTTCGTAATTATACAAATTGTTCTTCTATCGATCTTTCAAATGCAGATACAAGCAATGTTACAAATATGAGCAGAATGTTCGATAACTGTTGCAAGCTTAAATCGCTCAATGTAAGTGGATTTGATACAAGTAAAGTTACATATATGGACGAGATGTTCTGTTACTGTAAAAGTTTGACATCGCTTGATGTAAGCGGATTTGATACAAGCGCAGTTACAGATATGAGAGATATGTTCGATGGCTGTAACGAATTGATATCACTTGATGTAAGCAAATTTGATACAAGCAGAGTTAAAGATATGAGTAGTATGTTTGGTGGCTGTTTCAAATTGACTTCAATTGATGTTACTGCATTTGATACAAGCATGGTTACAGATATGAACGGTATGTTCAGTTCCTGTAAAAGCTTGACATCGCTTGATGTAAGTGGATTTGATACGAGCAAAGTTACAAAGATGAGCGATATGTTTTCTTGGTGTCATAGCCTGACTGCACTTGATCTTAGCAATTTTGATACAAGTAAAGTTAAAGATATGTATCATATGTTTGGTGATTGTTTCAAACTAACCACACTGGATTTAAGCTCTTTTGATACAAGCAATGTTAGAGATATCAGTTATATGTTTTATGGCTGCGGTGAATTGACATCACTTGACTTAAGTGGTTTTGATACAAGCAAGGTTACAGAAAAGTCTGATTTGTCCAGTTCTAGTTGTATGTTCAGTTCTTGTAATAAACTGGAGTCCCTTACTCTTGGTGAGAATTTCAAAAATGTTCTCAAAAAAGCACAACTTCCCAACAGCAAAGTCTGGGTAAATATGAAAGCTCCTACAAGAATAGTAAGCGGTGACGAAAAATTTGCAGTTATCAAGAATAACGGGAAGAATACCTATATAACCTATACTCCCACCTATCCTACCAACATCAAAGTTGAATACAGCCAAGAATATAACCTGAAATCTCACCAGGTAAGATTCTCATGGAAAGAAGTTGAAGGCGCTGACAGATACGCTATAGCTGTATACCTTGCCGGAAAGTGGAAGGTTCAGGATAAGGGCATTACCGATACTTCTTACACTACTCCCAAAAGCATGACCCCCGACACGACTTACAAAGTTGCTATCGCTGCCAGAGTTGACGGAAAATGGGATACTGCAAACGCTATAAAGAATGCTGTGACTGTCACCATAAAGTAATAGGTTTGCACCGGTAAAATATCACGAAAGCAAAACGGATAGACTGTCCATTTCGGACGGCTATCCGTTTTTGTGTGCAACGATTTTTAATCAATGGTGATTATTACACGCCTTCACTTTCCGTCAATAGTATAAATTAATAATATTTCCTCTTATAGAAAATTGACGAATGGTCAAGAAAACGGATCGATATTATTGACATTGATGGTTATGTGTGCTATCATATCTTGGGAAAATATTGATATATTGCCGTTTCGGCACTAGAATTCAGGAGGACATAAATATGAAGTTAAAAAAAGTTTTAGCAGTAGTGATGTCACTTTGTATGGTGGCAGGAACTGTCAGCTATGGCTCACCTGTTATAACACAGAGCATAACCGCTCAGGCAGCAAATGTTGCACTTGTAACAGATTGCTATTCTTATAACGAAACAACCCGCGTGCTCACACTGAAAGGTGAGATCGACAGATCAAAATTTAATACTTTCAGCAATAGATATAAAGATAGTGTAAAAACTGTTATAGCCGAAAAGGGAGCGATCTTTCCTGAAAAAAGTGATTCATTATTCAGCTACTATAAAAATTGTACATCTATGGACCTTTCAAAAGCTGATACAAGCAATGTTACAAATATGAGCAGAATGTTCCTTTGTTGTTCGTCTCTGACTTCGCTTGACATAAGTGGATTTGACACAAGCAAAGTAACAGATATGAGCTTGATGTTCTGGAATTGTGCAAAATTAACCTCACTTGATGTAAGCGGATTTGATACAAGCAATGTTACAAATATGAAGGAAATGTTCCATAACTGTTCAAGCCTGACTGCGCTCAATGTGACCGGATTTGATACGAGAAATATAACAAATATGGGTGGTTTGTTCTCCGGCTGTTCCAAACTTACTTCACTTGATGTTAGCAGATTTGATACGAGAAATATAACAGATATGAGTGGTTTGTTCTCCGGCTGTTCCAAGCTTACTTCGCTTGATGTAAGAGGATTTGATACTAGCCGTTCCACAAGTATGCGTGAAATGTTTTTGAATTGTTCCGGTCTGACCTCACTGGATGTAAGTGGATTTGATACAAGCAAGGTCACAGATATGTATTATATGTTCCGCGGTTGTTCGGGTCTTACATTACTTGATGTAAGCGGATTTGATACAAGCAATGTTCGTTATTTGAGCGGTATGTTCTTGGGGTGTTCCGGTCTTAGATCAATTGATGTAAGAGGATTTGATACAAAAAATACCATCACCATAGAGCATATGTTCAGTCGTTGTTCCGGGCTGACCTCGCTTGATCTTAGCGGATTTAATACAGCCAAAGTTCTGTATTTCGACGGTATCTTCCAAAACTGTTCAAATCTTACCACACTTGATATAAGCGGATTTGACACAAGCAAGATCATACGTATGACTTATATGTTCAGCGAATGTAATAACCTTAAAAAGCTGACTCTCGGTAAGAATATCAAAAACATAGCAGAGGGCGCAGAGCTTCCCAACGGCGGCGGCTGGGCAAACGCTAAAGCCCCAAAGACAGTTGTCAGCGGTGACGGAGAGTATGCAGTTATCGAAAACGCAGGCAAAAACACCTACATACGTGCTAACGCAGGCAACTCCGCAAATCTTTCCTTAAACATCAAGGTAGAATACAGCAAACAGTACCACCAGATAAGATTTACATGGGATGAGGTAAAAGGCACAGATGAGTACGCTGTAGCTGTATATCTTTCGGGCAAGTGGAAAGTTATTAAACGGTATATCACTAAAACTTCCTACACCACACCCAAGAACCTTACCCCCGGCAGAACTTACAAAGTAGCTATTGCGGCTGAGGTAAACGGTGTGTGGAGAACTGATGAAGCTATCAAAAACGCTGTTACTGTTACTGTAAAGTGACAGGCTAGCACCAGTAAAATCTACAGAACACAAAACGGATAGACCGTCCTTGTTGGGCGGATATCCGTTTTTTTACCGTCAAACTTCCATCACCTACCCCACCAATGTATCGGTATAGCAGGGTATAGGATAATTATACCATACTGCGGTCAAAAGGTTAATTGGCAGATTATTATTGCTCACAACCCAATGTGACATTCTTGTCAAAAAATATGAAACCTGTGTGAAAATTAGCACTCTCCCCTTGACAGTGCTAATCAAGAGTGCTATAATATAGTCAGAACAAAGGAACAGAGAAGCACCAAAGGATCCGGGTGCTGAACCCTCCGTCCCCTTGCTCGAAGCAATGGAAACAATGTGACGAGTAAAAAAGGAGGACTGACCTATGTTGTATCCAAGCATTTTCGGTGAAAACTTATTCGATGATTTCTTCAGATTCCCTGATTTTAGCAGAGACGTGGAGAAGGAGCTGTACGGTAAACACGCCGCTCAGGTCATGAAGACTGATGTTCATGAGCATGATGATCACTATGAGATCGTGATCGACCTGCCGGGCTTCAAGAAAGATCAGATCAATCTTGAGCTTCAGAACGGTTATCTGACTGTCAGTGCCGCAAAGGGACTTGACAAGGACGAAAAAACTGAGAAGGGCAAGCTGATCCGTCAGGAGCGTTACGCAGGCGCAATGCAGAGGAGCTTCTATATCGGAGATACTGTTACAGAAGCCGATGTGAAGGCGAAGTTTGAGGACGGTGTTTTGAACATCTGCGTTCCGAAGGCAGAGCCTAAGAAGCTGGAGAATCACAAGTATATTGCAATTGAGGGATAATACCTCGCTAAGTTATGATCCCAAAATGATGCTCCCCGGAGCTGTTCGTATGAGCAGTTCCGGGGAGTTTGTTTTTATGTGATTTGAATGAATCATTATCCTGCCATATCAAACAGGCTCTTGAAATTCTTTTTGGAGAATGAGGTCAGCCGTCCGTTGCTCACCCATTCTATGAAAACATTGTCGAGGTCGTCGATGTATAAGACC
This sequence comes from Ruminococcus albus AD2013, assembly GCF_000526775.1. NCBI lineage: Bacteria > Bacillati > Bacillota > Clostridia > Eubacteriales > Oscillospiraceae > Hominimerdicola > Hominimerdicola alba. The sequence continues at coordinate 3,686,064 of NZ_JAGS01000001.1, forward strand.
GTGGCAATACTGCCTATGGGAACGCTGTCGCTTATCTTCTCTCTGAGCTTGACCTTTGCTCCGGCTGTTACTTCATCTATCATTGCTATGACCTCCTAAAAACACACTTGTAATATTATATAACAGCGGAATGGGAGTGTCAAGAACCGATGCGCTATTATTTCACATTGAACTCAGGATATGCACCGAGCATTTTTCTTACCTCAGCAAGATACTCACTGCGAGTTTTCACGGGAGACAGCAGCTCAATACCGTCACCATAGCTTATTACCCAAAGATAGAACCTCTGGTTGATACCAACATGAACGGTAATTGTCACACTCTCGTTCGTTTGATAGAATTATAATATATGTTGTGTTAAAAGTCAAGCATTACAACTATATAATGTATATTTTAACAATTGCTATACTTACATAATATAATTTATTTAGGACAGAAACCACAAAGTAATCCACCCCAAATTCACATTCATGTAAATTGATTAAAGAAGGCTCTAAATGAACCATAAAAAATCATCTTATTTGAATTGATTCAACACACGTACGGTACAGTCTCAGTTAAAACCTTGTAAATGTATATATAAGTTACGAGTTCTTTCACAAGCTATTGCAAATCTCACCTCCCCTTTTACATGGAAAATCCATATTGACATTGTTTATTAAAAATGTTATAATATAAAAAGTTATAATGTATTAACACAGAAAAGCGGTGAAACATTTGAAACCTAAACATATAATAGTAAGCATAGTATATCTGCTTTCGCTGATATTGCTGGCTGCCCCCGGGGCTATCGGGATATTCGCACGCGGCGGTGCTATGAAAGTGCTGGGCATAATACTTATGCTCGCGCTGACAGGTGCTTACGGAATGTACATCTATTCGCTGACACAGGGAACAAAACCCACAGGACCAGGGCTTCCCGCACAGCAGACACCCTATGAGAAGTACCGTGACCTCGCGGAGTGGTTCAGGATATATGAATTCTACGGTCTCAAGAATGTCAGCGGCGACCCAAAGATAGCTATGCTGATAAATTCAGACCTCGGAAGTGTTGATAAGAGTGCTTTCAGCTATCACAACCCATTCAGGCAGACCGAGCTTGGCACACGCATTCAGGAGAGCATTCAGGGCATAACAACGAAGTATGACCAGACTTTGCGTATGCTTTCGGATTCTTTCAATCCCGCAGATATCACCTATCAGAACTATGTATCGGTTCTGGATGATGTACTTAAAGTGTCGGCATCAAATGCAAGAGCTATAAAGAAAAGGGTGTGCGTTTTCGATTACCGTCAGTGGTCACAGGATGAAAACGACAATATGTGCAGACAGTATATCGATGAGGTAAGCACCAGGGCAGAAAGGCTTGAGGAGATAAACACCAAATTCGATTGCCTGATACATGAACTGGTGTGCCTTGACGAGATATCCGAAGCACCTCTTGCAGATATGCAGAAGCTGATAGATACGACCTCGGATTACAGAAGTCTTGAGGAATGAACCATATGAAAGGTTGAGTGCAAAATGACAAAAAAGATGAAACCGGCTGTGCTGGGCGCTGTTGTAGTTGTTATAGGTATCATTATAGTTATAATAGCCGCAGTGTCATCAAACGGCTCTAAAAAATCAAAGGAAAATGACACTGACAAGAACGGAAATAAGATCCTTAGTGCTGAAGATATCGACAAGAATCTGAAAAATAACGCTGAGAAAGTCAATGTTACAAGGAACTACGCGCCCAAAGGCACAGTTTCTTTCGATGATACATATGCGGCTGAGGAACTTCCCGATATCGACAATACCTACCCCGTAGGCGTTGAGCCTTACGGCAAGGATATCGTGGTGGAGATATTCTCTTCACCCGAAAAGGCAGGCACAGGCACTGACGGCTGGATGACTGAAATGGCAGAGGAATTCAATTCCTCGAACGCAGAGGTAAACGGTAAAAGCGTTGGCATAAGACTGCGCTCCATATCCTCGGGTACACAGATAGACTATATCGCGGCAGGTGTTTACACCCCTGATGCTATATCGCCCTCGGCTAATATCTGGTGCAGTATACTGAGTGACAAGGGCATAAAGACACAGACCATCACCGACAGGACTGTAGGAAATGCGGCAGGCATACTCATAGACCCTACCACTTATTCATCACTTGAATCCGAGTACGGCACTGTGGATATCAAGGCTATAGTTGATGCTACCGTAAACGGAACTATAACTACAGGCTATACAAATCCCTTTGTATCCACAACGGGACTGAACTTCCTGGCTGCTATGCTCACCAGTTTTGACGAAAGCAATCCTCTGAGCGCAGATGCTGTAAAGGGATTCCAGTCATTTCAGGATAACGTACCATTTGTCGCGTATAATACACTGCAAATGAGAACAGCTGCCGAAAGCGGAACTTTCGACTGCATGATGATGGAATATCAGTCCTACACTCAGGACGTTGCTCTTACAAACAATTATAAATTTATCCCCTTCGGCATGAGACATGACAATCCTCTCGTTGCTGTTGGCGATATCAGCAGCGAAAAGCTTTCGGCTCTTCAGGAGTTCGCTGAGTTCTGTTCATCTGACAGCGCAAAGAAAAAAGCTACTGAATACGGCTTCAATGGTCTTGAAGATTACAAGGGCGGTCTTGACAATATAAGCGGAAGCAACTGGATGCAGATACAGAAACTCTGGAAAAAGAACAAGAACACCAGCAAGCCCATAGCAGCAGTGTTTGTTCTTGATTGCTCTGGCTCAATGTCGGGCAAACCTATAAACTCGCTGAAAATGTCACTGAGCAACAGTATAAAGTATATAAACTCCACCAACTATATCGGCGTTGTATCTTATTCAAGCGGCGTGAACGTGGAGTTGGAGATAGGTCAGTTCGATATCAATCAGCAGGCTTATTTCATGGGCGCAGTTGATTCCCTTACTGCATCGGGTAATACGGCAACTTATTCCGCACTTTCTCAGGCTGTGATAATGCTGAGAGAATTCATGGCACAGAACCCGAATGTTTCGCCTATGGTATTCCTGCTTAGCGATGGTCAGTATAATATCGGCGCAGGTATGAGTGATATCAACGGTGCTGTTACAGCTTCTCAGATACCGATTTACACCATCGGCTACAATGCTGACCTCGATGAGCTGAAAGCTATATCCGAGATGAACGAAGCGGCTACGATAAACGCTGATACTGACGATGTAATCTATCAGCTGAAAAACCTGTTCAATGCAAATCTGTAAGCAGGAGAAACAGAATGTACGATGAAAAAATGGCGGCAGCTGTAAACACAGCGCAGAAACGTCTGATGGACATGGCAGGCGGAAATTCTGTTCTTATGAGTGTCACGAATGACCTTGCTGAACTCAGTACGCTGATAGAAAAGCTTGACCCATCGAAAATTGATTTTGACAAGGGCGGGCTTGAACGACTGAAAATAAACAGCTACTGGAACAGGTTCGATGAAGCTTACCCCGCATTTCAGGCGGTTATGGAAAAACTTGCCCGCAACAGAAAGATACTTCACAACAGCAGTGTTACAGTAAACCGCTTTTACAGCGAATTCTGCGAAGCATATGACAGCTTCCGCGCAATCCTCGAAAGTGAGCGCGACGAGGAATACATAAGGCAGGCAGCTGTCACAGAAAACATGGCTATGCTGATGAAGAGCACCATTGACGAGCATAAAGCCGTCTGCGAGCGCGTGGACACAGTGCTCATGGTAACCGAGATATCACTGAATATCGCCGTGTATCTCGCTAAGCAAAAATTCGGAAGAAACATTGGCGCAGCAGGTAATGTGCCCACGACAGGTGAGATATCTTCGGGAAATTTCAAGAAACAATTCGCTATGCTGAAAAATATTTTATCTGATATTAAATAGTACCACCCCCGAGACAAATATGCTTCGGGGGTTATTATTGCACACTAAAACGACTGCTCGTGTTTCCCACACACAAAGTTCCAATCTTTGTGTGATGCCAAAAGAAACATTTCAGACAATGTGCAAGTAAGGATATAAAAAGGGGCTGCAACAGCCCCATTATTTATATGCTGAAGAACCGTACATCCTCATCACATCTCTCCGAACTTCCATTCCCTCATAATAAAAAGAAGGTGAAAAAAATCATGCAGAATAAAAATCAACCACTACTATTTTTCCTGTATATTACGAAACAATCCATAATAGATAAAAACAATTCTCTATAAAAAGAAAATCAAAAAGAAGATCGCCCTGATACCCACTTTCTCTTTCACCCTGAGTGTCACCGCTCCTCCAAATTGTCATCCAAAAGTGAACGTATCCTGTCAAGGACAGATACCGTATTTTGTCCATGATAAAGCATCGAAAAAAACAAACTGACTGATCAGGCATCTGTATAACGCAAATGCCTGATTTTTCCTTTTTCGTCTCGCACTTTGCCCAACTTAGAACTTGTTTTTTGCCATTATGCTCAAATTTTATGTTATAAATTCAAATTATATTAATACAAACTTGACATAATGGTTAAATTATGATAAAATAAATACATGAACTGGATGTTAATTATCCGAAAAAGGAGTTGAAAAATCCATGCGGAATCATTACTATCAGATAGATAGAGAGATCGACAGACATGGCATAACTGCGCCCCTTTTCAATTTAATACTATACTGATAGACGCGTACTCTTGGGGATAAGTGTTTTCCAAAAGGGTGCGCTTTTATTGTCGGGAGGTAGATCATTATGAATGAAAAACAAGGCATAACACTAACAAAAAAACAGCTGGTCGTAATGGCAGCGGTGATCGTACTGCTTATAGCGGGAGGGATCGTGCTGGGGATAAATCTGAGCAGGAAAAACTCGGATAGAATTGGTGATACAAAACCCACACAGCAGGATACAACTTCAAAAGCGAATATTATCGAGCTTGACGAAAATGCAGGCGAATACACAGGCGAAAAACCAAAGGACAACGGCGGTGCTGCCGAAGGTATCAAGATACCCGGATATCCGAGTATCAGCATAGCCAAGGACACTCAGGACGTCACAATGGCACTGATGAACCCCGAGGGCAACCCCTGCTACTTCAAGTTCGTTATAGCCCTCAAGGATACCGATGAAACTATCTTTGAGTCGAAATACGTTCAGCCGGGTGACTGCATCTACGATGTTCACCTGACAAAGTCCCTTGCGGCGGGCGAATATCCCGCGGTGATAAAAATATCGACAATATCCCTCGACGGTGAAACACCTCTCAACGGTGCTAACGTCGAGACGGTACTGATAGCTAAGTAAAGGAGTTGATAAAATGCAGGTTAAAAGAAAGAAGCTCATAGCCATGCTTTGCGCGGCGGCTGTGATGACGACCTCGGCAGGAGGATTGCCGCTTGGTGATTTTAAGCTGTTAGATACTGTAATTACGGTGAGTGCGGAGGATTTTGAGGGCGACGGCAGCGAAGCAAGTCCTTATCTGATAAACTCGGCTGATGATTGGAACGCTCTTGCAAATGACGTCAACAGCGGAACAAGCTACGCAGACACGTATTTCAAGCTCACCTCAGATATTACCGTTACTACCATGATAGGACGAAATAATCATGGGGGAAGCGGAGATGCAAGTGCTATTCCGAAGCCGTTTTCGGGAACATTCGACGGAGACGGTTATGTTCTTACTCTTGATATCAACAGTACCTCGACTCACGGCGCTGCTCCGTTCTGCGGCGTAACAAATGCCACTATCAAGAATCTGATAGTTGAAGGTAAAGTTGTGGGCGGTATTCATTCTTCCGGACTTGTGGGCGTTCCTTCGGGAACTTTGACCGTAGAGAATGTGACTGTTAATGCAGAGATCAGCGGTCAGACACATCTCGGCGGAATGGTCGGTCACAGCTTTGCGGCTGATGTATCGCTGACAGACTGCTCTTTCAGCGGAAAGGTGTCAGGCACAAGCTATTCGGGCGGTTTTATAGGCTGGGGCGGACCTAACGGAAAGCTGACTGCCACAAGATGTGCATTCACTGGAACATATACAGGTTCATTTCACCCCGTAGGATTTATGTATCAATCGGGCACAGCTGTTGTTTCCGATTTCTATACGACAGCTGAAGCGAATACTAACTCTAACTCGTTTTCCTATTCAGGCGGTCTTACACTAAATGAGGTGACTGTGACAGCTCCTGTTGCAAAATCCGAGCTTATTTATGACGGCAGTGAACAGGAACTTATCGAAAGAGGCTCGACTTCTTCGGGAACAATGGAATATAGTCTTGACAGACAGAATTATTCCGAAAATATCCCTGTGGCAGTAGACGCAGGCGAATATACCGTATGGTATAGGGTAACATCAGGCTCTGTATGTATATGTGAGAAAAGCATAGATGTTACTATCTCGCCTCCCCCTTCTCCCGCCTACACCGTAACTATCCCCGCGGAGGTCACGCTGGGGGACGATGTTTACTACAATGTGAGCGTGGATTATCCCGATGGAGTGTCCAAACAGAAAGTGCGGGTATCTATCATCGGTGATGACGGCTGTTTCAAGGTAACACAGGGCGAGGACGCGCTGACCTACACCATTTCGGGCAGGAAAAGGCTGAACAATATCGAGGATGACACTACCTCGCTCGATGTCAAGGACAATGACGAGATACTTCATGTTGACGGTGCGGACGACACGGGAAATGTCCGCTATATAGAGCTTAAATTCAACGAACCTGATCAGGAGCCAAAATATGCGGGCGATTACACAGGTACAGTTACGTTTAACGTATCACTATCATGATTTAGGAGGGAATGAACTATGAAAAACACAAAAAGATTTATCGCAGGCATGATAACACTCACAATGGTATCTGCAATGGCACCTATAAACGCCTTTGCAACTGAGAACATCAAGACCCTCGATGCGAACACCTCTTCTAACAGCACCGATGTGAAGTACAGCGTAGACCCCAGCTACACGGTGGTGATTCCCGCAAGCATCACACTTTCGGATACTGCCGCGACCAGCGCATCTATCTCGGTGGATGAAACTGCAAAGCCGTTCAAGCTGGCTAAGGGTCAGAAGCTTTCCTTAAAGATAGCAAACGAGGATACCAACGATTTCAAGGTAACTAACGCTGACGACTCCCTCGACTACACCGTAACCGCAGGTTCGGAAACTCTTGCAAAGGGCAGCACAGCCGCGGAATTCTCCAATGATGACAAGACCGACAAGACCCTTACTTTCTCCAAGATGGACGCTTCCAAGGCAAAGTACGCGGGCGATTATACAGGCACGCTGACGTTTGGTATCTCGGTGGAGAGTGCAGAAACTATTGTTGACCTTTCAACATTGACAGCCGACTATGAAGCAAAGGACGGCGTAACTCTGACAGGTACGCTTGCTGCAAATGTCAAGATTTCCATCGCAGATGGTGCGACTGTCACGCTGAAAGATGCGAATATCACCAACCTCGGGAAAAATTGCGACTGGGCTGGTATCAATTGCCCAAACGATGCGACTATTATCCTGAACGGTACGAATACAATATGTGCCGGCAGAGGCAGCGATGGCTATAACAATTACCCCGGCATCTGGATCGCTTCGGGCAAGACTCTGACCATTGATGGCGACGGCAGCTTGACTGCATACAGCAATGATACCAACCCTTCTGGTGCAGGTATCGGCGGAGGATACCACGTTAATTGCGGTAACATCGTAATTAATGGCGGTACGATCACTGCAACAGGCGGCGAAGGTGCTGCCGGCATCGGAAGCGGTGATTCAACTTGTGGCAATATCACAATCAACGGCGGTACGATCACTGCAACAGGCGGCAATTATGAAAATGGTGCTGCCGGTATTGGAAGCGGCTCCGGCGTTTATTTTAATGCATCCTGTGGCGAAATCAAAATCAATGGCGGTACGGTTAATGCAACAGGCGGCAAGGGTGCTGCCGGTATTGGAAGCAGTGTCAATAATAATAAAGTATCATCCTGTGGCGATATCACCATTGCAAATACCGTCACAAAGGTAACAGCCACAAAGGGCAAAGGTGATAGAGGTGCATATAGCATCGGTGCTGGAGGAGGCAGTACTTGCGGCACTGTGACCATAGGCGGTGTAGAAGGTGCTATCAGCGCAAGCCCCTACACCTATGAGCCGTAAGTAGTGATATAATGATTATTTGCATTCTCTGACTGATAACGGCGCGAACGTTGAGACGGTTTTGATAGCAAAGTAACAAAAATTTATTTCAGGAGGTATCCACCATGAAAAAACTGATAAGCGGCATGACCGCATTTACAATTGCAAGTATGATGACAGTTACAGCTTTTGCAGAAGCAGCCATCAGTAATACGACTATCACCCCTAAAGGCGGCGACCCTTTTGACGTGAACCCTACCCCCGAAACGGCGGGCGCGACGGTCGAATTTAACGTTGACCCGACCTACACCGTGACAATACCCGCAAGCTTCGAGCTTACAGGCGAATACGGACAACAGTATTCGGGCAGCGGCACCATTCAGACCGGCAAGGTATTCCTGAATGAGGGCGAAAAGATAGTTGTCACCCTAACAAGCGCAAGCAAGTTCAATATGTTCCACGAGGGTGCAGGCGAGTATAAGCTCCCCTACACCGCCGAGGGAAGTTTTGGCAAGCTGACAAACAAGGAAACAGGCGGCAAGGTAGCCGAATTTCCCACCTCGACCGAACCCGCAAGTGCCGGTATCTCTTTCACCACCGATGAGACACCCACATTCGCAGGCAAGTACACCGACCCCGTAGTATTCGGAATTTCTATTGAAAAGGAGCCATCATAATGAAAGCTAAAAGATTACTGGCGGCAGGAATGGCGCTGACTATGATATCATCTGTATGCACCATCACCGCAAACGCTATGCAGATATTCGTCAAGACCATTACAGGCAAAACTATAACTCTTGATGTTGAACCCAGTGACACGATAGAGAACGTTAAGGCTAAAATACAGGATAAAGAGGGCGTAGCTCCGGATGCACAAAGACTCATCTTTGCAGGCAAACAGCTTGAAAATAACAAAACTCTTGCAGATTACAATATCCAGAAAGAAAGCACCCTGCATATAATCTTTAACCTTACACAAATAGTTCCCGATACCGATAATTTACCTGACCCTAAGCCATCTTCCGCAGGACTGGAAGTTTCATATGAGGTATCGCCCACCTACACAGTAGTTATCCCCGCAAGCGTAACTCTATCAGACACCGAAGAGACCACCAAGCCGATAACTGCAACAGACGTCAGACTTGCGCAGGATTCAAAGATAGTTGTCACCCTTGACAGCGCATCTAATACCGCAAGCGGAAGTACATTCAATGCAAAGATAGGTGATTCCACCGCGAATTACACCATCAAGTCCGATAATGCAGACGTATCGGTAGGCGGTACGGTCGCAGAGTTCGATACCAAGACAGGCGAGCAGTCCAAGACACTGGCATTCTCCAAGGCAACAGGCGCGACCTACGCAGGCAAGCACACCGAAACGCTGACCTTTGGTATCAAAGTTGAATAAGGAGGAACCGATATGAAAAAACTGATAAGCGGACTTTCCGCACTTGCAATACTGGCAATGCCTGTTACGGCATTCGCAGAACCCACCACGATAAACGAGACTAGCGACCCACAGTCGGCTAATGCTGTCATCACCACCGAGATAGCACCTGCTTACATCGTGACTATCCCCCTCGACACCAAGGTGACATTCAATACCGAGAATACCGATTTCGGCACCATCGAACTTACAAAGGCACAGCTCGACCCCGGCAAGGCGGTAAAAGTATCCCTGGTCACCGACAGCAAGATGGAGAACAAGGCTGACGAGGAAAAGACCCTTGCATACACCATTTTCGAGGGAACAAGCGATGCCGTTAACGAAAATGTATTCACTTCCGCAGAATACACCGCAGTAGGTGATAAAACAGACCTTACCATAAATATCACCGCGGAAGACTGGCAGACCGCATACGCAGGTGAGTACAGTGACACCGTGACATTCAATGTTGAATACACTGATGCAGCACCCAGGACATAAGGAGTTGATCGCATGAAAAAAATAGCAGTATTCCTGCTTTGTCTTTCCATGCTGACCTGCACCGTCATAACAGTCTGCGCCGAGGGATCTGACCAGACACCGGGCGAAGCTACTATCGGAACTGAAGTTCCGGATAAACACAAGCTCAGGCTTACGGTCACAGGTGATGTTGATGTAAAAGTCAATGGTGAAGACGGAAAGGAGTTCACTGTCGATCGACTTTCCGAGCCTGTTCTCGAGATCAAGGCTAAGGACGGCGAGCAGATCACTAAAGTCGTACTGAACGGCGAAGACGTTACTGACCAGTTGAAGGACGGCAAGCTGAAACTGCCCGGCATATATGAGGACAGTGAGTATGTCCTGTCTGCCGAAACAGAGAATATATCCGATCCCTCAAGCAAATCCGAAAGCAGTTCAAAAAAGGCTGAAACTGTTTCAGCAAACAGCCCCAAGCCAAATGCTAGCAATGCTAATCCCGCAACAGGTGTTGCAGGCGGTGTGTCGTTAGGCACAGCGGTCCTGCTTGCAGCTATCGGTATCGCAAGAAATAAAGGCAGTGAAGACGAAAAAGAATGATATCCTGCGAAACAGACCTGACTAGCTATCCGGCAGTCAGGTCTGTTCTTTATGACAAAAATATCATTCTGCAAATAAACACCGTCAATTATGAAAATCATAGCACAAAAGACCCTGACAATATACGTTAACTCATCCTATTTCCATTCGCCTATGTTTACTACCACCCTGATAAAATATCTGAGCGTATCCCATGTGGAAGTGCTATCGTAATTTGTCACAAGTGTCGGGTGTTCTAGTTCGCAGATGAAAGTTTTTGCAAGGATTTTCTGCTTGATATCCGCTTTGAAAAGGGCTTTGCCTGCCCGTTCTGCGGTGGCTCTGAGTACCGCAGGATAAGGTCACGACATCTGCTGCGCTGCAAGTTCTGTAAAGCAGATATATCCGCCACAAACGGAACTTTTATGCACAGAACACATATTCCGCTCAGACTGTGGATAGTCACCGCATTCCTCATTATGAGCAACAAATGCAGCGTTTCTGCTGTTACGCTGATGAGGTCTTTGGGGGTGACCTACAAGACAGCCTGGTACATCCTTCATCGCATCAGAAAAGCTATGAAATGCCGTGAAGAACGCTATTTGCTCGACGGGATCGTTGAACTTGATGACACGTATCTCGGTGCTCCGACTCACGGTAAAAAGCGTGGCAGAGGTACTGAAAAAGTCAAGATGATCGTAGCTTTATCGAAGAACGCAGCAGGAAATCCCGAGTACGTTAAAATGAGCGATGTGCCGAATTTAAAGGGCATAACTGTGGGTAGATTTGCCAGGGATAATATCCGCGCAGGCTCGAAGATCGAGAGTGATAATGCTCGAAGTTACAAGAAACCGCTGGCACAGAAATACTTCCATGTTTTTGAGACATATGATCCGACAAGCGGTCAGCTGAACTGGATGCATAAAGTTATATCAAACTTCAAAGCAATGATCATGGGAACTTACCACGGAAACGAAAAGATCCACACAGCGTTATATGCTGCCGAATACTGTTACAAATTCAACCGCCGCAAACTGGGAAACAGTGCGTATTTAAGGCTTTTGGCTGCTTTGGTGCAGTGATCTTACTTGTGGTGTGTTAAGGGGATAACCATATTTTGAAATCATCAAAAAAAAGCAAAAATACTCCTTCCGACCTTATGGCACTTTTCTCATTCTTCCGCCTCTCAATCCTTTTATCAAATCTTTTTTCATTCAAACAACTTTCTCGCTTCCCGTTTTTTATAAACATCCGTTCTATCATCTTCCGGTACATCATTCCCACAAAAACAACTATATATAATTTCCCGCTTAAAGATTATATATAGTTGAGAATCAAAATTGCATGCTCTTAATTTTTCCTGAATACTTCATTTTGTTTTACTAATAGTGTTTTTTTCTTTTCATATACTCCGTTATTTTTTCCGTATAAAAGAAAAGGCCCCGCATAATGCGAGGTCAATCATGTTGGATCATGCAGGAGTAAAAATGCATCCGACTGCTTTGCAGGCAGTCTTCAGTTCTTTAATCTCTTTTTCTTCTCCAATACTCTTCATAATAGAGTTTAATATGCATATAATAATCAAAACTTTAGTTTTACATAACGCTTGACTTTGAATTGCAATTATATTATACTTTGAATTACAGTAACTTAAAACTTTGAAATTTCGTTTTTTTGAGGAGGTATTATTAGGCTGAACAGAATAGCATAAAAAGCGCTGTTTCGTCTTGCAGAGCAGTTCCCGATAGTAGGAATCACAGGTCCAAGACAGAGTGGCAAATCCACGCTTACAAAGATCACCTTCCCCGACAAAAAGTATGTAACTTTTGATGATAAAAATATGCGTGAACTTGCAAAATCAAACCCTGCCGACTTTATTATGGCATTTCAAAATGGTGCCATTATTGACGAAGCGCAAAAGGTGCCTGAGATATTTGATGCGCTTAAGCTTCATGTTGACAGCGCTCCTTTCACACCGGGGAAATTCATTCTCATCTGTTCAAGCCAGTTCAGGCTTAGAAAGAATATGTCCGACAGCCTTGCAGGAAGGGCTGCTTTTCTGAAACTGCTCCCTTTTTCCATTAAAGAGCTTAAAGATGCTGACCTTATGCCCAAGAACGCTTATGACCTTATTTTCGGAGGACAGTATCCTCCGCTTTATGACAATGAAAAGCATTATATTGCAGAAGACTGGTTTGAGAGCTATATCGACACCTATCTTGATCTTGATGTTAAAGACCAGATCAATAAGAGTAATCTGTCAACATTCAGAAAGTTCATTCAGATATGTGCTATATACAGTGGGCAGATTCTTTCAATGGACAGCATAGCTAAGCAGATAGGAATTTCCCAACCCACAGTAAAAAGCTGGCTGTCTATTCTTGAAAACTCATATATCATTCATTTTCTGGAGCCTGATACGAACAATCTTGGGCGTTCGATAGTAAAGACACCAAAGCTGTATTTTGTCGATTCGGGACTGCTGTGTCATTTGTTAAGGCTGGAGAACAAAGAAGATCTGCTTCTGAGCAAGTACAAAGGTGCTGTTGTTGAGACCTGTGCCGTAGCAGAGATGCTGAAAAACAGAATGAATCAGGCAAAAAAAACCTAATCTAACATTTTACAGAGACAGCAACGGTTTTGAAGTAGACACCATAGCCGACTGGAAACACACATTTGCAGTAGAGATAAAAAGCTCAAGCGATGCGGAAGCAAAACTGTCTGCAAACACTAAAAAGTATCTTACACTGCGAAATGACGACAATGCCCATAATGCAGTATTCTATCTCGGTGATATCAGCATGACGATCAATGATACAATGTATGTCAGCTGGAAGGATTGGGGAGATCACCTTAATTAATCTGATCGAAATTTATTAAGGTTTAGATCCAACTCTACTCCATGTTATCAAGTAATAGAGCTGTTTTTATTATAGAAGGAATTTTTACGTGATATAAGCACTCTATAATAAAAAATATACCTACGGTTTACTTGATTTTTTCTTGTAGATATGATATAATGACCTCAACATCAAAGAAAGGAGAAAACCGAGATGAATAAGTTCACTGTTTCATATCTGTATAGCGAATCATTATTGAGCCTCGTCCTCGAATTGGAAGAGACTTCTTTTGTGCTGCGTACAGATAAAGTGGATGAACATTTCGGGATTTCTTGTTTCTAAGTATTATTGATCCTTGTAAGTGAAACACCGTCTGTTTGCAGCAGGCGGTGTTTTTGTTATGCCCGTGTGTATGAACGTTATCAACATAGTTGATAACTAGCATACATTTATGTTTTAGAAACAGGCTTTTTGGGGTTCGAGTCTTCCCACGGGTAATATTTTTGCGGGATTGGCGGAACAGGCATACGCGACGGTCTCAAATACCGTTTTATTCAGGGTTCGACTCCCTGATTCCGCATTTTTATGCTCTCGTAGACCAACGGCAGAGTCAACGGACTTAAACCCCGTGTAGTGTGAGTTCGAATCTCACCGGGAGCATCAGGATCAATATATTTAGAAAGGAGATGTTTTCAATGCCGGTGATAGATGTCAAAGCAACAGGAGCGAATATTAAAGCTATAATGAAAATGAAGGGCTTCAAGATCGCTGATGTTCAGGCAAGGTGCGGTTTCAATACTCCGCAGGCTATTTTCAAGTGGCTGCGTGGAGATACTGTGCCAACTATCGATAATATGATAATCATAGCCGATATGTTCGGCGTGACTATCGATCAGATAGTTATAATTAAGAAGATCTGACTGTTATTCCGGTAACAGTCATAAGGCTGCATCGTCTAATGGTCAGGACACAAGGTTTTCAACCTTGAAACGTGGGTTCAACTCCCACTGCGGTCATTAATGTAGCTTACAAAGCTACTTGACAATTCTCTGTATGAGTGTTATAATAAGTTACAACAAGAGGGGAGCAACGATCTCCCGAAATTATATTACGAAAGGGTGAAAACAATGAATTCTATCATGAACAATACTGTTGTCAGATCATATGATGATTACCAGTGCTTCTTTAGCTTTAGTTTTGATTGGCAAGACGAAGGCTTATTTGTGCTGCATACGAACACCGGTAATTGTTCAGTTCAAAGATAGAGTTTATTGACCATCTTCTGAAAGAATATAACCGTCTGTATGTAGTGCAAACTCATACAGACGGTTTTCTTATTCTATCGGAAGGTGGTATTATTATGACTGAAGAAATGCCTGTCATAAATATGACAGCAACAGGTTCCAATATAAAGACTCTTATAAAAGCAAAAGGTTTTAAAGTGACAGAGCTTCAGAACATTCTGGGGTTCAACACACCTCAGTCCATATTCAAATGGATGAGAGGGGAGTCCATACCCTCTATCGACAATCTGGTGATTTTGGCTCATATCCTGAATGTCACCATTGATGAGATAATAATCCTTAACTAATACGTCCTGTTCATTCAGGACACACGGCTCCGTAGTTTAACCGGCTAAAACACCGGCCTGTCACGTCGGAGAGCGCGGGTTCAAGTCCCGCCGGAGTCGCCATAATTCCGTTTCGTCTAGTGGTAGGACATCGGTTTCTGACACCGAAAACGGGAGTTCAAATCTCTCAGCGGAAATAATTTGACTGTGTAGCCAAGTGGAAAGGCTGTCGGCTGCAACCCGACGAGCGTAGGTTCGACCCCTATCACAGTCTTTACAATATGCCCCCGTAGCTCAGTTGGTAGAGCGCAGGTCTGAAGAACCTGGCGTCGCAAGTTCGATTCTTGCCGGAGGCACTATAATTCCGTTTCGTCTAACAGGCAGGACAACAGACTTTGACTCTGTCAATGGGAGTTCGATCCTCTCAACGGAAGCTAATAAGTCTCTATTACAAATTATGTATTGAAATTCTAACGGGTATCATCTTTAGAATTCAAGGAGTAGTTTGTAATAGATACGATAGAAATAGGAGAATAGTTCAATGGCTAGAATGACGGTCTCCAAAACCGTAGATCTCAGTTCGACTCTGAGTTCTTCTGTCTATACTACAGGTTTATTGAAATCTGTACTAAGTTATGTTATAATGTCATTAAAGAAATCAAGAAAGGAAGTTCATTATGAAAAACACAGTATTTGCATTCTCATATTCATATAGTTATTCAAGCGTTGTTCAGAAGAATAAGGCTCGTTTGGCTATGCGTGAATGTTGATACTGCTTGATGATAAGCTTCAGCATATACCGTCTGGCTTTCGGGTCAGGCGGTATTTTTTATTTGTTATTCGGGAGAGTCACCCAGCGGCGAGGGCAGCGGTCCGTAAAACCGTGACATTAGAAACATCGAAGGTTAGAGTCCTTCCTCTCCCACCAATATGAGCAGGTACAGAGAATCGGCAAACTCGGCGGTCTGTAAAACCGTTGCTTTATGCGTAGTGGGGTCGGCACCCACCCTGCCCACCATATGTCGGCATAACCCTAACTGGTAAGGGATCGTCTTGGAAAGGCGAGAGTAATCGGAGTTTTCCGATGTTTCGGTTCGAATCCGAATGCCGACGTTATGCGCTGTGTTAGTGTAATTGGAAACACACTGCTCCCGAAAAGCAGCGTCCTTTTGGACTTACAGGTTCGAGTCCTGTACACAGCGCCATACCGTAAAGTGATGTCTTCCTCGACAAAATAATTTTACAAATCAAAACGGATAGCATCTTCACAATGGACGGTCTATCCGTTTTTGTTGTGCAATGATTTTTTAGCAATTGTGATCATTCCATATCTTCACTTGTTGTAATAAATATACAATAATGATATTTTCTTTTATTGATAATTGACAAACGATTAAGCTGATATGTCAAAAATATTGACGATAGAATTTGCGCGTGTTATAATATTTTATATTTATTGATCGGGAGGACAAAATTATGCAGATGAAAAAAGTTTTAGCAGTAGTGATGTCGCTTTGTATGACAGCAGGTGTTGTAAGCTACGGTGCGCCTGTTATCACAAAGACTATCACAGCACAGGCAGAAGCTGTTACCGAAGCAGAGTGTTATTCATTTGATGAAGCGACAGGCTTGCTAACGCTAAGGGGAACGGTAGATCGTGATACATTAAAGGAATTTTGCAAAAATTGCAAGGGTATAGTTATATCAGTTGTCGCTGAAAAGGGAACAGTTTTCCCCGCAGACTGCAGCAGCATGTTTTCAGGTTTCTATAATTGCACATCGATCGACCTTACAAATGCAGACACTAGCAATGTTAAAGATATGAGCAGAATGTTCTATTACTGTTCCGGTTTGAAGAAACTTGATATAAGCGGATTTGATACCGGCAATGTAACAAATATGGACGAGTTGTTTTATGAATGTTCCAAACTTACTTCGCTTGATGTAAGTGGATTTGATACAAGCAATATTGAAAGTATGTCTTTTATCTTCGCCCATTGTTCCAGCCTTACCTCAATTGATGTTAGCGGATTTGATATTAGAAATGCGACAAATATTGCAGGTATGTTCTATGAGTGCTCCGGTTTGACAACGATCGACGTAAGTTCGTTTGATACAAGCAATGTAGAATCTATGATCAGTTTGTTCAACGGATGTTCGAGGCTGACTTCGATCGATGTGAGCGGTTTTGATACAAAAAAGACTACAAATATGGGCTGGATGTTCGGTCGCTGTTCAAGTTTGACCGACCTTGATGTGAGCGGTTTTGATACTAGCAAAGTTACATATATGCACAATATGTTCGATGGTTGTTCCGGTTTGACTGAACTTGATTTGAGCAATTTTGATACAAGCAAGGTCATATGGACGCATAATATGTTCAAAGGCTGCACCGGCCTGAGTAAACTTGATCTGAGCAGTTTCGATACAAGCAAGGTCACAGATATGTACAATATGTTCTCCGGCTGTTCCGGCTTGGAAACACTCGATCTGAGCAGTTTTGATACAAGCAAGGTAAAAGATATGGGTCGGATGTTTAAAGATTGTAATAATCTGAAAAATCTTACTCTTGGAAAGAATTTCAAAAGAATAAAAGAAGAAGCCGAACTTCCCAACGAAGACGGCTGGGTAAATGCTAATGCAACTTCTGTTGTTGTAAGCGGAAGCGGAGAATTTGCAGATATCGAAAATAAAGGCAATAACACATACAATATTTTTACCGGCGATCCTATAACATACCCCACAAACATAAAAGTCGAATACAACGATAAATACCGTCAGGTGAGATTTACATGGAACAAAGTCAAAGGTGCTGATATGTACGGTATAGCTGTATATCTTGCAGGCAAGTGGAAAGTTCAGACGCAGAATATAACCGATACTGTTTACACTTCTCCCAAGAATCTCACAACCGGAAAGACTTACCAAGTAGCTATCGCCGCTAGAGTTAATGGAAAATGGGACACTGCAAACGCTATCAAAAATGCTGTGACCTGTACCATAGTCGACTATAATTCCTATGTCAAGCCTGACAGAGAATTCAAATATGGTTCGGACTTATATGTTATTGCCGATGAGATCACTATGTATCTCGGACCTGATACAAGCTACAGTAAAGTTTCAACGATCCCCGGAAAAACTTCCCTTCAGGAACTCGGCGTTATGAATAATAATGATAACTGGGCATTTACAGCGTATAAGGGAAAGTACGGCTGGGTACAGGTCGTGAATGAATTTGGCGAAAGACAGATCCAAATCAGATCTCTTATAGTTAAAAAGCCTGTTATCTACCTATATCCCGAAAAGGAGACCGACGTTCATGTTGAGGTCGAACTGACCGAAGCTGATCTTTCTACTACCTATCCTAAGTACAACAATGGCTGGGATGTAGTCGCTAAACCTGACGGATCACTTGTGAACAAGGCTGACGGCTCTCATCACAGATACCTGTTCTGGGACGCTGTAAACTGCCGAACTGAATTTGATTTTTCTAAGGGCTTCTGTGTAGCAGGCAGTGATACCGAGAGTTTTCTCAAAGAAAAGCTCAGCTATATGGGACTGACTGAAGATGAGATGAATGAGTTTATCGTATACTGGCTGCCACAAATGGAGCATAACAAATATAATCTCATTTCCTTCCAGAGTGATAAATATACTGATACCGCAAAGCTAAACATCACACCATCACCCGATAGTATGCTGCGCGTATTCATGACATATGCACCTCTTGAAGAAGCTGTGGACATCGAACCGCAGGAGCTTTCCACATTTGAAAGAAAAGGCTTCACAGTTGTTGAATGGGGCGGTTCAGAAATAAAATAAGAGTTAACATGATACATTAAAGGGCTGTGTCAGCCGTGTGAGAGATCATACTCTCATGCGGCTGTTCACAGCCCTTGTTTTTTTATTTCGTTACTTTGTAAGCGGTGTATACAGATTTCTATCGATCGGGTATCACCACGTTTTCATCATTGCGGAGAATTTATATAAACTATATTACAATTCTCAAACGCATACTCATCAATTTCCGGTGAACCTTTTATTATGACCTCATTTATCGAATAGCAACCACCAAACGCATGACCGTCAATTTTCGGCGAACCTTCTATTGTGACCTCATATAGCGACGAGCACAATAAGAATGCTCGTTCGTTTATCTCTTCAACGCCTTCCGGAATAATGATTTTCTCAAGAGAATCACAGTCGACAAAAGCTTGTTCTCCTATCGTTTTCAGGTTTTTCGGAAAATTGACCTCTTTTATACCTTTGCAGTCCTGAAAAGCGTAGTCTCCTATCACTTCCAGACTATTCGGAAATATAACATCTTTTAGCGTGTAGCAGTCATAGAAGGCACTTTCACTTATCTCTTTGACACCTTCAGGGATGATGATATTTTCAAGGGAATAACAATACCAAAACGCCCCATGTTCAATAATCTTTAAGTTTTTCGGAAGCTGTATATGCTTAAGTGATTTACAGTTAGAAAATGCTGATTTCGGAATCTTCGTAATTTTATCGGATAATATGGCCTCTTCCAAAGAACTACATTTTATGCTTAAAATTCCTATGAAGTTTTTTCTTGGAATCGCATAAAAATCATCTTTTGTGAACTGATATTGCTAAAGCATCGAGCTCGTAAATATGGCAAAAGTGCCGTATTTGCGAGCTGTTTTGTTACTTTAAAATTCATTTATTGAGCTGAAAATGCACATTTGCAGTCCCAAAATCACACGAGATAATGGTGTGATCTGCTTTTTTATTTTTCTCTAAATAATCTGCTATAATTATAATATGAGGAAGGTGATAATTATGAAAATTAAAAGTACCGAATCAACAATAGCAAGAAGTCTTTTAATACAATTTGCAAAGGATAGAAAGATTTCTGTCAAAGAGCTTGCAGAACGTACAGGATTGTCATACTCTCACGTCGTTAATATTCTTAACGGAAGTAGAGATATTACTCCTAAAAACGAAAAAAAATTGTGTTTAGCTCTTAAGCTGAATAAAGAGGAACAATATGCTCTGAAAGAAGCTATTTTTATCTCAAATAAGGATATAGTCATTTCCACAAAAAATAAAAGAGATTATGTACTAAAGTTATTGTACTGGGTAACAGTAAAAAGCAATACTCTATCATTATCGCAAGTCGAAAAATGTATAGACATAATCCGGTACGGAAAACACCTCGAAAAAGACTAAAAAGGGGCTGTTGCACAGCTTCCCCGCCGCTGTTTTCGGCATTTCACCGAGTAGCTACGCGGCTCGGTGAAGAGAAACGAAGGGATATATTTATTATAGTAGATTTTTTTAAGAATTTAAAATTTTATATACTTAAAAGTTGTTCTGTGTTTGTGTCACGCATGACACAAACAGAATTCAATTTTTCTTTTTATGAGGTTTAAGATGCAGAAAGACAGCTAATCTTACTCACTTAGCTGTCTTTCACTTAAGAATTATAGTATCTGACATTCTTAATTGAGGCTTACAGTTTACAAGACGAAGTATATGATCAGGACTTCCTGTATTTGGTAGCTCTTACGATATGGTATTACAATGAATATACATACCCTCGACCATGCACAACAGAATGTCTAGAAATGCCGCCTAACTCATGACTAAAGTCACGAGCGTGCGGCGGCAAAATCGTCAAGCGTCGATTTCATCGGAATATCATCACAAAATTCATTAAAATAATCTTTGGTATCCTTGTATAATGCAGGCTGATTCTGTTTCAGACCTATTGCATAATCTGCTTTCTTCTTAATTATCTTTTCAACGATCTTCTTCTGACAGCTCATTGCATCAGCAGTTACGATGTCGCCTTTTACATCAATCAGATCCAGAAGTTCAGGAACTGCCGTTATCTCATTTGTTTTTTCTTCAACTGCCAATTCACCTAAAGTAAGCTGATTTTCTGCAACAAAAGCACTTATTACATGATATGCTTTATGTTTACCATTGCCGCTTCCGCAAATCGTTTTTCCGTCTATCGCAACTGTTCCTCTTTTGGTCCTTTCACATGATATCCAGTTTATCAGGCATGACGAAAGCTCAGACGGATTTAGTTTTTCAAATACTCGTCTGAATGTGTCACCATCAGGTATACCATTCGGAAGTTCAAGAAATTTCGACAAATATTCCTGTCGACTCTTGCCAAACGTCTCCATATCGGCAAAATCTTCCCCTCCGCATATTATGGTACACAGTCCTATGATTATTATATCTTCGAGCTTGTGTCGGATATTTCCATATCCTGTCCTCCTTGGCTCACTTATATTTCGTATTCCTTCTTTTAATTCTTCTATCTTCATATCTCTATTTTACTTCTTTTTCTCTAAAAAGTAAATGCTGTTGCCGTGTATCAGTTAGCTATGGTTCTTTACTTTTATATTGTGATGTGGTATAATATAAATAAAGATAGGGGGCATTTATATGAATAGTGGTAATGATGAGTTTACTTCACCTGTGTTCGATATGGGAACGCTGATGCGGGCGATTGTCAATCCTTATGGAAAAAGGTTGATTGTGGACGGTGTGCCTGCTGAAAGGCTTGGACTGGAGGGAAAGCTTGGTCTGGAGGAAAGTAAGACAAGCAAGGCGGACAGTATCAAGGTAGCGATATTTGTAATAGCGTTTATCGGTGTGCTGATCGCTATGCCGATTTTTGTGCAAACGGAACCTTTACTTTGCATGACGACATTCGGGGCGCTGCTACTGTTCGTCGGGCTGGTCGGTCTGTTTCAGGACGGAGTATCGCTGGAGAGTATTATGAATCTTGTGATTCCGCTGATAGGGGCTGTGCTGGTGGTGATATCGGTGGTGAACGTTTATCACAAGTCACATCCTGGCAGCTTTTATTTTACGCAGGAAAGGATGATAGAAGTTGCCTGCGTCGGGTTTGGAATAGTTGGCTTGGGAATGCTGGTGATACCGCCTGTGG
Source organism: Ruminococcus albus AD2013 (assembly GCF_000526775.1). Taxonomy (NCBI): domain Bacteria; kingdom Bacillati; phylum Bacillota; class Clostridia; order Eubacteriales; family Oscillospiraceae; genus Hominimerdicola; species Hominimerdicola alba. Next base: position 3,708,011 of record NZ_JAGS01000001.1, read on the forward strand.
TGCATTCGCGTAAAATGAGAGAATGTACGCAGGTGATCACAGCTATGTGCATTTACAGAAATTATCATTATTCTAAAAGCAGCCATAAGAGAGGCGGAAGAACGGTTGGCAGGCGAGGCAGCGGGATCAGCCGCCTTTACAATCCCTGGTGGCAGTATGAAGTTAATGGGACGATCTATGTTTCAAGCGAGGGTGTGTTCACGAATGTTGATGTGCCGGATATCGGCAATCTGCGGGAGATAAGGTTTTCGCCCGAGAAACCGTCGAAGATATATCGTCCGCTGATGGGAACAAGAGTCGGGTCTGTGTTTCTGGGTGTGATGTGTATTGGTATGGCAGTGTTGGCTTTGGTTGTTATGCATCGGTAAATAGTTTTTCGTTGATGTGTATACCAAATTATACGAACTCATACCAGACGATACGAATTTATTCCAAACGATACAAAATATACGAGCGTATGCAAACGTATGCATACGCTCGTTTTGGTACGTGAATATTGACCGTTCGTGTTATCAAAGATCGACATTCAAAAGCATAAAAAATTATATTTTCTTTTATTGATAATAAACAAATAATAAATAAAACATATCGTAATTGTTGACATTCTTTGTGATGTATGCTATCATGTCTTTTAGAATAATTATATATTTTATTCTATTAAAAATTGAAAATTTTGGAGGTAACAACAATGCGAGTAAAAAGATTTTTAGCAGTAGTAGTGTCACTGTGTATGGCAGCAGGAACTGTCAGCGTTGGCGCGCCGATAATAACACAGACTATAACCGCGCATGCCGAATTTGCAAACAAATTTTCCTATGATGAAAATTCAGGAGTGCTGTTTCTCAGAGGTGAGGTAGATGGTACAGCTGTAAGGGATTTTTGTTACCGTTCGTATGTAAAAACCATCGTAGCTTTAGAAGGAACTGTTTTGCCTGAAGATTGCAGCGAGCTGTTCAGCGATTTTAATTACTGTACTTATATTGATCTTTCAGATGCTGATACAAGCAATGTTACTGATATGAGCAATATGTTCTCTGGCTGTAAAAAACTGAGCACCCTTAATATCAGCGGATTTGACACAAGCAAAGTTACAAATATGAGTTTTATGTTTGAGGACTGCAAATGTTTGACAGCACTTGACATAAGCAGCTTTGATACAAGTAATGTAACAAATATGAGTTATATGTTTGAAGGCTGTGAAAGTCTGAGAGAACTTGATCTGAGCGGATTTGATACGAGCAGCGTAACAAATATGAGTTTTATATTCAGTAATTGTAAAAAATTTACCTCACTTGATCTTAGCGGATTTGATACAAGCAAAGTTACAAATATGAGCGGTATGTTCTGGTGCTGTGAAAAGTTGCCCTCACTTGACGTAAGGGGATTTGATACCAGCAATGTCACAAATATGAGTAGTATGTTCGGTTATGCTTCCAAATTGACCGCGCTTGATGTAAGCGGGTTTGATACGAGCGATGTAACGGACATGAGAGGAATGTTCTATGGCTGCTTCAAATTATCGGAGCTTGATGTAAGTGGATTCAATACAAGCAAAGTCACAGATATGTCTCTGATGTTCGACTTATGTGGATCACTTCACTCGATTGATGTAAGCGGGTTTGATACAAGCAGTGCAAAAGAAATGGGCTTTATGTTCAAAGGTTGTTCCAGTCTTACTTCGCTTGATGTTAGTGGATTTGATACACGCAATGTATCAGATATGAGACATATGTTTGAAGGATGTTTCGTTCTGACTTCTCTTGATGTAAGCGGATTTGATACGAGCAAGGTCACTGATATGGCCGGAATGTTTGAAAACTGCTGCGAATTGACCTCGCTTGATGTGAGCGGATTTGATACGAGCAATTTAACGGATATGAGCGGATTGTTCGAGAATTGTTACGCTCTGACATCTCTTGATGTAAGCGGATTTGACACAAGCAATGTAAAATATATGGGCTTGATGTTCTTCGGCTGTAAAAAAATAAAAGAATTTGATCTCAGCGGATTTGACACAAGCAATGCAATATCTATGGACAGTATGTTTACTTGGTGCGAAGCCTTGACCTCACTTGACCTGAGTGGATTTGATACAAGCAAAGTCACAAGTATGTGTGATATGTTCAGGGGCTGTTCCTCGCTGACCGCGCTTGATCTCAGCGGATTTGATACAAGCAGTGTAAGTTATATGTTTGGAATGTTCCAAGAGTGTTCCGCCATTACTTCACTTGATCTCAGCAGCTTTGATACGAGCAGAGTATCGAGTATGACAGATATGTTTTATAAGTGTGACAGCCTTAATACTATTGTACTTGGCGAGAAATTCGGTATTATAAAAGAAGCGGCAAAGCTCTCGAACAGCAGCTTCTGGGCAAATGCCGATGCTCCCGGAATTGTTGTCGGCGGCGTAGGAGAATATGCTGTTATCGAAAACAAGGGAATGAACACCTACATTCACAGTACTGTTGCCAAGCCTGCATACCCCACATATATCAACGTTGAATACAGCGAGAACTACCATCAGGTAAGATTAAAATGGGGTAAGGTCGAAGGTGCTGACAGATACGATATAGCGGTATATCTGGCAGGGAAGTGGAGAGTACAGGTACAGAATATAACAGGCACGGTTTATACTTCTCCTAAGAACCTCACCCCGGGTAAGACCTACAAGGTCGCTATCGCGGCAAGAGTAAACGGTAGCTGGGATACAGCAAATGCAATCAAAAATGCAGGAACTATTACTATAAAGTGATAGGCTGAATTTGTTATAATTTGATAAATGCAAAACGGATAGAACGTCAGTATCAGACGACTATCCGTTTTTTATTATACTTGCGTAAATGAGGTAACCGTCAGAATTTTCTTATCCCCTAAAATATAAGGCCCTGCAAGGATCACAGGTCCACGCTCTTTCTTTGTCCGTAAATATTGCCCGCGCACGAAATCGGACAGCGAAGCGAATCCGATTTCTCGCCCCGAGGGCGCTGCCGACGCAGTCGCAGCTGAGGGGCGACAACCCAGCAGTACGTCCCAAAAACAGACGCACATTTTACCCATTACTGCACGATAAAAGATTCTTAACAAGTAAATTTGTTAAGCAGAATCAGGTCATAAAATGAAAATTGATTTCCTTGACAGCGGACGTGTATTGACAAAAAAAAAATATTTGTGATATAATATTTATGGGCAATTTTGAGGACAGGAAAGTCTGAAAAAAGGAGAACTACTATGAAAAAGAAAAAAATTATAATTACCGTGTGCGTTGTATTAATTGTGCTGGTAAGGATTTATACTCCTTATCTGGGTAAGCCGTTTTTGATTTATTGTTGTGGTGGCGGAGGCAGTAAGGAGAGATTTTATCTATCCAGCGATGTGAAGAAAATATTACAGATTTCTTCTCATGACTCTTGCGTAAAATTTATAAGATACTGTTCTAATCTTGAAGAGTTAACTGTTTTGGGTTACCCTGAAACATTCAATATAAAGGATATTTCAAATCCAAATTTAAAGAAATTGGATATGAGTGGATATGGTGTTAATTGGTCAAGTCTGAACAATTGTACTGAATTGAAAGATCTGTGTATTTCCTTTAGTGATTTTTATACTACTGAAGATATATCCAAACTGATAAAAATGGAAACATTGAGTATCCTTGTAAATAAAACAGAGCTTTCTTTGAACAAATTGAATGAATTACAAAATTTAAGGAAACTTGAACTCAATTGTAAGAGTGATATCGACTGGGTAGAGCCTTTGCAGCTCAAAAATTTAAATGAATTAAATATCTATTGCGCGAATGATATTGACTGTGAAAATTTTACAAAGCTGGAAAACCTGGAAACATTGTATCTGGGTACAGAGGGGAAAATAACAGGACTTGATAAAATGGACAGCGTTGTATCTTTGTCATTAAATCATCCAGATCAAGCGATAGAAGAAGATATTTGCGACATGGATTCACTAAAAGAGGTTACGGTTTGGAATACTAAGCTTTCAGAGAAAGTTGAAAACACACTCAGGGAAAAGGGTGTTACCATAAAATACATAGATTAAGCTGATATAGCTTTGAGATAGAAAAGTATAACAAATAAAAAAAGAATAGGAGACTGATCATGAAAAAGAAGAAAGTTATAATTACCGTGTGCGTTGCATTATGCATTGTATTGGTTGCGTTGGTGAGAGTTTTTACGCCTTATCTGGGCAGACCGTTTTTGATGTATTGTTACGATGAAGAGATGAGTAAACGGGGATTTTATCCTTCAAACACATTAAAAAGGATACATTCATTGGAAGCTGATGACCCGGTTATAAAATTTGTAAAGTACTGCCCTGAACTGGAGGATATATATGTTTATGATGCTCATCAATCGGGTGATGTGATACCGGTCGATATAAATGATATTGTAAATCCCAAATTAAAAAGTTTACATATTAGCGGAGAAGGTGTCAACTGGTCAGCTTTGAGCAAATGTACGGAATTGGAATATTTGAACCTATACGATACCAATTTAGATAGTTTTGAAGATATATCAGGTCTGGAAAAATTGGAAACATTGAGTATAATCGGAGACAATACAGAGGTCTCGTTGAATAAATTGAACGAACTAAAGCAATTATGGAATCTAGATATTTATTGCAGTAAGTATGATATCAACTGTGAAGATTTTTCAAGGCTTGAAAGATTAGCACAACTAAGTATCTTTTGCAAGAATGATATTGACTGTGATAATTTTTCACAGATGGAAAACTTGGGTAGGATGTTTCTGAAAACAGATGGGAAAATATCAGGACTTGATAAATTGGACAGTGTTGAATCATTGACTATATATTCCGGTCAGGTGACAGAAGAAGAGATCTGTGGTATGGATTCGCTTGAAGAGATCACGATATATAATACCAAGTTTTCAGAAGAAGTTGAAAGCGCACTCAGGGAAAAGGGTGTTATTGTAAATTACAGAGATTAAGCTGACACAGCTTTGAGAGAGAATAGTAGAACTAATTTGTAGACAACAGGGATACGATGATGCTTTCAAATACAGCCTGAAAAAAGAATGTGACCCGCGCCCGATGAGGGCAGACGAGGTCGAGGATTTCGATATAGACAAAAAATTCTATGACGCTCACCCCGAGAGATTTTTTGTGCAGTATGAGCTCAATGACAATATCTGCGAGGACAGGGGTTTTCTGACGATAGGCACGGCGGGCTGTGCTTACGACAACGGAGTTATCATTACGGGGAAAATGCGCGGGAAATATTTCAGACCGGCGAGGGTGCGCTGGAACTTCTTGCGGACAGCTTTGATGATTTCTACACCCGCTGGCTGGACGAACTGGCAGACGCGGAGAAATATCGGCAGAAGATTGAAAGAACAAAAGCACTCCGAAGAAAATACTGTTCGGGTAACAGTTGAGATTATTGATATAAAATGTGCCGATCTCCGCTTCGAAGGTCAATTGAGACATATTACAACGAAAACCACTTAAGCAAATTGTTGTGCTAGATAAAAACGCGGTTATCCGCAAAAATTTCTAATCATATTATTGACGATTTTGCCGCCTAACTCATGACTAAAGTCACGAGCGTGCGGCGGCAAAATCGTCACCCTGCCCGTAAACTTGGCTAAAATGCCGGCTGAACTCTTTGATTTGTGAAATAGCCTCAGCCGTTTTTTCGGGCTCACGGTCACATAAATGAATCAGAGCAGAGATCGGTGCGGTATAGGCAAATGCAAGCATTTGAGGGGCATCGTTCTTCAGTAATCCTTTGTTCATCATTCTGTCAAAAATATATGTGAACATCTCGGTCAGCCCAGTCAGAAAGTGCTTTGTTGCAAGCTGCCTTGCACGGTCATCACGGTACTGCTCAATAGATAGCAGCTTTCTTGTCATCACGATCTTTTCGTCATGCACCGTAATATCGACCATCCGCATTGTCATTGCAACAAGTTCATCAAGAGTATCGGGTACAGGCGGCAGATTATCCGCCGAACCGAAACGTTCATTGTAATATGCGATCATTCTGTCCAGCAAAGAGTTCCAGATTTCTTCTTTACTCTTATAATGTTTGTACATTGATGACTTTACAAGCCCCAGCGATGCAGTCAGCTCACGGATATTCGTACCGTCATATCCCTTCTGCGAAAACAGCCTGAGCGCTTCATCAAGTATTCTTTCCTTTGTATCCTTTGCCATAGCATCCTCCAAAAATAAAGAGTGACCTATCGTTCACTTGCTATCTATATTATAGCGAACGGTCGGTCACTTGTCAATAGGTATTTATATATTTGTGCATATCAAACAACTGATTCGATGACATTTTAGTATTAATAGTGAAAACGCCCACCTATTCATTTTTCCTGCAACTGACGAACAACTCACGAACAACCCTAAAAAATCGTGATTATTACTATTTTTACACTTGAATATACCATCTAATTGTGATATAATAAATAAGAAGAATCGATAAGAAATCTTATCTAAGAGATTATCTTTTTATCATCAAAAATCAAGGTATTCATTGTTTGGTGGAGGCCTTATTTATATGGCGAGGAAAAAATATACAAACAAGCAGTAAGTGCTGTTTGGGGATAACACAGATCATTTGGAAATTAACCAGGAGGAATGAAATATGGACTTGATCGCAGAGATACGTGCGCTTGCGGAAGAATATGCGATGTGCGGCGGCAGTGAACACCGTGACTGCACAATAGCCGATCTGTTCTACCCGCCTGCCACAATAGAACAAGTATGCAAATTTGAGCAGGAGATGCATATCAAGCTGCCGAACGATCTTGTGCGCTATCTTACTGAACTTGGCAACGGCGGTATCGGTCCCGATTACGGTATCTGGTCGCTGGATGAAATGCGTGAGAATAATCCCTATGCGCCCATAATCGCCGACCTTCCGCCGATGATAGGCGGCGGGCTTCCTGAGGAAGAATGGAAGAAATTTGCACAGGAGGCGGCATCCGCAGAATATGAAGAACCGTATGAGCAGAGGCTGGTCGCGGGCGGCATTTTCATCAGTACACCCGGCTGCACAATGGATACGCTGCTGATGTGCAAAGGTGCGGCGGCAGGCGAAGTTGTGGTCATTGATTTTGACTATCTTTCTTATGACGATTTTTATGACAAACCTATCGAAAGCGGTTTCCCGTTTGCAGACTGGATGATCGAGGGATTGCATGCTAAGATCGCACGCCGTAAAAACGGCATTAATATCGAGAGCGTCACGAGGTATAACGAAAACGGTCATGGCATGGCAGGTGAGAAGCTGACAGATCTTCTGATAGAGCTGCGTATTGCACAGCTGATCGAAGAAGGTGATGTAAATGCAGCTACCTTAGCACCGGAGATACGCGCTTTCTATGAGCGTGCATTCGGGAACGGAACATTCCGTATGTGGATTGCGATGAGTGGCAGAAATGTGATCGGTACAGTCGGGCTGACACTAACCGAAAAGCCGCCCTATTCTGCTAATCCGACCGGTAAGATAGGAGTGCTTTCGAGTATGTATGTTGCACCTGAATTCCGGCGACGCGGAATTGCAAAGTGCTTGCTGGGGTATGTCATGCGATGGGCAAAGCGAAATGGAATAGGTACTATTCATATCACTGCATCGGAACAAGGTATGAAGCTTTACGAGTCGTGCGGATTCACACACAATGAAAGGTTTATGAAGTATGATCTGAAAAAAAGTACTTCTTGTAAAACCTATATATGAGAACCAAGCTAAACTCCTAGGGCTTTATTATTTTCATATAATATCATTGTCAATACCCATTTGGATTATTTCGCACATATTTTTATGAGATTGGCGGTGAGTCAGCGGCTCGATATTGAATTTGATGAATTAGTCACCGGATTCAGATTCCGTAGAAATGCTCGACAATGTTTTATTGATGTTTATATGTATGATAATCTTTCAAGCGGTGCAGGATATGCAGTCGGTGTAGCCAAAGAGATATCAACTATTCTTAGTGATATAAAGAGAATACTGACAGAATGCCAATGTGAAAGTGCCTGTTATAAATGCTTAAAGCATTATCGTAATCAATATGTTCATGGACAATTGGATAGACATGCTGCTCTTGATCTGTTAGAATGGGGCATAAATTCAAAAGTCCATGATTCTCTTGATATTTCAGAACAAATAAAACTTATTGAACCACTTGTTGGAATACTGAAAAACTCAAAATGTCAATATTACAAAAAGTGGAAAAACCAAACATCTAGAAGTTTATCCTTCTATGTGTAAATAATCTATAACAGTAATACTGTAAGTGTTAGTGATGCCATGATCAAGTATGCAAAACCATATGCAATCAATGGAATTATGAATCAGTTTAAGGATCAATTCTAAATTCCGAGTTACTGATTCAGATCATTAGACGGTAAAAAAATACAGCTAAAACCATTTACGAGGTACCACCATGATAGACCTGACCCATTTAGAAAAATACAGAGAGAACAACAGAATAGAAGCGAAAAAAGCTATCGGCGGGCTGCCTAACAGCATTTGGGAGACTTATTCTGCTTTTGCCAATACGCTGGGCGGAGTGATCCTGCTTGGCGTTGAGGAGCACAAGGACAAGTCCCTGCACGCTATTGATCTGCCCGACCCGACTTATCTGATCGAGGAATTCTGGAAAATAATCAACAACCCGAACAAAGTGAGTCTTAACATTCTTACTGAGAAAGACGTTCAAACCGAGGTCGTTGACGGCAAGGATATTGTTGTTATCAGGGTTCCCCGTGCGGAGCGTCCTGACAAGCCTATCTATATTGACGGCAACCCGCTTTCCGGTACTTACCGCCGCAACGGTGAGGGCGATTATCACTGCACTAAGGAAGAAGTCCAGGCGATGCTGCGTGACGCTGCGAGCAGATCACAGGATATGCTGGTGCTGGAAGATATGGATATGGGCGTTTTCGATTATGACAGCGTTCACAGGTATCGTCAGCGTATGCGGAACTCCCGCCCAGGTCACGTTTGGGAGGAGCTGGAGGACGAGGATTTTCTTTACAAGCTCGGTGCGGTCAGCAGGGGCAAGGACGGCAGGCGTTATCCAACAGTTGCAGGTCTGCTGATGTTCGGATATGAGTATGAGATCGTCAAGGAGTTTCCTCATTATTTCCTAGACTATCAGGAGCAATTCGATGACAGCACCCGTTGGACCGACCGTATCGTTTCTTCATCGGGCGACTGGAGCGGCAACGTTTATGACTTTTATTTCAAAGTCTACAACCGTATCGCCCAGGACATCAAGACTCCCTTCAAGATCAAAAACGGCGAGCGAATTGATGATACGCCTGTCCACACGGCTCTGCGTGAAGCGCTGGCAAACTGCATTATCAATGCCGATTATTATGGCAGGCAGGGGCTTGTTATCATCAAAAAGCGTGACACTATTACATTCTCAAATCCCGGCAATTTCCGTATTGACGTTGAAGCAGCAAAAAGCGGCGGTGTCTCCGACCCAAGAAACACCACGCTGATTAAGATGTTCAACCTCATAGATATTGGCGAGCGTGCAGGCAGCGGTATCCCGAACATTTACAGAGTCTGGGACAAGCAGGGCTGGGAAGCGCCAGTCATCACCGAAGATTTCGAGCCGGAAAGGATCACGCTGTCGCTTTCGGTGATTTCCGAGCCAAATGACTTATCAGCGGTTTCTGGTAAAAAAACGTTGATAAAAAGCGTTGATAAAAAAGCGTTGATAAAAACCGGCGATAAAAAGAAGATCATCGAACTTCAAAAAGAAACGGTAATTGAGTTCCTTACCGACCATGTTACCTGCAAATCAAAAGATATTGCAGAATTACTTGGTATCAAGCTGACAAGATCGAGAGACATTCTCAATGAACTGATCGCTGACGACATTATAGTTGCCGAGGGTGCGAACAGGAACAGGACTTATCGGCTGAGGGAGAAATAGACACTGCAAAAAGAGCTGAGACAACATAACCTGTCTCAGCTCTTTATAATTCTATGCTTGGGTTCTTTTCTGCGATTGTTGTTTTTGTGGGGTCAAATTGGGATCAACCCGGTTATGTGAGTCCCGCAAACCGCATAATAGCGTGGTTTTTAATCTATCGACTTCATCGTTGGGAAATGATCTCCCTGTTAATGAATACTATGATGATTGGTATATAATGGCTTTAAATCGCGATGGTAACGCAACTTACGGATTATACACAATGCGTAAACAAGAATACGATTCCTATGATAATAATGATCCTAGCGTTACTATTTCTTTTGTGGAGTTTGATATAAGCAAATTGAATGCCGTGATCTTTCATAATACCTCAGATACATTAGACTTCAATCGAAAGATGGGCAGATTTTAAAGAAAAAGACCAAGACGACTGATAAAGACGAAGCAATAGCAATACCATGCTATTGTAATCAGGATAATTTTATGATATAATGATTTGTATATAAATATATGGAGCAGATTGTGTTAAGGAAGAATATGGATTCGAATTGAGCTGGGAATTAAGAGTTGATGTCTATTCAAAAAATGAAACTGATAATGAAGTTGAAAATTTAATGTTTTTCTTTAAATTATTAAATCATATAATTGAAAAGTCTGATATTGACGATTTTGCCGCCGCACGCTCGTGACTTTAGTCATGAGTTAGGCGGCATTTCTAGACATTCTGTTGTGCATGGTCGAGGGTATGTATATTCATTGTAATACCATATTGTAAGAGCTACCAAATACAGGAAGTCCTGATCATATACTTCGTCTTGTAAACTGTAATCCTCAATTAAGAATGTCAGATACTATAATTCTTAAGTGAAAGACAGCTAAGTGAGTAAGATCAGCTGTCATTTTGCTTCTTAGATCTAAAAAAATAATTAAATTTTGATTGTGTCACGCGTGACACAAACACAGAACAACTTTTAAGTATATAAAATTTTAAATTCTTAAAAAAATCTACTATAATAAATATATATGGAATCCATCGTATTTTGTAGCAACTGTAAGCGACAGAAGTCTTAAACATAAACATGTGCCGTCTGATCATCACCAGCACAACAGACTGCTTCGGTCATAACTGAATATATACAGCTGCCTTTTGCGCTGGAGACTGCAATCTGGATTAGAGCGATACTTCCCAGCGTACAGTGTGGTTTTTGATGCCAATTTTGCAGCTAGTCGAATCCTCCATTCATGTCAATGGAGGATTTTTTTTGAGCAATTATATCTGAGACAGCTGAACAATATGGTCATTATGATTGATCACTGTACCAGTCTGACTGCACTTAATCTAAGTGAATTTGATACAGGCAACGTAAAAAATAATATGAGAGGTATGTTCTCCGATTGTTCCAACCTTAACTCCATAACTCTTGTTGAATTGTGTAGAACATTGAGAAATCACTTAGCAAATACCTGTATTAAGTTGTTATTTCTGAATCGATAATTAGTCTCTCCTCATTAAGGCATAATTTCAAGAGCACCGCCGCAGGCCATATGACAGCTCGAAATTCAGCAAAAACTGAATAAGGCGCAAAACCATCGCCGCAAGACGGTCGATGTTCATCGCAATGATGCTGAGAACGATCGATGCTTTTGTTGTATCTTCTCTTTTTGTAAGCAGCAGACCCAGACCGAATTTGCGTTTCGCGAGACTAAACTTCCGCTCCACTTCAATTCGGTCGGTATTATCCTGGTAGGCGATTTTCTTCTCAGCCTTGCTGTCTGCATCCTTCTTCGGCCTTCCGAGTTTCTTTCCGGAAAGCCGAATGCCTAGACTGCTGCAAAATGCAATGTTATCCCGATTACGATAGATCTGATCTGCGAGTACACGCTCCGGATAATGTCCTGTGCGTTTCTTATAATTCTCGAGCGCAGTTTTTAAAACGGCACTCTCGTTGTAGGCATCGAAGGATAGCTTTTCAATTCTGCACATTCCGGTTTCATCCACAGACAGATCCAGCTTGGCACCGAACTCAACCGGAGATTTTGCTTTTCCTCTGACGATCGGTCGGATATATGGCTGGCTGATGCTGACGATTCTATTTTCAATGCGATGTGTATTGCTGACAAACATATGTTGCTGCTGCGAATAGACTGTCTCCAGAATATCGAGTAAATATGCGTCAGATTCTGAAAGCACAACACCATTATTTTTCAGCAGATTCGAGATATATCCAAGATCGCGGCGGATGTATTGCAGCTGCTTTTTGATTGCTTTTCTGATCTTTTTCGCACCGCGTTTTCTGCATTTTGCGAGAGCAAGATAATCCTTTCGTGCCTTCTCACGGTACATTCTCGGTCTGTAGAAATTGTATTCATCACTGACCCGGCAGATCATATCTTCCAGCTTTTCACGCGCTTCATTCAGCAGTTCAATATCCTGCGGATACTTGATGTTTTGCGGAGCACAAGTTGCATCAATGATCAATGTACCAGAAATCCCGGCGGTTTCCGTGTGATTCCAGACATCCTGCTGCTCATTCGTCTCCTGCTCTCCGCCGCCGTTACCGTGATCATCATCGTCATCCTGATCGTCTTTCAGTGTATTGTATTCGATGATCATTTCATTGATCTCGTTCAGCACCTCTTCAGACAGACGCTTGCGAAATTCAACAAGCAGAGACGGCACAAACGGAATCTTGTCTTCATATCCGGGCAGACCGATGAAATACTGATAGTACGGGTTTTCTCTGATCTGTTCGACCAGTTCCTCATCAGGATAGTGATATTGCTTCTGAATCAGCAGCGAACCGAGTGCCATGCGCAGGGGCTTTGCAGGCATACCGGTATGGCTCGGGAACAGCTTCGCATACTCAGCCTCGATCGTTTCCCACGGGATCATTGCTGCTTTCTTCACCCAGCGGTTATCCGGGTTCATTTTCAGTCCCAGCGGCTGATTGAAATCGGTAAATGAAATCTGCTTTTCTCTCTTGAACTTATACATGGCATCCTCCAAAGTGCAAGCTTTTTTCTCGTTTTCCGGCTTTTTCCTTGCACTTCTATTATACCATGTTTTATCGCTTTTGTCGATGCTACGAAGGTTTTATTTGAATTGAGGAGAGACTAATTAGTCTATTGACACACGATATTTTAATGTGATATAATCTTCAAGCGACTCAAAATTCAAAGCCGCTTTGCCGAAAATTTGGCAAAAAAGTTTAGGAGGGTTAAAATGGATCAAAAACGATCAAAAAATCTGAAACGTGTTGTTTCAGGGCTGTTATCATTAGCTATGATAACAACAAGTATGTCAGCAGTTTTACCTGCAAGTGCTGACGCTGCAAGTAAGCAGGAAGCATATCCGTATGCGATATTTGCTGCGGATGAACTGGGTGGCATTAAGCTTGACCTTAATTATCTGACGGTCAATGGCAACACTTGCACAAACGGTGTTTATTCGACAACTGCAAAGTATCCGAATGTAAATGGTACTATTTTGGAGAACGAAGCACTTGCTGTTGATGAGATCGTCACCGATGATGAGAATACCACTGATGCACAGGACGGCGCTAAGGCTTTCGATGTCAGCAGGGATATGATCTATATCCACAACAAGCTGATGACAAGCTGGTTCAATAATAGCCGTAATTTTGATAACGACTATACGCTGTCAGAGATGAACATCAACCTCAATTCGCCGGTGTATGTTACAGGCAAGATGTCATATAACGGCAATGTTGCACTGAATACTGCAATCGGTGCGGTTTCCGATGTTACTCTCAGCGGCGGAAATCTCAACGGCAACAATGCTGTTATCTATTCCAAATTCGGTGATATAAATATCGATGAAAGTCAGGCTTCGATGAACGGTCTGATCTATGCGCCATTTGGTACAGTTACCATCGACTGTGACAATTTTAATCTGAACGGTATCATAATCGCACAGAATGTTGTTATTAACAGCCGCTATGGTGCTAACATCAATTACAGCAACACATGGGCAGAATTTGTAGGTACTGAAACCGAAGAACTCAGCTGGACTTTTGCTGACTGGAAGTATCTTGCAGATACTGACAAAGACGGTCTGCCTAACCTTATCGAAAAGGAAATAGGCACAAAGCCTTATGAAGCTGATACCGACGGTGATCTTTTGCCCGACGGATATGAAGTGCTTTCTCTCGGTACTGATCCTTTGAAAATCGATACAAACGATAATGGTGTATCAGACTACGATGAAGATTTTGACACAGACGGTCTTTCAAATGGTCAGGAATACGAGATCGGCACAAGACCTTTCAATGATGATTCCGATGGAGATAACCTCAAAGACGGTGATGAAGTTAATACCTATTTCACTGACCCGCTTGAAGTTGATACCGATAAGGATGGTCTGAACGATGATGACGAGATTTATTTTGGCACTGATCCCAAAGATCCCGATTCAGACGATGACGGTGAGCTTGACGGCAAGGAAAGGCGTTCTCAGACATTTACACACAAGGTTGAGAACGAAGATTGCGCCGTAACAGAAGTTATCGTTTCTATGGAGGGTACAGGCAATCTTCAGAAGACTACTACTGTTGAGAGTGTAATGAATAAGGATATGCTTTGCACAGGTGTAGTAGGACTTGTTGGTGAACCCTTCTCTATTGAAACTACTTCAAAGTATGAAAAAGCTACACTTACATATGTTATTGACAAGAGTAAGCTGGGCGATACAGAGTTTGACAACCTGCTGTTTTTATGGTATGATGAGAATAAGGACGAATTCGTTGAACTTGAAACCATACTTGATGAAGAGAATTCTACTGTCAGCATAAATACTACTCATTTCAGCAAGTATATGCTTGTAGATAAAAAAGAATGGTTTGATGCTTGGAAAAGAGCTTCATTATATTTTGAAGATGATTACGAACCGCTTGCAGCAGCAATTTGTTATGACTGCTCGGGAAGTATGAGCGGTAATGACAGAAACGGTTATAGAAAACTTGCAATTGATAATTTCATTGACTCGATGACATTAACTGACAAAACTGCTCTTATCAGTTTTGAAAGTAGCGCAAAACTTGTCAGCGGCTTCTCATATGATAAAGAAGAATTAAAAAGGCGTGTAGAACCATACAATGGCGGTGGCACTAATGTGCGTTCAGCAATTGAAGAGGCAGTCAAACAGCTCAGCAAAGTCGAGCATTGGTACACCAGACATATAATTTTACTTTCTGATGGCGATGTTAATTTAAAGATAGACCTTAGCAAAAACGTTGTCGATGATCTGATAAAACAGGCTGCTGAGAAGAACATAAAGATACATACCATTGGTCTTGGTTCGGATGCAGACAATCAGAAGCTGAAAGACTGCGCAACTTACACCGGCGGGGACTCTTTTACTGCTGCAACAGCAGAAGAACTGGATGCGATCTATAAGGATCTTTCAAAGAAAAACCATTTTGATCTGAAAACACTTCCCGATAAAGATAAAGACGGACTCCCTGATGAATTTGAGGTTTCGGGACTGGTCATTTCTAATGCACAGATTTTCTATACCGACCCTGAGATTCAGGATTGTGATAATGATGATCTTTTCGATGGACAGGAAATATCTATTGATAATATAAGATCAAAAGTTGTTGAAGTATATGATGGTTATAGCGGCAAGACCACTTATTCATCTGTATATTTTACTTATAATTCTGATCCTTGGGATGATGATACGTATAAAAATGGTCATGATGATTTATGGCTTTCTGAGTATGATCGAAACTTTAACACTTTAATCGAAAAAATCAAAATCCTTGAAGATGATATTAGAGAAATTAAAAATTCTGAGTTAATTTATGATCATGAGTATTATGAAATGTTCGACGATTCGATTATTACAATCAATGTTCTACGTTGCTTAAAGAAAAGATACGGTTATGATGGTATTATCAATAATCTTATGTGGTCGTATGCAACAGGATTTGATTGTGGAGAACTTAGAGAGGAGATTGAAAAGCGACACCATGGTCTTCTCGGTTATTTTCAAAATTTAAAATTCATCGACAGAGACGGCAATGAGATTGATTTTATCCATATGATGGCTACATTATCAGGATATCGAAATGAGCCACTGTTTGTGGATGTTCAACTCTCAGGATGGGCTGGAGACTTGCAGACTTTGATTTATGACATTAAAGTTCATGCTAATGAAGAAAATAGCAATTTAAACGAGGTAGCTAAGAAATATATTTGTTCTGACGAATCTGAGTACTTCAAGGAAGATGATATGTTCTCGGATATCGATGCTGATAATATTGTTCATTTATATAATCAGAGTGAATTGTTATCGGATGTATTGAAAGACTATTATAACAATGTTTATAAGGATCGATTTAAGATATTTGTGGATAACTATGGAGGAATTGAGAAACTTAAAGAAAAAGCAGATGAATTTACACATGGTAATGGTCCAGTTAAGCATTACTTTATGAAAGATAAGGCTGAGGAAGCAGCTTATACTCCGAAAATAAGAAAAAAATACGAGGAGAGTTTTGAAGGTTATAAATATTATACATCTTCAGATATGTTTGGAAATCCATTAACGTATTCCGTACCGATCTATTCCATACCTGATCCCAAAATTATAACACAAGAAGAAAGCGACGCTTTGACATATGCGTTTATCAACTATATAAAAGGAAAGTTATAAAAATATGTTGAAAAAATTTTTTATTTTATTACTGAGCTTTATGATATCTTTATTTCTGGTTGGATGTCATTCCGGACTCAATGATGAAGGCACAGTTACAACCCCAAATGGCGATGTTTTTGAAGTAAAAAGTAGATCTACTACAACAGGTAGAGTGTATTCTATAAAGGACGGAGATACACTTCTTCTTGAAGTAGGGGATGAGGAGATAAGAAGCTCTGATTTTGAGCTGATATACGATTCTGATAAAGTAAAAGCATATCTGTTTTATAGTCGCATTCTTGTTTCAATCGATAATGGGTCGTTTCGATTGGTTGACAACAGTTTTGATTTTGATGAAACACCCGAGGTCGATGATATAATCGCAGCAAATTTGCTTCGAAGCAGAGGAACGATTCTCGGATATTACGATATTTTCAAACAAAGACAGCCTCAAAAGTATACAAGCATGATAGAAGCATATAGGAATGAAAATTACTCCCAATTAAGTGAATTCGGATTGCCAACGAAGCCGGGTCCTAGGGAAACAATGATGTTCACACTGGATGATTATATTCAAAGTGACACAGAATCTAATTCGCCACAGATAGAACAATAGTGTCATAAACAAAGATCAATCATAGAACATAACAAATATGAAAGCCCTGATAGCATTCAGGTATTTACTAAACAATAATGCCCATACCAATCCAGTAATGGCATTATCAATTCATTATTCTTAACTCTGAGGTGCATTAAATGTACTTCAGAGTTTTTTGCTATATATAAATTTTAGCAAGTGAGGTATTTTGCTATATTATTATATGGTTATCCCCTTAACACACCACAAGTAAGATCACTGCACCAAAGCAGCCAAAAGCCTTAAATACGCACTGTTTCCCAGCTTACGACGGTTGAATTTGTAACAGTATTCGGCAGCATATAACGATGTGTGGATCTTTTCGTTTCCGTGGTAAGTTCCCATGATCATTGCTTTGAAGTTTGATATAGCTTTATGCATCCAATTCAGCTGACCGCTTGTCGGATCATATGTCTCAATAACATGGAAGTATTTCTGTGCCAGCGGTTTCTTGTAACTTCGAGCATTATCACTCTCGATCTTCGAGCCTGCGCGGATATTATCCCTGGCAAATCTACCTAGAGTTGGAGCACCGAGATACGTGTCATCAAGTTCAACGATCCCGTCGAGCAAATAGCGTTCTTCACGGCATTCAAAGGTGTGAGTAGACTCACATATATTGAAACACTGATCCATGCTACAAAAGATAATCCCGATCCAATTTATGATTTTGATGCCAAATTCTATAAGATGCCAAGCTATCTGCGCCGTGGTGCTATTAACGAGGCTATAGGCAAGGTATCATCTTACAAAAGCAATCTCGATAACTGGATCAAAGATCCGGTCGGAAGAGAACCATCGTCTCCAAAAGCAGGATATACATTCCCTTCTATGTACCGTACAGTAATGTACAATCAGACCGGTGATTATACTGCCCAGATCAAAGTCTACATCCGTAATACATGGGACTGGATAACGATAAACCTTAAAAAGTCTGATATGGATTATATATACAGACATTGCAGTTTTCGCAAGCAATGCGCTCCAACACTTCAAAAACGAGGCAAGGAGTGGTTTTTGGAATTTCCATTTGAGGAAAAGGTCAAACTTGCAGATATATCTGTGTATGAACAGACCATTGTTGCTGTAGATCTTGGAATAAACACCGCAGCTACGATTTCCGTAATGCTTTCAGATGGCACTATTCTTGGAAGGCATTTTTGTAAGCTTACCAAATAAACAGACCATCTGATGCATTGTGTTAACCGTATAAAAAAAGCTCAGCAGCATGGTAACTATAAAACACCAAGGCTTTGGGCAAAAGCCAAAGGAATCAATCACGACATTGCCACTAAAACTGCTGCCTGCATCGTAGATATAGCTGTTCTTTATAATGCAGATGTTATTGTATTTGAGCATTTAGACAAGAACGGTAAGGTCCGCGGTTCTAAAAAGCAGAAGCTCAAGCTGTGGCGCAGTCAGGAAGTTCAGTCTATTGTAACGAATAAAGTTCACAGACTGGGTATGAGAGTAAGCCATATCTGTGCATGGAATACGTCACGCCTTGCCTACGATGGCAGTGGTTTTGTACTTCGTGGTAAATTTGGTGGTTTCAATACCTATGAGCTATGCAAATTTCAAAATGGCAAGACCTACAACTGTGATCTATCTGCTTCGTATAATATCGGGGCAAGATATTTCATACGTGAAATATTAAAATCCTTGGATGAGAATTCAAGGTTGCTCATTGAGGCAAAAGTACCTCAATGCAGTAAGAGAAGCACCTGCACGTTCTCTACCTTAGTTAACCTGAATGCGGAAATTATTGCTCAAACAGCATAATTTTCTGAGTTCAGGCTGTATGGTAGAAACGTAGTCCGCCCACCTAAAGTGGGCGTGTCCGCTAGGACACTATTGGAAGCACGCGACTTTAGTCGTGTGAGGCTTCACAAGCACCGCCTGTTCTACACGCAGGGCGATTATGGACTTTGGCAGTGCAGTGAGCCGTGCCGACAAAAGACCTATGACAACGAGGAAACGGTCAGGGCGATGTTTGAGCGGCAGAAGGATATGCGTGTTCCGTCAGAGCTTGTTCCGCACTGTCCTGTCTGCGGAAAGCCTATGAGCATGAACCTCAGAGCAGATGACACCTTTGTCGAAGACGAGGGCTGGCACAGAGCAGCGGAGCGTTATGATGAGTTCCTGCGCCGCCATGAGGGACAGCATATCCTGTTCTTAGAGCTTGGCGTAGGCATGAACACGCCTGTCATAATCAAGTATCCGTTCTGGAAGATGACCTATGCAAACCCGAAGGCGGTCTATGCCTGCCTGAATTTCGGGGAGGCGTATGCACCTGATGAGATCAGAGGTCAGAGCATTTGTATCAATGGGGATATTCATAGTATTTTAGACAGGATATAAAATCAAGAGGCTGTTGCAACCGCAGCACCCTCTAACCATATCCGAACATCAGAGTAAAAAAACATATTAACTGGTGAAATAAGCTGTTTCAGAGCACACACCCCCAAGCCCTCTTCAAAAAAAGAGGACTCGGGGGTGTTATGTTCTGCTGGTTTTTATGCCGTTTTCAGTTCAAAAAGAGAAATTCCAAGTCGGTTTTCTGAAATCTTAGCAAAAAGCTTCTTTATGTTGTATGCAAGTCCCAGCAAAAGGAACTCAGTTCTGATGTTATTTTTCCCCCTGCACAGGAATCTTCTGAATCCTTTCGTTGGTTTAATGGTTTTGGCAATTATATTATACCACAAAAAGAAGAGCTTGGCACCTTGTAGGTCAAACGCCAAACGGCAAGCAAATTATTAAGTATATGAATATTATCTTTTGTTTTTGTAAAGATTGACGGTCATTATATAGTATTAACGGCATTTGATACAAAAGAATATTAACCTGAGTAATTAAGCTAAAAAAGTTCTGTAAATATAAAATCTACAGAACTCATTTTAATGTATAGAAAAATCCGATACCCTGTTTATTCGGGACGATACATAAGTATGCTTACGTTGAAAATCCCATTGTGGGTCTCAATGACCATTGACCCTTTATAACGCTTCACAATGTTCTGAACAGAACGCAGACCGATTCCATGACCTTCTTTGTTGGTGATGGGCAAATCATTCTTGTCCAGTTCAATCCTGCCGCGATAGGCGTTGTATATCGATATTACCAACGCTTTCGTATTCATCAGACCGATGCGGACACTCACAAGACGGTTATCGCCATCAAGTTCTGATGCCGCACGAATGGCATTTTCTACCAGATTGCCCATGACTGCGCACATATCCGATTCTTTTACGGGCAGGTCTTCGCCTAAGTCTATCGACCAGTTTATTGAAACTTCCTGAGATTTTGCGGCTTCGTCATAGTGGCTTGCAATAGCATCGACCGCCTGATTTTCGCATATCGCCTTATGCCGCTGGGAAATATGTTCAACCAGCGGGGCGAGGTATTCATTCAGTTTATAGGTCTGACCCTTTTTCAGATATTCATTTATAAGGAGTATATGCTGGCGAAAATCGTGACGAAGCTGAGAGGATTCCTGCAAATACTGCCTTGTTTTTCGGTACTGGTTTTCTTCCATACGAAAAAAGTCAAGGCTGCGTTGTAGATCAGCACGCTCGGTCATCTTTTTGGAAAGCCACCATAATATATGGTACAGAAACAAAGTGACAATCGGAATGGTCAGAAATATCACCAGAGTTATCCTGCGCAATCTGCCTATCATGACATTCTCGGCGCTGAGAGGATTTGTCCAGATAATGAGAACCGATGAAGTAAGCAGTACGATAGAAAGAACTTTCCACACATTATCGAGATCTTCGTTCTCAAACATTTCGGGGAACTTCTTAAATAGTGTTCGTGCAAAGACTAGCCCGACAGAAACTGTAACACCAAGACAGATAAGCCCCGAAGACAGGTTGTATACGTTATATTTGTTTCCAAGTTCCAGCGGCGCAGTCAGGAATGTGTTGTATGTGGTTGAAAACGCACACAGGAACATCGAATTTCCAAAGGAAAAAAGCTTTTGAAAAATAGATAGTTCAAAGCAGAAATTATATAGCAGAAACATCGCAACCATCGTCGGAAACAACAGCTTGTTGGTTGGAATTAGAAGCATCGAACACAGTATCGAACCACCCACAGTGAATATGCCAAGAACGATCGCAAGTGCGCCGAAGAGGAATGGCTTGTTTACCTTGCGGCAGCGGTACACAGGTATCACCGCCATAGCTGCGGCGGGTATGACCATTGCAAGCTCGGTAAAATATCTGATGGTCAGGCTGATATTCATATATCAAGCCTCCTGCGCATACGCGATGCGGCGTATTTCGTGAATTTTGCGAGAATATCCTTACGTCCGCGCCTGCGAACAGGATATATCATTTCATCCTGCATGATGATCTGGTCGCCCCTGACCTGTGATGCGTAGTCCATATTGATTATTACACCACGGCTGCAAAACAGAAAATTAGGCTCGTTTTCCAAAGCAGTTTCCAGTTCGCCAAAAAGCATGATACTCTGTTTGACTTCGCCCGTGATAAGTTTTAGATCCACCGAATGGTTGTTTGAAAGCACAGCGACAATCTCAGAAAGTGGTATCTCCAACACCTTATGAGGAATGCTGACTTTCAGCAGCTTGTCCTCAGCATCAAGATCGCGGATAGTCCTGTTCATTACCTCAGCAAAAGCAGCATACTCAAATGGTTTGCAGAGGTAACCTTTTGGCTGAGAAGAGAAGGATTGAAAAACAAAGTCCCGCGTGGTAGACATAAAAATAATACCCAGTTCACGGTCAGCAATGCGAAGCTGTTCTGCAAGGGTAAGACCGTCCATTTCGCCCATGCAAACATCGACGAAGATTATCTCGAACATTCCTTTGCGGTAGGTTTTAAGAAAATCCTCAGCAGAAGAATATTCCGCCGACCTGATTGTACAGTTGTGTCTGTCACGAAAGAAACGATCAACACTATTCTTTATTATAATGCGGTCGTGTTCCAAATCGTCCACGATCGCTATATTAAGTTCCATAAATTCACCTCTCCAGAGTTAATATAACTTAATATAAATATTATACCATAGTGACAAATAAAATACAAGAATATAAATGACCACTCACGCAAGTTTCATACAACTCACGCAATTTCTATTGACTTTTTAGCTTTTTTATATTACAATTCTTAGTATAGTGTTGGTTATGAAATTCATCTACTATTTGTTCAAATTTGCGCGAGCAAAGAAAATGATGTCCACCCACTACTCTATAATAAATGATAATATCATTATACAGATATTGAAGACCAAATTTATCGGCGTAAGATTTACATGACAGCGTTATAAGTACGCTGGTGCTAACTTTACCCAACGCCAAAAGCGATAACGTTGTCATGAATAGTCCCGCCGAAAGACGATTTGTTCCTTATGTGTAGATGATAATTATTTTTTGAGCAAATCTTAGGATAAATTATTGAATATATCTATAATTCATTAATATATCGCGATTTGCGACGAATCTTCATATTGTGTAAATGGATAAACTATGTACTCAAAGCAAGGTAGTTTTGAACTTGATGTAAATATTTACCGTTAGTTGTACAGTTAGTCAGTAATAAACGCCAAATCAGAAATACCAATTTCTGGTGTATATTCATCGCTAATATACAGCAATTTGTCAAGTTAATAAAAGTGTATCCTTTGTGGTAATTTGGGTATGCTTTTATAATATTAATAATCATTTTTTAAGGAGGAACTAGAAAATGAACGAAAGAAGAAGTATGAAAAAGGTTGCATCAGGTCTGATGGCACTTACAATGGCTGCAGGTATGCTCCCTGCTAACGTTGGCAGCTTTATAAGCCTGTCGGCAAGTGCTGATGAGGCAGAGCTGGTAGCTTACGTTGATGAGGAAGTTACCGCTGACGAAACTACCGCCGAAGCAGTTGAAGAAGTTGTTGCTGTTGATTACAGCGCACTCAGCGAAGGCGATTATGTTATCGAAGAAGGTGACGTTACCGTTGACAGCGTAGTTACTGTTTCTGGTGTAGTTAACCTTACACTGAACGCAGGTGCAACATTTACAGCTTCTCAGGGTATCGTTATTGAAGACGGTGCAGTACTGAACGTTTACGGCGAAGGCACACTCAACGCAACAGGTGCTCCCAATGAGGGTACCAACCAGTTTGGTCACAACGCTATCAAGGGTACTATAAACGTATACGGCGGCACTATCAACGCTACTGCAAGTGATTCTGCTCAGGGCTACGGCAGCACCGGTTGGCTGAATGGCAACTGGGGTATTCCCGGTGTAGCTGCTATCGACGGTGATCTCACTGTATACGGCGGTACTATCAACGCCAAAGCTGGTAACGCAGGCGACGGCGGAGATGGCTGGTATGCAGGCAGCGGCGGACAGGGCGGCTATGCACTGGCTGGTAACATCACCATTTACGGTGGCAACTTCAACCTCGAAGGCGGCAAGGGCGGCAAGGGCATGAAGAGCAGTAACCACTCCGGTCGTTATCCCGATGGTGTCGATGGTAAAGACGGTGCAGCATTCGATCCCAACTCTTCTGTATATGTTGATGGCAAGGCAGCAACTGTTGATAAGTACCACTATGTAACATGGAACTGGATTCTTGAAGATGACGGCACATACACCGCTGTTCCTAAGATGATCAGCCTGGACGACGGTGCTAGCGAAGCCGTTGAGAGCGAAGTTAACCTGACTTCTGTTTATTCCAAGGGTCTGACCATATATACTGCTACCGTTTTTGTTAACGGTAATGCATTCAGCGATTCCATTCAGGTTGAGGCAAAGGAAAAGCTCAACCCCGAGGTTACATACGAGAAGCGTCACAAGAGCGTAACTCTGAATTGGGAAAAGGTATACGGTGCTGAAAAGTACGGTGTAGTTGGCTTTATCAACGGCGAGTGGAGACTTCTGGAATCCGGTCACGGTACATCTTATAATCTCAAGAATCTGAAGCCCGGTCAGGAATACAAGGTAGCAGTAATTGCAATGTTCAACGGCGAGTGGAAGAGAGATTATTCCAAAGCTATCACTGTAACTCCCAGAGATGAAGAATATCCTACCCTCAGCAACATCGAATACAGCAGACAGTTCCATCAGTTCAAGCTGGAGTGGAATGAAGTTCAGGATGCAGAGGAGTATGGCGTAGCAGTTAAGATTGCTGGCAGATGGAAGATCCTTGCTTACACCAACGAGCTTTCATACACTTCACCTAAGCTGCTCGTTGACAGCACTTACGAGATGCTGATCTGCGCTAAGGTTGACGGTAAGTGGGATCTGGATAAGATCGATGACAGATCATTCGTTGTTACTGTACAGTAAGCAGACACCTCTTATAGATAGTTAACTGCGGTTTCGTTTGAAGCTGTAGAAGCAGAAAAAGTCCGGTATTCGGGCGGCGCACATAAACTGCTTTATGTGCGCCGCCCTAATGTCGGCTGCATTTTTGTTATATGATCTCAAAATGGTTCTTCCTGCACCGTATTAATCTGTCACGCTGCATCTTGCTGAGTTCATTGGAAAGCACCGAGCGTTCAACATTGAGGTAGTCCGCAAGCTGCTGACGGTCAAAGGGTATATCAAACTTACGGGAATGCTTCTGAACCGATACGGTATTAAGATATGCCATAATACGTCCACGCACCTGTCTCGGAGCAGTATGAAAGCTCCGGCTCGATAGGTGCAGATTTTTTCTCGTGGTGATAGTGAGAAGATTTGCAAGAAGTCTCGCCCTTATCGTATCGTTGAGGTCAGCGAGCGACTTCATGCTCAGAAAAACAACAGTGCAATCCTCAGCGGCGCAGACATCGACCAGCATAGGCACATCGGGCAGGAGTGCATAGCTTTCTGCAAAGAACTGTCCCTTACCTACAAGGTTGAGTATCGTGCGGTTTCCCCACATATCATTGCTTTCAATAGTAACGCTGCCTGTGGTCACAAAGCATAGTTTATCGGTGATTTCTCCCGAAGAAAAGATCATCGCACCTTTCTTATATTTCTTTTCGGCTGCATTAAGGGCTTTCATAAGCTCCGATATTTCGGTATCATCAAAGCCCTTGAACAGTATCGAATTATGCAAAACTGAAATATCCATATTTTTCTCCCAAAATGTTGTAATTACAACATACTTTCTCCTTTGATTATACTATAATGTAACTGATAAGTCAAGGAGGTATGGCTATGATACGAAAAATAATTGAGATAGACGAAGAAAAATGCAACGGATGCGGTCTGTGTGCGAAAGCTTGCCATGAGGGGGCTATCGCTATCGTAAACGGCAAAGCGAAGCTCATGCGTGACGATTTCTGCGACGGGTTCGGGGACTGTCTCCCTGCCTGTCCTATGGACGCTATCCACTTCACCGAGCGTGAAGCGGCGGCTTATGACGAGAAGGCAGTGCAGGCAAACAAACAGAAGAAGTCCGCTTGCAGCGGTTTCACCTGTCCGGGTTCTGCTTTGCAGAGCTTTACGCCAAAAGAAGATGACAGCGATGTTCGTGTTCCGAGCTGTCTGCGACAGTTCCCGATACAGATAAAGCTCCTGCCTACAAATGCACCTTATTTCAACGGTGCAGATCTTCTTATCGCTTCTGATTGCACGGCTTACGCCTACGGAAACTTCCACCATGATTTTATCCGTGGGAAGATAACGCTCATCGGCTGTCCTAAGCTCGATGCCGTTGATTACGCTGAGAAGCTGACAGAGATATTCAGGAATAACGAAATAAAAAGCATCACTCTCACAAGAATGACCGTACCATGCTGCGGAGGTATGGAGTATGCGATAAAACGTGCGATAGAAGCAAGCGGTAAGGATATTCCGCTCGAAGTCGCAGTCATTTCGCCGGACGGCAGTATCGTTGAGATAAGAAAATAATGGAGGAATATATCATGGAACAGAAAATGTTTTGCTATCAGTGTCAGGAAACAGCGGGCTGTAAAGGTTGTACCGCTTGCGGTGTCTGCGGTAAACAACCCGAAGTCGCAGTAATGCAGGACTTGCTTGTGTACGTTACAAAGGGATTGTCTGCGGTGACAACTCAGCTCCGTGCAGAGGGAAAGACTGTCGATAAGACTGTTAATCATCTTATCAGCGTGAACCTGTTTATCACGATCACCAATGCAAATTTCGATCTCGACAGCATTACCGCTAAGGTTACTGAAACACTTTCAGTCAAAGAAGAATTGCTCGGACAGGTGCAGAATAAAGAATCACTTTCCGAAGCAGCTCTTTGGAACGGTTCGGACTATGCCGAGAAAGCAAAGACTGTCGGCGTACTTGCAACAGAGAATGAGGATATACGCTCTCTGCGTGAGCTGATAACCTACGGTCTGAAAGGACTTGCGGCATATACAAAACACGCAAACGCTCTGCTGAATGATGATGAGGAGCTTGATTCTTTCTTACAGTCGGCTCTTGCTAAAACACTTGATGACAGTCTGTCGGTCGATGACCTTGTGGCTCTCACGCTGGAAGTCGGCAAGTACGGCGTTCAGGGTATGGCTGACCTTGATGCTGCAAATACTACAGCATACGGCAATCCTGAGATCACGACAGTTGATATCGGTGTCCGCAAAAATCCTGCAATACTGATCTCAGGTCACGATCTGAAAGACCTTGAAATGCTCCTTGAGCAGACAAAGGATACGGGAGTTGATGTTTATACGCACTCGGAAATGCTACCTGCGCATTATTATCCGTTCTTCAAAAAGTATCCACATTTCGCAGGAAACTACGGCAATGCGTGGTGGAAGCAGAAAGAGGAATTTGAGAGCTTTAACGGTCCGGTGCTGATGACCACAAACTGCATCGTTCCGCCGAAGGACAGCTACAAGGACAGGCTTTGGACAACAGGTGCCGCAGGCTATCCGGGCTGTAAGCATATTGACGCACCCTACGGCGAAGTAAAGGATTTCTCGCCGATCATCGAACAGGCTAAGAAATGTCCTCCGCCTACCGAGATCGAAACCGGCTCTATTATCGGCGGCTTTGCCCATGAACAGGTATTTGCACTTGCCGATACAGTTGTAGAAGCTGTAAAATCGGGGGCTATCCGCAAATTCGTAGTCATGGCAGGCTGTGACGGCAGAGCGAAGTCCAGAAGCTACTATCAGGAATTTGCTGAGAAGCTGCCAAAAGATACAGTTATTCTCACCGCAGGCTGTGCGAAGTACAAGTATAACAAGCTCGACTTAGGCGACATCGGTGGTATTCCGAGAGTTCTCGATGCAGGACAGTGCAATGATTCTTATTCTTTGGCGCTTATCGCTCTGAAGCTGAAAGAGGCATTCGGGCTTGATGATGTAAATGATCTGCCTATTGTTTATAATATCGCTTGGTATGAGCAGAAAGCAGTCATCGTTCTCCTTGCTCTGCTGTATCTCGGAGTGAAGAATATTCACCTCGGACCGACACTGCCTGCGTTCCTGTCTCCGAATGTGGCAAAGGTTCTTGTAGACAGCTTCGGCATTGCAGGAATTACAACCGTTGACGGGGATATGAGGATTTTCGGCTTATGAGAAGAAAAGACCGTGAAGTGACCGATCTCAGCGAGATTATAGAGATCATGAAAAACTGCGATGTATGCAGACTTGCTCTGAATGATGACGGCTTTCCGTACATTCTGCCGCAGGCATAAATTTTTTCTCGATACTAAAACTGAATGTATTTACAGAAGCTAAGCTGTCAATTGATGATCTGTCTAAAAATAAAAATCTCAAATTCAATCTCACAAAAAAGAGCAGCTTCGCGCTGCTCTTTGTAGTATCAGATCACTTTTACAATGACCGCTCTTTCGCTGATATTGTCCGTATCCCACTTTCCGTTCACTTTGGCGCAGACTACCATCTTATAGGTCTGTCCTGCTTTGAGCTTGGGAGAAGTGAAATTCGTTTTGTTTGCGGGGATATCCTGGGTAACGATCTTCCACTTGTTGGCGATAAATACCGCCACGCCGTACTTCTCGGCACCGTCAACCGCATCCCAGCTCAACTTGAACTGGTGATACTGCTCGTTGTAATCAATATCCGTGACTTTGGGATATTTAGAAGCAGCGCTTTCGTCGGCGAAGACGGTTATTGCTTTGGAGAAATCGGTGTTCCATTTGCCGCTGAACATCGCTATGACCGCGACTTCGTAATTGGTGCCTGCCTTGAGATTTTTTACCGTGTATAAAGTATCTACAGTTTCAGAAAACTTCTGCCATTTGCCTCTGACAAGACCGTAAACAGCGTATTTTTCTGCACCTTGAACGGCATTCCATTTGAGGTTTGCGCAGTTGCTGCCGGGGGTCGATGTCACGTAGGGATTGTCGTCAAGAAGTTTGTAAACAAGACCGTAACCTTTGGCGTATCTTTCACCGGCAGTGCCTTTGTAGCAATATATCCTGAAACCGGGTATCTCATTAGAAGAAATATCAAATCCAAATGCTTCATAGCCAATGCTCGTAATACTTGCCGGAATTGTAATGCTTTTAAGCTTTGGACAATTTTTAAATGCAGATTGACCAACGCTCTTAACACTGTCAGGAATAGTCACGCTTGTTAGGCTTTTACAAGTTTCAAAAGCAGAATTGCCAATGCTCGTAACACTATTCGGAATGGTCACGCTTGTAAGGTTTGGACAACAGTAAAATGTGTAATCTACAATGTTCTTAACACCGTTCCCAATGGTCACATTTGTAAAGAAACAATTCCAAAATGCGCCCCTGCCAATGCTCTTGACACTGTTAGGGATAGTCACGCTTGTAAGTTTTTCACAACCCATAAAAGCGCTTTGACCTATACTCGTAACACTCTCCGGAATGCTAACACTTGCTTTTCCACAGGGAAAGCATATCAATTCACTGATATCTTTGCTATACAAAACTCCGTTTACAGAAGCATAACTCATATTTTTGTTATCAACATTGATCGTTGTAAGCTTTGAACAGCCAAGAAATGCTTCCCCTGAAATGCTCGTAACACTGGACGGAATAGTAACGCTTGTAAGAGAACAATACCAAAATGCGTACTTGCCAATGCTCTTCACACTTTTACCAATGGTGACTCTTGTAAGGTTTTTACATTCGGAAAATGCGTAATCACCAATGCTCGTAACACTATTCGGAATGATCACACTTGTAAGGCTTTTACGAGTGGAATTGGTGGAAAATGCATAATTTCTGATAGCCGTAACACTTTTCCCGTCAATAGTATCAGGAATTGCAAGTTCCGTATCCGTACCATTATAACTCATGATCCTAACCGTTCCGTCATTAAGCACGGAATATGTATAATCCCCATAAACTAAATTATCTGCGCTTGCTGTGATCTCTGTTCTTAACCCAACAAAGTTACCGACATTCGCGCCCACGCCCGACAGCACAAGTACAACAGCCGCCAAGCCGCTTATGATACGTTTATTCATATCTTTCACTCAAACCTTTCAAAAAATGATCTGAAACTCCAACCATCATTATTTAGCCTCATTAAAGCATTCATCTTTAATGGTTCCGACAATTTCATCTGCACCGTTTACTAAGCGATGTGTTTGCTGAAATAATTATAGCATAGTTCAGAGGAAAGGTCAATTGTAAGAATGATATAGAACTATTTTCCTTCTAAACTTTTTTCTCCTATATTTTGCACCATTACAACAGAATATCTCCCGCAGAAGCGTATGTCATTGGTTAGTGATGCAATTTTACTCAATCACTATATCACCTACAAGTTGCGTCACAATAGACATAACTTATATGTGAATTTTCTCAAACCTCTAGATAATAATTGAGAAGTGTGTTATACTATATCTATAAGTTGCGTCACAAGCGACGTAAATTCGAGGTGAAATATCATGATTAACAGGGATTAATATCTTGACCGTATCGTTCACAAGATGTGGAACGGCGAAATCAAGGTCATTACAGGTATAATACGATGCGGCAAATCGGTGCTGCTGCTTGACCTTTTCTATCAGTATCTTCTTGAACATGATGTTAGCGAAGAACAGATCATAAAGATCGAACTCGACCAGAGGCGTTATTACAAATACCGTAATCCGATCGTACTTTGCGAGTATGTCGAAACGCTCGTCAACGAAAACAAGGATAGGAAGCTGTATCTGTTCATCGATGAAGTTCAGATGACAAGCAAGGTCGTGGACAAAGAAAATGGTGGTATCGAGGTCAATATATACGATATGCTCAACGAGCTGAAAGCATATAAGAACCTTGATGTTTATGTTACGGGCAGTAATTCAAAGGGTCTGTCCAACGATATTGCAACCGAGTTCCGCGGGAGAGCCTCGCAGATACACGTTTATCCGCTTTCGTTCAAGGAGTTCTGTTCAGCGGTCTCGGTCGATGAAAGCAAGGCGCTGGATATGTATATGCTCTATGGCGGTATGCCGAGGATAACTTCACTTGATGACGAAAAGGATAAAAAAGAATATCTTTCCAGCCTGTATCGTGAGCTATATATCAAGGGGATTGTTGAGCGAAACGGCATTGAACGTGAGGATATTCTTAATGATATACTTGATTTCCTTGCCTCGCAGATAAGCTCGCTGACCAATCCGACTAATATATCAAATGCTCTCGCTAGCATGAAAAATGAGAAGATCAATCCTGCGCTCGTTTCGAATTACGTCAGACATATAATGGATTCGTTCCTGATTTCCGAAGCTAAGCGATACGACGTCAAGGGCAAAACCTATTTCAAGTACCCGAACAAATATTATTACACCGATATGGGACTCCGAAACGCAAGGCTCAATTACAGGCAGTTCGACCCCGGGCATCTGATGGAGAATATCATTTATAACGAACTGCTGCGCAGGGGTTATTCGGTCGATGCTGGTGTAGTGGCAGACCGTTCCAATAGACGTAATATGCAGAAGGAGATAGATTTTGTTGTCAACGATGCCGACAAGCGCATATATATCCAATCCGCACTGCGAATGAACACCGAGGACAAGACCGATTTAGAGCTGTCTTCCCTTATGCTCACAAAGGATTTCTTCAAGAAGATCGTTATCAGGCAGGATATATCTCACAACTACTATGACAACAACGGTATTTTCCATTGCAGCCTTATCGACTTCTTGCTTGAACGGGTAGAGCTGTTCTGAAATCATATCTTGCTCTGATGCACCCCGTAGAGTTCCAATATACTATAAATAAAGTTATCCAAAAACACAGTAAGATAAATATTTATCTTAACATTTTTTAAAGCTTTCCTTTTATGTAATTGATAAAAGTATATAATTTAAAGCAATCGGAGGACTTATGAAACCAAGCGAAATAGATGTATTATCAAAGGAATATGTTATAGAACACGGAACCGAATTTCACGGTGAAGAAATATGCTGGGGCGGCGATTACGGCGACCTGGTATGCAGCAGTGAAGGCGTTCCTTTTACCGGATTATTATTTGAATTATACAGAAACGGAAATCTTGCGTATTATTCGTATTACGAGAAAGGAAGACAGCACGGACTGTCCATACGGTTCCATGTTTCGGGAAATATTGAAAGCTGCGGAGTATTTGCGGGTGGATTTCCGGTAGGAAAATCGTATGAATGGTATGATTCAGGTAAGTTAAAATTGATAAGAG
Source organism: Ruminococcus albus AD2013 (assembly GCF_000526775.1). Classification (NCBI taxonomy): domain Bacteria; kingdom Bacillati; phylum Bacillota; class Clostridia; order Eubacteriales; family Oscillospiraceae; genus Hominimerdicola; species Hominimerdicola alba. The sequence continues at coordinate 3,739,819 of NZ_JAGS01000001.1, forward strand.
ATCATTATAAAAACGATTATCATTACAAGTATACCGAATATGACGAAAACGAAGATATTGTAAGACAAGGTGAAGCGTAAACACCATATGGCTTGGCACCCTGAAGAAAGCCCATTTACAGCATTTGAAGCAGCCGATAGAGGAGGGCAAGTTTTTCCCACGTGAAGTATGTTCAGAGTATAAGATACTTAGCGAAATTGAAAGACAGATTAAAAATACGCCCAATATATCCGGTAAAATAAAGCTATTTACAGAGTTAGAGTGTTGTGATAGTTGCAGCGATGTAATAGCGCAATTCCTTGAACGACATACAAACATTGAAATAGAAATAATTTATAATGGTAAACGAATTACGAAGTGAGGAATTAATATGATCATAGAAGATAATAACTATTTTGAAGTAAAAAACGATACGATAGAATCAATTGAAAGATATTTTAAAAGATACCCTTTAGATGTAGCGAATATTGCAAGACTGGACTATGAATTAGTTGACCCGGCTGATGATATTGAACAACTAATTATTTCAATTATCATTTTTTACCATGCAATCTGGAAAAAAGCGGGAGCTCTTCCTGCGTTTGACATTGGAAGCGTAAAAAGAATTGCAAATGCGATTTTACAATTCAACCCAACTTTTAATCATTTAAATGCTGATGAATATAACGATTTTATCAAAATGGTTAAAGAATTTAGTGAGAGGAAAATAGAGATATTTGAGGATAACAGATAATCTGCATCGATCTGGTGATGATAAATACAATGTCGTGACCCAATTCCATGAACGACATACAAACATTGAAATTGAAATAATTCATAATAATATACGAATTACGAAGTGAGGAATTAATATGATCATAGAAAAAAATAACTATTTTGAAGAAAAAACAAATTTGATTGAGTCACTTGAAGTATATTTTAAAAGACACCCTTTGGATGCGGAAAATATTGGAAGGCAGTACACTGAAGAAGTTTTAGGAGCTGAAGATACTGAACAAATGGTTATTGCAGATATCATTTTATACCATGCGATCTGGAAAAAAGTCGGAGCTCTTCCGGAATATATCATTGAAAGAATAAAAAGAAATACAAATGAAATAATTCAATCCAATCCGACTTTTACTCATCTAAATGCTGATGAATATAAGGATTTTATTAAAATTGTTAAAGAATTGAGTGAGAGTAAAATAGAGATATTTGAGGATAACAGATAATCTGCATTGATCCGGTGATGATAAATACAATGTCGTCACCCACCCATTAGGTCCTGGTGCAGTCGGCAACCCGAATTCACTTAATACATCATAGTTCTTTCTTCTATATGCATCTATTAAGCTTGCATATTTTTGGGGCTGTCTTTGCTTAAATATATCATAATATTCGTTAATTGAGCCTCTGCTGCGAATCAGATTTTCAGCAATCATTTCATCTACTTCCGGAACTTCATCAAAAGCAAAATCTTCATCCACTAACTGAAACGATCCATTATTCACCGAAACAAGAATGTAAGAGCATGGGACTGTCCCAAATGTGAAACTCATCATGACAGAGATGTAAATGCTGCAATAAATATAAGAAATGAAGGTATGCTAATAGCATTAGGATAGTCTTAAATCATAAAAGCCGTGGGACACACGGGGTTAGCTCGCATATGCTTAGTACATTAGTACTATCGAACGAGAACCGAACTCGCTGAGGTCAGGGGAAGCCCCCGCCTCTTTAGGCGGGGGAGGATGTCACACGAGCTTATCTACTAGTCCTTGGAAAGATTCGTCACTAACAGAGCGCTGAATGATTTAATTGTGCATCAGACAATATTGAAAGCATCTTAAAATCTTTTTGAAAATGTATTGCAATTTGCGATACATTGTGGTATAATATCATTAGAAAGGTGGTCGATACTATGGCAACAAGAACTGCAAATGTTACAGCAAGGGTCGAGCCCGAAGTAAAGGCTCAGGCTGAGGCTGTAATGGAAAAGCTTGGAATACCTGTTTCAACTGCAATAAATATGTTTTATCGTGAGATAATACTTTGGAACGGTCTGCCGTTTCGTCCCTCGATTCCTGTGAATGATGTAAAAGCACGTGATGAAATGACAAAAGAAGAGTTTGACCAGAGAATGTCCGTAGGGCTTGAACAGGCAAGACATGGAATGTCAACTCCTGCTGACACTGTATTTGACAGGCTGATGGGAGAACTGGGTAATGAGTAAATATAAGGTCGAAGTTACATCGTTTGCTGAAAACTCGATCAGATCCATAGCAGATTATATCAGAAATAAGCTTAAAGCACCTCAGGCGGCTCGCAATACAGTGAAAATGATCTTTGATGCGATAACAGAGCTTGACAATTTCCCTAACAAGGTCAAGCTTATAGAGGAAGAGCCTTGGCGCACCGAAGGTATACATCAAATGACTATCGGGAATTACTATGTATATTTCTGGATTAACGAGCTTGAAAACAGAGTCATAGTAACTGATGTCATTTACGCAAGGAGAGAGCAGAAGGATGCTCTGGCTGATATGCCGATGAAGTAAATATCGCTTTAGTGTGCTTGTTTATTCATATTCCAGAGGGATCAAAACTATAGGTGATTGATACAATAGCTGTGAAGAAAAAGCAGCCCTCCTTCACTGGAAAAGCTACTTTATATGATTTATTATAGATCTGGCGCTGGTAGCCGTGTTTCTTATATTTTCCCTTTGCTTGACGATTTTCAATCGGTTCTATGAGGGGGTTCAACAGGTTCAGTGAGGGGTATATAAAACCTCGATTTTACGCCGTTTTCAAGCATCTTACATAATAGAAAAAACCGCCGTTCAGGTTCGTACCCTGACGGCGGTTTTGTGGTTTACAGGTCTTTTTCTTCATCGAATGTTCCGGCTTTCAGAAACTCTCTGAGCAAAAATGTGCAAAAATATGGAAATGTGTAGATATGATCGCTGTAGCCGATATTGCCGTTTATCATTTTAACACCAAAGCGTATGTCAGCATATTTTTCCGAACTGATCAGTGTCCGCAGGGACTTTGCTCTGCCGTTCTGTGATTTCACTTCAACAGGAACAAGAGAATTGCTTGTTCTCAGAAAGAAATCCTGTTCGAGCGTAGAGTCATCACGCTTGTAATAACACAGCTCACAGCCGCTTTTTACCAGTGCTTCACCAACCATATTTTCATAAAGAGCGCCTTTGTAAACGCCTAAATTTTTGTTGGCACGAAGGTCGTCCTGTGCTTCATCATCAAGCATTGCTACAAGCAGTCCGCTGTCTGAAAAATACAGCTTGAATTTATCAGGATCAATGTTGCCCTTCAGCGGCAGTTCAGGAAAATTCATACAATTACATACATTAACGATCCCTGCGTCGGTGAGCCATTCAATACAACCTCTGTATGTGTGAAAGCGTGCTCCGGAAGCGACTTTTGAGATTTGGAATTTCTTATTCTCTTTTGCAAGCTGCGGTGCTATGCTATTGAAGACATTGATGATCCTGGTCTGGTCTACACCGTCTGCATATTTTCTGATATCTTCTTTATAGTCCTCTATCAGCTGTCTTTGCGTATCGAGAGAGCCTTCAAAAATACCGCTCTCGATATACTGCTTCACAACGGCTGGCATACCCCCGAGTACACAATAGTCAAGAAACAATGAACGGTACACTGCCATTTCCGGCTCGCTGAACGGTCTCAGCTCCAGCATAGCACCGAGCAGATCGTCATGCAGCGAAGCATCATATCCTTTTGCCCACAGGAATTCTTCAAAGTCAAGCGAGTACATGATATAGTCTTTTTTGTAGCCTACACTGTTGCTTTCTATCCTGCGGTAATTGATGCCCAGCATCGAACCGCTGCATATCACATCAAAGCGTCCGTCTTGTTTGAAGAATTTCAGACTTGTGGCAATATCGGGAAAGTGCTGTATCTCATCGAAGAAGAGCAACGTTTTTCCGGGGATAAATTTTTTGGTTGGGTCGATCAGTGAGATGTTTTTGATGATTGCATCGCTTTTATAACCGTCTGCGGTTATCATCGTGTATTTCGGTTCTTCTACAAAATTTATCTCTATAACGCTTTCGTAGTGTTCTGCTGCAAAGTGGCGGATTGATTCGGTCTTACCTATCTGACGTGAACCTTTAATGATAAGCGGCTTTCTGTCGTTGTCAAGTTTCCAGTCGCTTAGAAACCGGTCTATTTTTCTTCGCATATACATATTGCTGCACCTCCTGATACTATCATACAATAATCTGAGCCAAAAGTCAAGAGGTTATAACATTTTTAGAGTGAATTTATAAATTAACAATACAAAATTCGAGCGAATTATTATATCTTCGTTACAAAATATCAGTGAAAAGTGTTTCTCCGCCGATCAGATCAAATCCGTCTGTGTCCTTAAAATCAAATCCAACGGTGCAGACAAAGCCTATGTTCCTTTTCCTGACGGCATTCTTCAAGCGTCATCGGTCTGTCGAGGTATTTGCATTCGTTGAGATCATACTGCTTCACATATAATCAATAAGAAAAAATCCACAATCATATATAACACATATACATGTAGATAAAAATCTCAAACTCAATGGCGATGAATAAATTTGACCCTGCAGGGATGTTGATTCCTTGCAGGGTCTGATATTTTATGGGGTGCAGGGTATTTGACGGTTACCAAAAAAACACTCATTCAAGAATAAATCCTCGAATGAGTGTTTTTGTTTGTCGAATCTAACGCCTGTCTTCCGGTTCGGTAAATGTGTACCAGTCGGGCTTTTGGTTGTCTATGAAATGTAACTGCTAAATAACATACCACCAGTAAAATTGGATAAATTAAATATCAACCACCGCACACGTCTCCAAAGACTGCCACTAAACGAAAGCTCTAACTCAGAAAACAATGGAAACTGTCTCGTGCCCAACATTTTCATCTCTTTTGAAAGAGATATTCAGCGTATCATTATCCCATTCATAATTACAATCTCCACTTTCAAAAGGAAGATAACCCGGTCTTACATCAGTCCAATATTCACATATATAAATATTTAGAAAAATTTTCTTATATATTGTAAATCCACTGTGTATAGGTCTCTTAAATTCATGCAATACTACTGTATGCTTGCCATCATCAGAACTTATCGTGTTAAAATACTCAGTTCCTCCGATTGTACCAACTCGAAACAGAGATACTAAAAATACAGAAAAATATATGAAAATTCCTGCAATGAACAGAATAACATTTTTCTTATTCGCTTTCTTGCACATCAAAACAATAAACGATACAATAGAAACAGCAAAAATTGTCCAAAAAACACTGCTCGGTTTTAAAATTACTGCAATTTTGAAAATCCGTAGTATTACAATCAAAGCGGATAATGCGCATGAAAATATCACACCAGTAAGAAATTTTTTTGAATATTTATTATCCATTTTAATCCTCCTGAATAAGTTTTCATGCCGAAATTGCATGGCGAATTACTTATAATTGATAACGCGCGAAAGTTAGTATATCATGTTCATTATAGAATGTCAATAAATTAGTATACGATTTAGGATTATATACTTAATTATTGTTAATCTACCAAATTACCACAATATAGAATAGACAATTAACTCGATATGCAAAAGCAGTCACACTTCACTTACGGTTAAAATTAATCGATTCCGATGTTTTAGAAAAATAGACAAGATTGAATCAAAATATGATCAATCAACACAGTTATAGATGCTGAAAGAAATAAATTTACAAACTAAACTCCATTCAAAAAACTCTGAGGTACGCCGTGTAGCTCAGAGTTTTTATATGATTTTCCGCTTATTTCTTTTTTTGTTTTTGCAATGCTTTCTTTAACTTAGAATTTTCCTTTTGCAGATTTCTTATCTGCCGACTTTGCGCCGAAATAGTGTTTTGATGCTTTATCACTTCATCTCTGAGCCTGACTATCTCCTTGAACTTTTCATCTAGCATAAGTCGGTATCTACGGCATATTCCAGCAAATTCCAGGCATATTTTGCTGTAGTTTTCATTCATTATCTGATGCTGTTCTTTGGGAGAATTCACTTTGCCAAAGGCCCCGGTATATACGTTTTTCATATCACTCATAGTAAGTTTATTTCACCTTATGTATCGTCACGACGTTCTCATATTCTGCTTTTACGATCACCGGGGAGACCCTTTTTACAGTAAGCTGTCGTTCTCCCGATTTGTTGCCAGTGCAAAAGTGATTAAAGAGTTTTCGCATTGCGTGAGTTCGTTTTCGACTATGAGAACCTTGTTTTATAAATCAGGCAGATTTCTTTGATTTTATCTACCAAATTACTCCTCATTGTATAATCCTTCGTGCGTAAGGAAGTAATCTATCAACTTGATTGTATACTCGTGACAGTTGCTTTTTCCACCGTCCCAATTCTCGATAGTTCTCTTGGGGATCCCGAGGAGCTTTGCGAACTGGGCTTGGGATAGCCCTGTTTTCGCACGCATTTCCTTTACGGTCATAATATCACATCCTTTAAAAGCCATTCCACAAAACGACGTTTTCTTGATTAAATTATACCACCATCTTGGTGACGCATCAAGGACTTTACCACCATTTTAGTGAGTTTTGGATATTTGCACAAAACTAAATCCAGGTTTAATGCAATTTGACGATTTTGCCGCCGCACGCTCGTGACTTTAGTCATGAGTTAGGCGGCATTTCTAGACATTCTGTTGTGCATGGTCGAGGGTATGTATATTCATTGTAATACCATATCGTAAGAGCAACAAAATACAGGAAGTCCTGATCATATACTTCGTCTTGTAAACTGTAAGCCTCACTTAAGAATGTCAGATACTATAATTCTTAAGTGAAAGACAGCTAAGTGAGTAAGATCAGCTGTCTTTCTGCTTCTTAAACCTCATAAAAAGAAAAATTGAATTCTGTTTGTGTCACGCGTGACACAAACACAGAACAACTTTTAAGTATATAAAATTTTAAATTCTTAAAAAAATCTACTATAATAAATATATATGGAAACCATCGTATTTTGTAGCAACTGTAAGCGACAGAAGTCTTAAACAGGTAACAGATTACATTAATTCTCAAAAAAACAAGTAGAAGGAGGGAGTCTGCAGTATGCAGATATATACGACATACAGCGTTAAGATCAAGCATTACAACAACATCTTTAAAGATACCGTTATCGTATACAGACATGCTGTAGATTACCTTATCAGCGTTTGTCTGGATCATTGGGATAACATTGTTACATTCAAAGGGGTGAGTAGACTCACATATATCGAAACACTTATTCATGCTACAAAAGATAATCCCGATGAGCTATGCAAATTTCAAAATGGCAAGACCTACAACTGTGATCTATCTGCTTCGTATAATATAGGGGCAAGATACTTCATACGTGAAATATTAAAATCCTTGGATGAGAATTCAAGGTTGCTCATTGAGGCTAAAGTACCTCAATGCAGTAAGAGAAGCACCTGCACGTTCTCTACCTTAGTTAACCTGAATGCGGAAATTATTGCTCAAACAGCATAATTTTCTGAGTTCAGGCTTTATGGTAGAAACGTAGTCCGCCCACCTAAAGTGGGCGTGTCCGCTAGGACACTATTGGAAGCACGCGACTTTAGTCGTGTGAGGCTTCACCATTAAGGTAACAGATCAAAGCTGATTTAACAGTTCAAGGAAATCTTCATCAGCCGCTGCTTGAACGTATTAAATATTTTTAAATACTTCTTAGACCTTTGATCCGTCATTGCCAAAACTTTTATGCGTTTTTATTATATGATATATATCACTTGCTGTTGTTAAGAGGATAGCAACACACTTTTTTTGCTATGAATTTTTGAAAAGTCTTGCATAGACTCCGTTTTGTTCTATAAGACTGCTATGATTTCCTTTTTCGATTATTTCACCGTTATCCATAACGTAAATCATATCACATTCCTGAATGGTTTTCAGGCGGTGTGCTATCAGGATCACAGTTTTTCCCGCGCATACCTTGTCAAAGGCTTCCTTAATATTTCCCTCTGTTATCGAATCAAGGTGACTTGTAGCTTCATCGAGAATGATTATCTCAGGATCTCTTAACATTGCCCTTGCTAATGCCATACGCTGTTTTTGTCCACCCGAAAGCTCACTTCCGTTTTCACCGAGCATTGAATGGTAGCCAAGCGGCATTTTTTCAATAATATCGTCAATACTGCAAAGTCTACATACTTCTCTTACTTTTTCTTCTGGGATACTGCTATCATACATTGTAAGGTTATTCAAAACAGTATCCGCAAACAGGAAAATATTCTGTGAAACATAAGAAATCTTGCTTCTTACAGATTTTATTGAGTATTCCGTCAACGGCTTGCCGTTTATTTTAAGTTCACCTGAACTTGGTGCGTAATACTTCATAAGAAGTTTTATGAACGTTGTTTTACCGCTTCCGCTTTCACCAACAAGTGCTATTTTCTGACCCTTTTTTATTTCAAGATCTATGTCTTTCAGTACAAGATCTCGGTTTCCATAACAGAATGATAAATTTTCTGCAGTTATATTCTCAATGTTTTCAAGGTTTACGGTTGCCCCGTCATCTTCAGATTTTGCATCAAGAACATCGTTCAATCTTTCACCTGCAACAACAGCTGTCTGAAGCTCAGGCTGAAGATTTATAAGATTCTTTACAGGATTTATGAAGTACCCGATAAGATAATAGAACACAAAAAGGTCAAGTATGCTGATGATGTTTTCTGCACACAGCTTTGCGCCAATAAACAACAGCACAACTATTCCGATTGAGCCGGTTGCGGAAACAAGTGCTTCCTGTATGATATATATAAGTGAACCGTGTACAGTAAAGTCTGCAAAATCACCAAATAAATGTGAAAGCTTGTTTTTGGAACTCTTCTCATTCTGATAGGCTTTTATTGTTTCAATGCCGTCTACCGATTCCTTCAGATATGATGTCACTACTGCATAGCTTTCCATATATTTATGGTTTACCTGTTTTATTGGGTTTTTAAACAGAAAAACTATCAGAGCATATATAGCTATAACGACCATTACTACCAGCAAAAGTGTTTTACTGATAAAGAACAGCACTATTCCACAGCCAATTGCCATTATGGAATCAAGCATGACGGTCAGAGCCGTAGCCGAGATAGCCTCACGTATTTTTTCCGTATCAGAAAAACGTGACATAAGTTCGCCTGTTTTCCTTGTTTCAAAGAAATTCATAGGAAGATCAAGCAAATGGTCGTAATATGTAGTTGTAAGCGGAACATTAACTCGCTTTGAGGTTTCTGCAAGCAGATAACCTCTAAGTATGTTTACGACAATACCGAGTAGATAAAGTGCTATTATTATCACAGAAACCGTTGTCAGATTTTTAAATACAACATCGAATTTGTTCTGAACCTTTTCAACAATAGTGATCGTTTTTTCGTATTTCTGATAACCGAGGGCATCCATTTGCTCTTTTTCAGCTGCTTCATCATGTTCGTGTTCATGTTCATGCTCATGTTCTTCTTCAATTGTCGAAGCCAAAGCCGGAGCACTGCTTGCTGAAAAGACATATGGCAGCATCACCGAACTGAAAAGGTTTATAAACGTCACGATTATTGATGAAATAAATATAAACGTCAGCATTTTTTTCTGACAGGTTATATACCTGAAAAACTTTTTGAAAGAGCCTTTGCGTTCATCGTCAGCCACAAATTCGGCTCCTTTTTCAAAAGAAACTATCTGTTCCTGCCATTGATCACGGAACTTTTCCACCGTAATACGGGTTATCTTAGCTGCACCGGGATCCCCGATAGTTACATATTTCTCATCAATTTTATATACAACTACAAAATGCTCATAGTGCTGGTCGTTGATAATCCTTGCGATAAAGGGCAGAGCAAATTCCTTGTTTTTTATCCCGTCAACAAGTTCATCCCATTCGCCCTCAAGTCCTTCGGCCTCTAATCCTAACTGCTTAGCGCCCTCAACTATACCATAAATACTTGCCCCCTGACTGTCTACTTTTATAAGTTCACGACAAGTTGCAAGCTTCAGCCTTTTTCCATAGGATTCAGCTATCATTGACAAGCAGGCAGCACCACAATCCGTTTCATCGTGCTGCTTTATATGTGGATACTTCAAAAAAAAACCTTCTTCCATAAAAAATGCCCCACCGCATAATTGCAGCGAGGCAATTTTATAAAATTCTATTTATTTAGTACAGCCAATAATTGCCTTTTGAGCATTTAGCTACGTGATTATCATACCTTTTTTCCCATCCGAAGAAAAAAGGGAAAGGCGTATGACAATATGGGCACTGTAACATTCCGCCATTAGCTTTTTTCATTGAAGTCTTAGTCATTTTTTTCATAATAAATAACTCCTTTTTTTACCAGAGAGCCCTATCAGTCCAGCTTGATCTACCGGGGTGGCATACAGAATCGTGAATACTACGTGCCCACCACACATCTTCAACAGCCCAGCCACAAATATTACAATGTGATACGATATTTGCTTTACCACCGTTTGCAGCTTTTTTTGCCTCAACACTCATCTTTTTCATTTGATAAACACCTCTTTCTTAAAAATTGTTTTATCTGAACGATCCGTGTCGACTTGCGAATCGTATTCAGCTTTAATACATACCTATTGTAGTTGAAATTTTCGAAAATAATATTAATAACGATTTTCTTTTACTTAATTATGATAACAAAAATTCCACAATATGTCAATGCGCAATATACATGTTTACTCTTACCGCGAATTGTGCTTGTTGTATAATTAATGAATTATATATTAAATGATTTGTAGATTAAATGTTGAGCTTTGTGAACTCAGCAATTATGTATATCTACGATACACTAAACGAAATCAAAAAAACCAAGTTCAAAATAAAACAGCAGGGAACTTGGAGTCTAGTGATCGTCTTATAAAATAAGCTTATGTAATATATAATGAAGCACTTAATTCACTTCTATTTAAGGTGTCTAAAATTTAGACAGTAATAAAACCTGTCGTTTCATCATAACTTCGCTACATTTTCACCTCATTTCAAAATCAAACACCAGATATTTCTCTAATACTTGAAATACTCTTTCCAAAAACAAAAGATAATTCAAAGAGAAACAAAGTGATACCATATGAAACTTTATGGAAAGGGAAAAGTATATGAATGATATATGATGAAGGTACAGAAAGTACTGAGTTATTTCCTGTGCCAATTTTATATGAATTTTGATATATATCATAAAGTGTCTGACGATTTTGCCGCCGCACGCTCGTGACTTTAGTCATGAGTTAGGCGGCATTTCTAGACATTCTGTTGTGCATTGTCGAGGGTATGTATATTCATTGTAATACCATATCGTAAGAGCTACCAAATACAGGAAGTCCTGATCATATACTTCGTCTTGTAAACTGTAAGCCTCACTTAAGAATGTCAGATACTATAATTCTTAAGTGAAAGACAGCTAAGTGAGTAAGATCAGCTGTCTTTCTGCTTCTTAGATCAAAAAAATCATTAAATTTTGATTGTGTCACGCGTGACACAATCACAGCAAAACTTTTAAGTATATATAATTTTTTATTCTTAAATAAATCTGCTATAATATATATGGAATCCATCGTATTTTGTAGCAACTGTAAGCGACAGAAGTCTTAAACAGGTAACAGATTACATTAATTCTCAAAGAACTAAGTAGAAGGAGGGAGTCTGCAGTATGCAGATATATACGACTTACAGCGTTAAGATCAAGCATTACAACAACATCTTTAAAGATACCGTTATCGTATACAGACATGCTGTAGATTACCTTATCAGCGTTTGTCTGGATCATTGGGATAACATTGTTACATTCAAAGGGGTGAGTAGACTCACATATATCGAAACACTGATCCATGCTACAAAAGATAATCCCGATCCAATTTATGATTTTGATGCCAAATTCTATAAGATGCCAAGCTATCTGCGCCGTGGTGCTATTAACGAGGCTATAGGTAAGGTATCATCTTACAAAACCAATCTCGATAACTGGATCAAAGATCCGGTCGGAAGAGAACCATCGTATCCAAAAGCAGGTTATTCATTCCCGTCTATGTATCGTACAGTAATGTACAATCGGACCGGTGATTATACTGCCCAGATCAAAGTCTACATCCGTAATACATGGGACTGGATAACGATAAACCTTAAAAAGTCTGATATGGATTATATATACAGGCATTGCAGTTTTCGCAAGCAATGCGCTCCAACACTTCAAAAACGAGGCAAGGAGTGGTTTTTGGGATTTCCGTTTGAGGAAAAGGTCAAACTTGCAGATATATCTGTGTATGAACAGACCATTGTTGCTGTAGATCTTGGTATCAACACTGCCGCTACGATTTCCGTAATGCGTTAAGATGGCACTATTCTTGGAAGGCATTTTTGTAAGCTTACCAAAGAAACAGACCATCTGATGCATTGTGTTAACCGTATAAAAAAAGCTCAGCAGCATGGTAACTATAAAACACCAAGGCTTTGGGCAAAAGCCAAAGGCATCAATCACGACATTGCCATAAAAACTGCGAACTGCATCGTAGATATAGCCGTTCTTTATAATGCAGATGTTATTGTATTTGAGCATTTAGACAAGAACGGTAAGGTCCGCGGTTCTAAAAAGCAGAAACTCAAGCTGTGGCGCAGTCAGGAAGTACAGTCTATTGTAACGAATAAAGCTCACAGACTAGGTATGAGAGTAAGCCATATCTGTGCATGGAATACGTCACGCCTTGCCTACGATGGCAGTGGTTTTGTACTTCGTGGTAAATTCGGTGGTTTCAATACCTATGAGCTATGCAAATTTCAAAATGGCAAGACCTACAACTGTGATCTATCTGCTTCGTATAATATCGGGGCAAGATATTTCATACGTGAAATATTAAAATCCTTGGATGAGAATTCAAGGTTGCTCATTGAGGCTAAAGTCCCTCAATGCAGTAAGAGAAGCACCTGCACGTTCTCTACCTTAGTTAACCTGAATGCGGAAATTATTGCTCAAACAGCATAATTTTCTGAGTTCAGGCTGTATGGTAGAAACGTAGTCCGCCTGCCTAAAGTGGGCGTGTCCGCTAGGACACTATTGGAAGCACGCGACTTTAGTCGTGTGAGGCTTCACGGTCATATCCGTTACAACGATTTCTGAACTGCTAATGACTGCAAGCATCAATTTATTCTGTGCTTCCTCTTTCGTCTTTCCATAGAAAGATTTTGACTGATATTTTCCGTTAATTATCCCCAAATTCAGACGCGCTTCCCATCGCCCGTCCTTTCGAAAGTATGTGCTTCCAATACTCATATGTACCTCTCCGTTTAAAAGTATGTCAAATTTTAGCATTTTTATAGTACTGTTTATGTTGTATTCATAAAACAACGCCAAATTAACTTGACATTAGCTTTTTATGATGATATACTATTATATTGTAATGGTGTAAACATTGGTTTATATTAATTATACTACTCCATTACGTAAAATGCGCTATTTCACGAAAATTTGGTGGATTATATGACATATATGGTTGAATAATTTGTTAAGAAGATAACTTCACCAATTATAGAAAAGCTTGATGGTAATGATTGATAGTTTTGAAACCGACTATAAAATATAGATCATTTCAATCACTTCAGATAATGATAAGATAATCATTGTTCTTAAAAACAAGAAATGACTTTGCCTTGGCACTATATTGGTGAAAAGGCATTAATATAAAACCATAAGGGAAGTATGGATATGAATATCAAACCTTTTGAAAAGAAGATATGGCTCGCATCTCCCACTATGCATGGTGACGAGCAGAAGTGGGTGGATGAAGCGATAGAGACTAACTGGGTCAGCACTGTTGGTGCGAACATAAATGAGATCGAAAAGCAGATTGCTGAGTATGTAGGCTGTAAGTATGCTGTTGGTCTTTCCTGTGGAACAGCTTCGCTGCATTTGGCTGTTAAGCTGGCAGGCGAGAAACTCTACGGTATGCCAAAGCCAAACTGTGGTACTTTACAGGGACACAAGGTTTTTTGCTCAGATATGACTTTCGATGCGACCGTCAATCCAGTTGCTTATGAGGACGGCGAGGCTGTTTTCATCGACACCGAGTATGATACATGGAATATGGATCCTGTCGCACTGGAAAAAGCGTTTGAAATCTATCCCGATGTCAAACTGGTAGTCGTTGCCCACCTTTATGGCACTCCAGGAAAGATCGATGAGATAAAGGCTATCTGCGACAAGCACGGTGCGCTGATAGTTGAGGACGCTGCCGAGAGCCTTGGTGCTACATATAAAGGTAAGCAGACCGGAATGTTCGGTGACTATGGCTGCATTTCATTCAACGGCAACAAGATAATCACTGGTTCGGCAGGCGGAATGTTCCTGACCGACAGCAGGGAAGATGCGGACAAGGTTCGCAAGTGGAGCACTCAGAGCCGTGAGGATGCTGCGTGGTATCAGCACGAGGAAATCGGCTACAACTACCGTATAAGCAATATTGTTGCCGGTATCGTGCGTGGACAGATTCCTTATCTTGACGAGCATATCGCTCAGAAGAAAGCAATCTATGAGCGATATAAGGAAGGTTTCAAGGGTCTGCCTGTCAGCATGAATCCTTATGACAAAAAGAACAGTGTTCCGAACTTCTGGCTCAGCTGTCTTATTATCGACAAAGACGCTATGTGCAAGCAGGTTCGCGGCGAGCAGGATGCTCTTTACATACACGAGCAGGGCAAGTCTTGCCCCACTGAGATACTCGAAAAAATGGCGCAGTACAACGCTGAGGGACGTCCGATCTGGAAACCAATGCATATGCAGCCTATCTACCGCAGTAATCCGTTCATTACAGCGAACGGTAACGGTCGTGCGAGAAGTAACGCCTACATAAAGGAGACTGGCATGGTGGATGTTGGTGCGGATATCTTCCACAGAGGGTTGTGCCTGCCCAGTGATAATAAGATGACTGCGGATGAGCAGGACGTTATTATTCAGATCATCAGGAGTTGTTTTGAATGAATAAGTTTCTGAAAGGTTTCTTTAAAGTTGCCGGTTGCATTTCAGCTATAGCTGCTGTGACTGCTAGCTTTGCTTTTATTGCAGAACGAATTGAAGAATTGCAGAACTACGGCAAAGAATTAAGGCATAAGCCTTATGGTGTTTATGAGAGATTTATCAAGAGACCGCTTGATTGCTTCCTGAGTACCGGAGCGCTGATTGTGTTTAGTCCGATACTAGCGGTAACGGCAGTTCTTGTTAAAACAAAGCTGGGTTCACCTGTTTTGTTTACTCAGGAGCGTCCAGGCAAGGATGAGAAGATATTTAAGCTTTACAAGTTCAGGACTATGACGGATGAGCGTGATGAGAATGGTGAGTTGCTGCCAGATGATGTTCGCTTGACAAGGTTTGGTAAGGCTTTAAGGGCGACAAGTCTTGATGAGCTTCCTGAACTTATAAATATTTTTAAGGGTGATATGGCTGTTGTGGGTCCGAGACCACTGTTGGTCAGATACCTTGGTAGATATAATGATCACCAAAAGAGAAGACATGATGTCCGTCCCGGATTTACAGGACTTGCTCAGGTTCATGGTAGAAATGCTATCAGCTGGGAAGAAAAGTTTGACTGGGATGTAAAGTATGTAGATAAAGTAACTTTCAAGGGCGATGTTAAGGTTATTCTTGACACGGTAAAGATCGTTTTAAAGAAAGATGGAATAAGCTCTGAGACTTCAGCAACGATGGAAGAGTTTATGGGTAATTGAAAATGAAATTAACGATAATCGGTGCATCTGGGCATGGACGAGTGATTGCAGATATAGCAAGACTCAACGGGTATGATGAAATAGAGTTTCTTGATGATAACAAGAAATTGAAGTTCTGCGGAAAGTATCCGGTTGTAGGAACGTCCGAAAAAGTCAAGGATGTTCAGAATGATATGATCGTTGGCATTGGTAATGCAAAAATTCGACAGCGGGTAATGGAAAGGCTTTCTGATAAACGTCTGGCAACGCTTATTCATCCAAACGCAGTTATCGCTGAAGATGTTGTTATTGGCAAAGGTTCTGTAGTAATGGCAGGCACTGTTATCAATCCCGGTGCTATTATCGGTAATGGTTGTATTGTTAATACCTGCAGTTCCATTGACCATGATTGTGATGTTAATGACTTCGTTCATGTCTCTGTTGGTGCGCATTTATGTGGAACAGTAACAGTTGGCGAATCAACATGGATCGGTGCAGGTGCGACGATTTTAAATAATATAACGATATGCGGCAACTGCATGATTGGTGCAGGGGCTGTTGTAGTCAAGAATATTGAAGAAGAAGGCACTTATGTTGGGGTGCCGGCGAGGGTGATATATTGAGGATTCTGATACTTGCGAATAATGATGTTGGTCTTTATCAGTTCCGTAAAGAATTGATCGAAGAGTTATTAAAGGATAATAAGGTTTTTATTTCTCTTCCTTATGGAAAACTCGTTGAGCCATTAAAAGCGATGGGGTGCAAGTTTATCGACGCCCCTGTTGATCGCAGAGGTCTTAATCCGTTTAAAGACCTTGAGCTTCTTATATACTATTGTGAACTATTAAAGAAAGTAAGACCTGATCTGGTCATTACATATACAATAAAGCCGAATATATATGGCAGTTTAGCTTGCAGAGCTTTAAAGATACCTTACGCTGTAAATATCACGGGTCTTGGAACAGCATTTCAGAAACAGGGTGCGTTAAGAAAACTGGTTACTGCTATGTATAAGGCAGCCCTCAGAAGTGCGAAAGTGGTCTTTTTTGAAAACTGTGAAAACCAGCAAATATTTATAGACGAAGGGATAATATCAAAGGATAAGACCTGTCTTTTAAACGGAGCGGGTGTTAATTTGGAACACTACAGTTATCAGGAGTATCCGACTGATACAGAAGAAACACGCTTCCTTTTTATTGGCAGGGTCATGAAAGAAAAAGGAGTCAACGAGCTTTTCAAGGCTATGAGAATGCTTAGAAAAGAAGGGATCAATTGCTCTCTTGACGTTGTTGGTGGTCTTGAAGAAAATTATGAGCCAATTATACAACGCTTTGAAAAAGAAGGGTGGCTTCGATATCATGGATATCAGGAAGATGTAAGATCGTTTATCAAGAATTGTCATTGCTTTGTTCTGCCTTCTTGGCATGAGGGAATGGCAAATACTAATCTCGAATGTGCTGCGAGTGGGCGACCCGTAATTACAAGTAATATTCATGGGTGTCTCGAGTCGGTTGTTGATGGAAAAAGTGGATTCCTTTGCGAGAAGCTAAACACCAAAAACTTATTTGAAGTTATGAAAAGATTTGCTATAGAAACAAAAGATAATAAAGCAAGAATGGGAATTCTTGGCAGAAAGCATATGGTAAGGAACTTTGATAAGAAAAAGGTTGTTATCAACACTATAAAATCACTAGATATTATAAGTTAAAAGTAAAATGACATTTGAAAGCATTAGCTTTGCATTGTTAGAGCATCTTGTTTAGCAAATAATATGAGTTGTTTGCTTCATTAGTTGCTAAATGCAATTAATAATGAAAAGCTAATTTGGAGTTTAGTATGGACACTATAGATATGAAAATGGTATGGAAACATGAACAAGAAATATTGGATCTGTTCCATAAAATATGTATTGAAAACAAATTCAGGTATTCTTTGGGGTATGGAACCCTTTTAGGTGCAATAAGGCATAATGGATTTATACCATGGGATGACGATATAGACATTATTATGCCAAGAAGAGATTATGACTGCTTTATATCATTTTGGAATAATAATCCAATAGACGGTTATATACTTCAAGATGAATATAATTCAAGAGATGATTATCCCAATAATTTTTGTAAATTGCGTAAGGATCATACTACATTTATTCAAGATAAAAAAGAAATGATAAAGAAATATCATAAAGGAATATTTATTGATATTTTTCCTATGGATAGAGTAGCACCAAAAGGAATACAAAGAAAATTACAATTCATTGCCTTTTCGGTATATATGTTGTTGTCTAGAGATTATTGTGACAATAGCAAGAACACTGCATATTTATTGATTCAAAAAGTATTACTGGCATTCCCGAAATCAATCAAAAGAATAATTAAACAATTAACTTTTCATTTTATGACAAAATGGAACAAAAATAATAGCTATCAGTTGGTTGTGCCATGTACGTTCGCTTTTAGTAAAATGTATTATCCAAATGATCTTTTCAATAGAATAATTAAGAAAGAATTCAATAAGAAAAAATATCTTATAACTGAAAATTACGACGGTTTCTTGAAAGCAATGTATGGAAATTATATGCAATTACCGCCTGAATGTGACAGAACATGGAAACATACACCGATAATCGTTGACTATAAACACAATTTTGAGGAACTAAGAGTATCTATTGAAGAATGAAAATGAAAGCTATAATTTTAAACTCTGGACTTGGCACTCGAATGGGTGTCTTGACTTCTGAACACCCAAAATGTATGACCGAGGTTTCTGTAACTGAAACAATACTTAGTAGACAACTCAAACAGATAGCAGCAGCAGGAATTACAGAAGTGGTTATGACAACAGGTTATTTCGACGAAGTGCTTGTAAACTACTGTAACTCGCTTGATCTACCACTGCACTTCACATTTGTAAATAACCCTGTCTATGACAAAACGAACTACATATATTCAATCTACTGCGCTCGTGAGTATCTTGATGATGACATTATACTCATGCACGGAGATCTTGTATTCGAGAATACTGTATTTGATGATGTTGTCGCAAACGAAAAAAGCTGCATGACCGTAAGCTCTACTCTTCCTTTGCCTGAGAAGGATTTCAAGGCTCAAGTTGTTGATGGAAAAGTCATGAAAGTCGGCGTGGATATCTTCAATGAAGCTATGGAAGCGCAGGCTCTGTATAAGCTGAACAGAGATGACTGGAAGGTATGGCTTGACAAGATAGTCGAGTTCTGTGAAGCAGGAAATACAAAGGTTTACGCTGAGAACGCTCTCAACGAGCTGAATGGTGCGGCAAACATCTCAGCTCTGGACGTTGAAAACAGACTTTGTTCTGAGATCGACAATCCCGAAGATCTCGCTGTTGTTTCTGCTAAGCTCAAAGAGATCGAAAATAGAAGTGTATATATGTGCTTCTCGACGGACGTTATCCACAGCGGTCATATTGCTATCATCAAAAAGGCTGCACGTCTTGGCAAGTTGACTATTGGCGTTCTTTCCGATGAGGCTGTTGTAAGCTACAAGCGATTCCCGATGCTGCCTTTTGAAGAGCGTAAGACAATGTTTGAAAACATTGCTGGCGTACATAATGTTGTAGAGCAAAAAAATCTCAGCTATAAGGAAAATCTTGAAAAGTACAAGCCCGACATTGTTGTTCATGGAGATGACTGGGTAAGCGGTTTTCAGAAGCCTATCCGTGATGAAGTGACATCTGTTCTCGCTTCATACGGTGGAAAACTTGTCGAGTATCCTTATTCTACCGATGAAAAGTATAAGGAACTGGAGAACCGCTCTCGCTCCGAGCTTTCCACTCCCGACATGAGAAGAAGCAGACTTCGCAAGGCTCTTGCCATGAAAGGCACTATTACTGCTATGGAAGCGCATAGCGGTCTTACGGGGCTTATTGTTGAGGATACCGTTGTGTATGAGAACGGCGGTGCGAGACAGTTCGACGCTATGTGGGTAAGTTCCCTTTGCGATTCTACTGCTAAGGGTAAGCCCGATATAGAGCTTGTTGATATGACTAGCCGTTTCCGCACTATTGACGATATTATGGAAGTTACTACAAAGCCTATTATCTTCGATGGTGATACAGGCGGACTGACAGAACATTTTGTATATACGGTAAGAACTTTGGAACGTATGGGCGTTTCAATGGTCATAATCGAGGACAAAACCGGTCTTAAGAAGAACAGTCTGTTTGGTACAGAAGTTCAGCAGACGCAGGCAGCTATCCCCGATTTCTGTGAGAAGATAAAGGCTGGCAAGAAAGCACAGAAAACGAAGGACTTCATGATCTGTGCAAGAATCGAGAGCCTTATACTTGAACAGGGCATGAACGACGCACTTGAAAGAGCTTTTGCATTTGCAGATGCAGGCGCAGACGCTATCATGATACACAGCCGTAAAAAAGACCCTGCTGAGATTTTTGAGTTCGTTGAGAAGTTCAGAGCAAAGGACAGAACAACGCCTATCGTTGTTGTTCCGACTTCGTTCAACACTGTTACCGAGGAAGAATTCAAAGAGCGTGGCGTAAATATTGTTATCTATGCAAATCAGCTCACAAGAACAGGTTTCCCCGCTATGCAGAATGCCGCAAAGATGATACTTGAACATCACCGTGCTAAAGAATGCGATGATATCTGTATGCCGTTCAAGGAGATCATCAGACTTATCCCGGAGGATGTATGATGCAGAATATACTAACAGCAAGTGAGAATTACACTGAGCTTGACGAATATTTCAAGAGCACTGGTACAAAAAAGATACTGCTTGTCTGCGATAACTCTATCGGTTTCGTAATACATAATAATAGATCAATATTAAATACTATTACGACTTATTTGCTTTAATATAATATATAAAAGTCACTACTTTGTATAATAAGGAGATTTTAGGGTGGAAACAAAAAAATTTGATAATATTGGTTTCTTTTATGATGGAACTTTATTCAAAAATAATATTGGCGAATATTTTGGCGTTTCAATGACAACACAAATGTTTCAGCGATACTATGAACTAGGTAATAAAATTGAAATTTGTGTTCGAGTTTCAAATAAATTTATAGGTGATGAGAATAGGTATACTAAAATTGATTTGCCCAATTACCATGTTACTAAGTCTCCAAATCTTTCTTCTATTAGTGGATTATTAAAATATAGTAAAGCAAAGAGAATAATACAAAAAGTCATAGAGAAAGTGGATTTTGCAATCATAAGGCTACCTAGCAATATAGGAAATGTTGCTATTACGGAATGTAGAAAAAGAGGGAAACCATATTTAATAGAATTAGTAGGTTGTCCTTGGGATTCATTGTGGAATCATAGTTTAAAAGGAAAATTGTTATCTATTCCAGTAACTATGTTAACTAAGAATAAGGTATATAAAAGTAATTATGTTCATTATGTTACAAATCAGTTTTTACAAAAAAGATATCCAACTAAAGGGAAAGCTTTAGGCTGTTCTGATGTTGAATTACAAGATATGAATAATACTATATTGGAAAAAAGAATTGAACATATAAAAAATCAAAATAAAATAATTCTCGGAACAACAGGTGCGATTGATGTAAGATATAAAGGACAGGAATATGTTATAAAAGCTTTGGCAGTATTGAAAAATAAAGGTATATCGAATATTGAATACCAACTTGTTGGTACTGGCGATAATTCTAGATTAAAAAAAATAGCAGAATCATGTGGTGTTGCAAAACAAGTAAAGTTCCTTGGTGGAAAATCTCATAAAGAAGTATTTGATTGGTTGGATTCAATAGATATTTATTTGCAGCCAAGCTTAACCGAAGGATTGCCAAGATCTTTACTAGAAGCTCAAAGCAGAGCATTAACATGCATAGGTTCATCTGTTGGTGGAATACCTGAATTATTACCAAAAGAATGTGTATATAGTATTCATAGTAATATTCCCGAAACAATTGCAAACAAAATATCAAATCTTTCTATAGATGAACAAATTAAATATTCTAAAACAAGTTTCTCATGTGCTTTAAAGTATAGAAGAGATGTGTTACAAAGTAAAAGATTTGATTTTTATACAATGATAAAAAAGAATTTGTTACGTAGTTAAAAGTAATAAGATAGATTAAAAGTTAGGAATAATCTCATGATAAAAAATAAAATAGATATAATTGATATAATCATTTTTTTATCAATTATCAGTTGCACGTTTATCTGCATTTTATTATTTAAAAACGATGGTAGAAACTTTTTTATGATGTATATGTTGCTTATAGCTGGGAGTAGTTGTTTTTTAAAAGCAGCAACTTTTTGTAGTAATAGAATTGTAAGTGGCTTTTTTTGGCTAATTTCTACATTTTTGATTTCTTATGTGTTCTGTTTTAGAAATCAAACGGGCATTGATGATATTACATATAAACTATATTTTGAAAAAGCAGCTAATTCAAGTTTACAAGAGTTTTTATCATATAGTGAAATGGAGATTGGTTATAAAATCTCTAATTATATAATATTTCATTTATCCAACGGGAATTACAATGTATGTCAGTTTATTTTTTCTTTTATTCCTATATTATTATTTCAAATTACGTTTTGGAAAAAGAGAAATGAATTAGAATTATCAGTCGCATTATTGTATTTTTACATGACATTGTATTATTTTATTATGTCAGCAGGATTGGTAAGAATCTTTTTCTCAGTCTCAATTATTTTTTTTGGATTGAAATATATATTAAAAAATGATATGAAACGTTATATTGCCTGTGTGTTGATTGCATCTTTGTTTCATTATTCGTCGTTAGTAATGTTTTCGTTATTGTTGCTACTTATTAATGATGGATTTTTCTATAGGCATATTAAGTTATTATCTGTAATTTTGTTGGTTATAATACCAATTATTCTAGTTATTGTTTCAAAATATTTAGCGCCCACCCTTGGAGTTAGGTATGAAGGATATGCTTTAGCAGTTAATAAATCTACAAATTCGCTTTTTTCATTTGTTGATAAACTACCTTTTTTGATTATAGGAATATTCTATATCCCTGTAATACAAGAAGAAGATACTCAAACTAAAAAAGAGTATAGATTATACTTAGTTTTGATTTTATTAACTATATCTGTTAGTATAGGTTCAATGTGGACAGATTTAGGAAGAATAGTCTATTATACAAATTGCGGAATCATTCTACTAATGTCTTTTATACTTAAAAATAAAATAATCAGAAATGGAAATGACGGAAGAATCCTGTCTATTGTAGTGACTATTATTCCATATGTATTTTTAATGCATACGATTTTTAACAATAATTATATTTGGAATAATCTAAATAATTATAAAAGTATCTTTTGTTAGATTTGAAAGGAAAAGTATTGTATATGAATACAATTCATTACTGTTGGTTCGGGAGAAACCCAAAACCAAATTTAATTATAAAATGTATAGATAGTTGGAAAAATAAATGTCCTAATTATAATATAATAGAATGGAATGAAGATAATTTTGATATAAATTGTTGCAATTATGTCAGAGAAGCTTATGAAGCAAAGAAATGGGCTTTTGTTTCAGATTATTGTAGATTCTATGTTTTATTTCATTATGGTGGGATCTATCTAGATACAGATGTTGAATTATTAAAAAGTCTTGATAATCTCAGTGATGCTTTTGTTGGTTTTGAAAGTCCACAACAAGTTAATAGCGGCCTAGTAAGAGGTGCAAATAAAGGTGATTCAATTTGTAAAAAAATGCTGGATTCTTATCAAAATGATTGTTTTCTAAACGACGATGGCACTTATAATTTAGTTACTGTTTGTGAAAGAGAAACAGGCATCTTACGTGAATATGGATTGAAATTAAATAACCAATTGCAATTGATCGAGAATACAACAATTTATCCATCAGAATACTTTAATCCAACAGAAATCGGCACTGGTAAAATTAATATTTCTGCTAATACTATTTCTATTCATCATTATGCAGCAAGTTGGGTTGATAGTAATACTAGATTAAGAGCGAAAATATATCGAACGATAAGTAGGTTGTTTGGAGTGAAATTTGCCGAAAGAATTAGGAAGATGAGGCGTTTAGTAAAATGATTCAAGATATAAAAAGACGAATTAATAAAATAATATTTCGCTTTTTTCCTATATATCCATATACAGTTTTATTTCGCAGTTTTCAAGGTATGTATAATGATAATCCCAGATATATTTCGGAGTCATTACATGAAAAAGATGACACAATTCGTATAATTTGGGTATTGAATTCAGATGAACATGTGGTTCCAGAGTATGTGAAAGTGGTGCATTTTGATTCACCTGATTACATTAAATATCTTTCACGATCACAAGTAGTAGTAGATAATTACTTTGGAATTAACGGAAAAATCGCTTCGGCAATTGATTTGTCATGGATGATGAGAAGAAAGAACAGATTGAACATTTCTACTTGGCATGGAACACCTATCAAAAAAATTTTTAGGGATGAACCAGGGAAAACAAAAAAAGACAGCATTGGTAGAGTATCTGATTTCATTTTGGCGGGATGCAAATACACTGCTCAAATCTTAAATCAAGCATTTTGTGATGATTATCCTGTTCTTTTAATTGGAACTCCGCGAAATGATGTATTGATTAATCAATCATTAAACATTGATAAAATCAAACAAAAACTAAGATTACCCATAGATAAAAAAATTGTACTGTTTGCGCCAACTTTTAGAAATTCAGTTGAAGAAAGCGGCATTAACCAGATGAAAAGCATCAATTTTGATATATTATTTGAAACGTTACATATTCAATTTGGAGATGAATGGTGCTTTGTTTTTCGTGTGCATAATGAAGTATTAGATGCGATTGACGTAAAAAAATGGACTGATAAATTTGGAGATAGATTCGTTAATGGTAATATAGGAGAAGATATGGCAGAGTATCTTGCGTGTATAGATATTCTAATTACAGATTACTCTGGCTCAATGTATGATTTTGCATTAACTGGTAAACCTTGCTTTTTGTTTGCTCCTGATCGTAATCACTACGAAAACGTTGAACGTGGTTTTTATTATGATTATGATGAATTACCATTTCCAAAAGCTTATTCATCTAACGAACTGATTGATTGTCTTGAACATTTTAATTATGATGAATATAAACAACGAATAAATGCTTTTTTAAAACAAATCGGAAATGTTGAGTCAGGAAAAGCATCAGATAAGGTTTCTGACATGATAATTGATTTTATGTATCATGGTAGAAAGGATTGGAAAAAGTATCTATGAAAGCTATAATTTTAAACTCTGGACTTGGCACTCGAATGGGTGTCTTGACTTCTGAACACCCAAAATGTATGACCGAGGTTTCTGTAACTGAAACAATACTTAGTAGACAACTCAAACAGATAGCAGCAGCAGGAATTACAGAAGTGGTTATGACAACAGGTTATTTCGACGAAGTGCTTGTAAACTACTGTAACTCGCTTGATCTACCACTGCACTTCACATTTGTAAATAACCCTGTCTATGACAAAACGAACTACATATATTCAATCTACTGCGCTCGTGAGTATCTTGATGATGACATTATACTCATGCACGGAGATCTTGTATTCGAGAATACTGTATTTGATGATGTTGTCGCAAACGAAAAAAGCTGCATGACCGTAAGCTCTACTCTTCCTTTGCCTGAGAAGGATTTCAAGGCTCAAGTTGTTGATGGAAAAGTCATGAAAGTCGGCGTGGATATCTTCAATGAAGCTATGGAAGCGCAGGCTCTGTATAAGCTGAACAGAGATGACTGGAAGGTATGGCTTGACAAGATAGTCGAGTTCTGTGAAGCAGGAAATACAAAGGTTTACGCTGAGAACGCTCTCAACGAGCTGAATGGTGCGGCAAACATCTCAGCTCTGGACGTTGAAAACAGACTTTGTTCTGAGATCGACAATCCCGAAGATCTCGCTGTTGTTTCTGCTAAGCTCAAAGAGATCGAAAATAGAAGTGTATATATGTGCTTCTCGACGGACGTTATCCACAGCGGTCATATTGCTATCATCAAAAAGGCTGCACGTCTTGGCAAGTTGACTATTGGCGTTCTTTCCGATGAGGCTGTTGTAAGCTACAAGCGATTCCCGATGCTGCCTTTTGAAGAGCGTAAGACAATGTTTGAAAACATTGCTGGCGTACATAATGTTGTAGAGCAAAAAAATCTCAGCTATAAGGAAAATCTTGAAAAGTACAAGCCCGACATTGTTGTTCATGGAGATGACTGGGTAAGCGGTTTTCAGAAGCCTATCCGTGATGAAGTGACATCTGTTCTCGCTTCATACGGTGGAAAACTTGTCGAGTATCCTTATTCTACCGATGAAAAGTATAAGGAACTGGAGAACCGCTCTCGCTCCGAGCTTTCCACTCCCGACATGAGAAGAAGCAGACTTCGCAAGGCTCTTGCCATGAAAGGCACTATTACTGCTATGGAAGCGCATAGCGGTCTTACGGGGCTTATTGTTGAGGATACCGTTGTGTATGAGAACGGCGGTGCGAGACAGTTCGACGCTATGTGGGTAAGTTCCCTTTGCGATTCTACTGCTAAGGGTAAGCCCGATATAGAGCTTGTTGATATGACTAGCCGTTTCCGCACTATTGACGATATTATGGAAGTTACTACAAAGCCTATTATCTTCGATGGTGATACAGGCGGACTGACAGAACATTTTGTATATACGGTAAGAACTTTGGAACGTATGGGCGTTTCAATGGTCATAATCGAGGACAAAACCGGTCTTAAGAAGAACAGTCTGTTTGGTACAGAAGTTCAGCAGACGCAGGCAGCTATCCCCGATTTCTGTGAGAAGATAAAGGCTGGCAAGAAAGCACAGAAAACGAAGGACTTCATGATCTGTGCAAGAATCGAGAGCCTTATACTTGAACAGGGCATGAACGACGCACTTGAAAGAGCTTTTGCATTTGCAGATGCAGGCGCAGACGCTATCATGATACACAGCCGTAAAAAAGACCCTGCTGAGATTTTTGAGTTCGTTGAGAAGTTCAGAGCAAAGGACAGAACAACGCCTATCGTTGTTGTTCCGACTTCGTTCAACACTGTTACCGAGGAAGAATTCAAAGAGCGTGGCGTAAATATTGTTATCTATGCAAATCAGCTCACAAGAACAGGTTTCCCCGCTATGCAGAATGCCGCAAAGATGATACTTGAACATCACCGTGCTAAAGAATGCGATGATATCTGTATGCCGTTCAAGGAGATCATCAGACTTATCCCGGAGGATGTATGATGCAGAATATACTAACAGCAAGTGAGAATTACACTGAGCTTGACGAATATTTCAAGAGCACTGGTACAAAAAAGATACTGCTTGTCTGCGATAACTCTATCGGTTTTCTGAAGCTTAATGATTATTTCAATACGCTTGAAGAAAGACTTAGCATTAAGGTTATTCGTTTCAGCGATTTTGAACCTAATCCGAAATACGAGAGCGTTGTAAATGGCGTTGAGCTTTTTCATAATGAAAACTGTGAACTTATCGCTGTTGTTGGCGGCGGTTCGGCGATCGACGTTGCCAAGTGCATAAAGCTCTATTCCAATATGGACAGCAGCAAGAACTATCTGAAACAGGAGATAGTTCCTAATGATATTACTTTGTTTGCCGTACCGACTACGGCAGGCACCGGCAGCGAAGCTACACGTTATGCTGTAATTTACTACAATGGCGAAAAGCAAAGTGTAACAAGTGAAAGCTGTATACCGAGTACAGTTCTGTTCGATCCAAGCGTGCTGAAAACTCTGCCTATGTATCAGAAGAAAGCAACAATGATGGATGCTTTCTGTCATGCGATAGAGAGCTTTTGGTCGGTAAACAGCACCGATGAGAGCAAGCAGTACTCAAAGGAAGCAATTCAGCTTATTCTTGCGAATATAGATAGCTATCTTGCTAATGATGAAACGGCTAATGCCAATATGCTCAAAGCTGCAAACATCGCTGGTAAGGCGATCAACATTACACAGACCACCGCAGGACACGCCATGTGCTATAAGCTGACTAGTCTTTTCGGTATTGCTCATGGTCATGCTGCTGCTCTGTGTGACAAGGTGCTGTTCCCGTACATGATTGCTAATGCTGACAAGTGCATTGATAAGCGTGGTGTTCAGTATCTGAAAGACACTTTTGCAGAGATTGCTGAGGCAACGGACTCTGACTCAGTTGTGTTAGCCGCTGAAAAGTTCGCAGGTATTGTGGACAGGCTGGAATTTGCTCCACCGCAGATAAAATCGGAAATCGATATCGAAGTGCTGAAAACATCGGTTAACCTTGTACGGTTGAAGAACAATCCGGTTTCTTTATCATTAAATGTCATCGAGAAATTATATCGTAATATTTTGGAAGTGAAGTGATTGATGAATACGTACATCAATAAAGTTAGAGGGCTGCCACAAGGGGTTAAGGCATCTATCGCCTTCTTTATAGCAAATATCATTACAAAGGGTATAGGCTATATTACTACGCCACTTTATACAAGGTTATTATCAACAGAACAATATGGACAGACTTCTGTATTCTTAACGTGGCTGCAAGTATTTGGAATTATTGCTATGTATTGTTTATCATATGGAGTTTTTAATAATGGTATGATTGATTACCCAGAAAAAAGAGATGAATATTCGTTGTCAATGCTTGTTTTATCAAACATCATTACGGTGTGCTTCTCGGGAATTATTCTTTGCATATATCCATTGATAAGTCAATACTTAAAAATGTCATTTTCATTATTGGTTTTGATGTGTTTGATTTTTTTATTTCAGCCAGCCTATAATTTTTGGATGGCAAAACAACGCTATGAACTAAAATATAAATTTTCTGTATTATGGTCTTTAATATCTGCTTTCTGTTCTCCATTAATAGCGATTATTTGTATTTTATTATTTCCTGAACACAGATTATATGCTCGAATATTTGGCGCAGAAATTGCTCTTTTACTGATATATATTGGATTCTATGTTCATCTTATTATCAAAGCAAAAGGAAAGATTATAACAAAGTATTGGATGGCGGCATTGCTTTTTAATTTGCCTTTAATACCGCATTATCTATCAACTTATTTATTGGGAAGTGCTGATAAGATAATGATTTCAAATATTATAAATGATACGGCTACAGCATATTATAGTGTTGCATATTCAGTTGCTTCCGTTGCAATCATTATCTGGACGGCCGCTAATTCATCTTTGATACCATTCACTTATGAAAAATGCAAGATAAAAGACTATAAGGCTATTTCAAACGTAACAATACCTATCTTAATAGTTTTTGGAGCTGCTTGTATTTTCATTATTTTGCTAGCACCAGAAGTAGTTGCTATTATGGCATCTAAAGAATATAAAGAAGCAATTTATGTAATCCCTCCTATTGTTGGAGGCGTGTTTTTCCAAGTACATTATTATATTTATGCAAATGTACTATATTATTATAAAAAGCCCAAATTTGTAATGATTGGGAGTTTTGTTGCAACTGTACTCAATGTTGTTTTGAATTTCATATTTATAAAGCAGTACGGGTACATTGCAGCTGGATATACTACGATTTTCTGCTATTTTGTTCAGGCGCTTATTGACTATTTTGCAATGAGATACGTAGTAGGCGAAAGCATTTATGATATGAGAATAATTGTTGGTATGTCTGTTTTTTTGACAATAATTTCGATATTTAGTAATCTAACGTATGATTATGTGATAATTCGTTATGTTGTTGTTATAGTTTTACTGATTGTTGGAATTCTAAATAGCAAAAAAATGATCTCATTATTTAAGGGGTTAAAGAAAGGATAATCATTATGAAGGTTGAAAACTTAGTTAACATTATCGGCGCAGATTTTTACACGGGTGTTCCAGATAGCCAATTAAAAGCGCTTTGTAATTATCTAATGTATACATATGGAATAGATCAGAGCCACCATATTATAGCTGCAAATGAAGGTAATTGTACTGCTTTGGCTGCTGGTTATCATCTTGCAACAGGAAAAGTTCCTGTCGTTTATATGCAGAACAGCGGTGAGGGGAATATTATCAATCCGGTTGCTAGTTTATTGAATGATAAGGTTTACGCTATCCCGATGATATTCATTGTAGGCTGGCGTGGCGAGCCTGGCATTCATGACGAGCCCCAGCATATCTATCAGGGTGAAGTAACTGTTAAGCTGCTTGAGGATATGGATATTGAGACATTCATCATTGGCAAAGATACAACTGATGATGAAGTCAAAGCTGCAATGGAAAACTTCAAGGCTATACTTGTAAATGGAAAGCAGGTTGCTTTCGTCATTCGTAAGGGTGCGCTGACAGACGCTCCGATGGTCGAGTACAAAAACGATAATACCATGGTACGTGAGGAGATAATCCGTCATATCGTTAGGATAAGTGGTGAAGATCCAATCGTTTCGACTACAGGTAAAGCAAGTCGTGAGCTTTTCGAGATAAGAGAGGCAAATGGACAGAGCCACAAGTATGATTTTCTAACGGTTGGCAGCATGGGTCACAGCTCCTCAATAGCGTTTGGCGTAGCGATAAACAAGCCTGATAGTAAGGTTTGGTGCATTGATGGTGATGGAGCTGTGCTGATGCACATGGGCAGCATGGCTGTTCTTGGTGCAAATAAGCCCGCAAATATGGTTCACATCGTAATAAACAACTCTGCACATGAAACTGTTGGTGGAATGCCTACGGTTGCTGGGCAGATAGATGTTGTTGGCGTGGCAAAAGCTTGCGGGTATCCGAATGCGGTTTGTGTTGATAGTTTTGAAACGCTTGACAGAGAGCTTGAAGCAGTTAAGGCCCGAAATGAGCTTTCTCTTATTGAAGTAAAGTGTAGTATTGGTGCGAGAGATGATCTTGGGAGACCTACTACTACAGCTATTGAGAATAAGCAGAATTTTATGGAATATATTATTTAATGTTGGAGATTTATCTATGTGCGGCATAGTAGGCTTCACCGGAACAAAACAGGCAGCTCCCATACTTCTTGACGGGCTGGCAAAGCTCGAATACAGAGGCTATGATTCGGCGGGTATCGCTGTTCGTGACGGTGTGAATGAAACTGAGATCTTAAAGGAAAAGGGCAAGCTGCGTGTGCTTGCGGAGATGACCGACAACGGCAATGCAGTCAAAGGTTGCTGCGGTATAGGACATACTAGATGGGCGACTCACGGAGAGCCGTCTGCGCTCAATGCTCACCCTCACGCTTCCGATGACGAGAATGTAATTGCCGTGCATAATGGTATCATCGAGAATTATCAGGAACTGCGTGAAAAACTCACAAAGAAAGGCTACACCTTCAATTCGCAGACCGATACCGAAGTTGCTGTCAAGCTGATCGACTACTATTACAAGAAGTACAACGAGGGTCCCGTGGATTCTATCGTTCGTGCTATGCTACGTATACGCGGCTCTTATGCATTGTGTGTTATGTTCAAAGAATATCCCGACGAGATCTACACCGCTCGTAAAGACAGCCCGATGATAATCGGTATTGCCGATGGTGAAACTTATGTAGCTTCTGATGTTCCGGCAATTCTGAAATACACCCGTAATGTGTACTATATTGGCAATAACGAGATAGCAAAGCTCGAAAAAGGAAAGGCTACTTTCTATAACATAGATCAAGAAGAAATCACAAAGCCATTGAAAGAAATCAAATGGGATGCCGAGTCTGCCGAAAAGGGCGGATATGAGCATTTCATGCTGAAAGAAATTCATGAACAGCCGAAGGTCATTCGTGACACCATCAATTCCGTTGTCAAGGACGGCGTTATCAGCTTTGAAAGCGTTGGTTTGACCGACGAGGATATGCGAAATATCGAGCAGATATACATTGTTGCCTGTGGCTCGGCGTACCATGTCGGCATGGCGGCTCAGTATGTAATAGAGGAACTGACAAGTCTTTCGGTTCGTGTTGAGCTTGCAAGCGAGTTCCGTTACAGAAAGATGAAACTGAAACAGAACAGTCTTGTTATCATCATCAGCCAGTCGGGTGAAACTGCCGATAGCCTAGCGGCACTTCGCTCTGCCAAGGATCAGGGCATCAAAACGCTTGGTATCGTGAATGTTGTGGGCTCGTCTATCGCAAGAGAAGCGGATAATGTATTCTACACTCTTGCAGGTCCCGAAATATCCGTTGCAACAACAAAGGCGTATAGCACACAGCTTATTGCAGGTTATCTGCTCGCTCTCCAGTTTGCAAAGGCAAGAGAGGAAATCTCCGACGAGAGATATGCCGAGCTTATCAATGAGATAAATACCATTCCCGAAAAGATCAGCCGTATTCTTGAAGATAAGGAGCGCATACAGTGGTTCTCCACCAAGCTGGTCGGCATCAAGGACGCTTTTTTCATCGGTCGAGGTATCGACTATGCAATCAGCCTTGAGGGCAGCCTGAAAATGAAAGAGATCAGCTATATCCATTCTGAAGCGTATGCTGCGGGTGAGCTGAAACACGGTCCTATCAGCCTTATCGAAGATGGAACTGTGGTCATCAGCGTTGTGACCCAGCCAGAGTTGTATGAGAAGACTGTCAGCAACATGGTTGAGGTCAAGAGTCGTGGCGCACACGTTCTGGGACTGACAACCTACGGCAACTATGCGATGGAGGATACCGCCGATTTCACGGTGTATATCCCGAAGATGGATCCGCTGTTCGCAGGAAGTCTGTCGGTTATTCCGTTGCAGCTGATGGGTTATTACGTTTCTGTCGGCAAGGGCTATGACGTTGACAAGCCTAGAAATCTCGCAAAGAGCGTTACTGTTGAATAAGGAGAAAGCTATGTACACAATTTCCGATCTCTATGATCTTGATCACACACTTGCTAAGGACTACCTTAGCAAATTTACATACCCCTGGGAAGCACTCAGTGGCATAAAGGATTTTATCCTTGAACTCGGCAAAACCTTAGACCCTAACGAATATGAGCTTCGAGAGGAAGGCGTTTGGGTACACAAGACTGCAAAGGTTTTCCCGACTGCTTATCTTGGTGCGCCATGCATCATCGGACCGAATACCGAAGTACGTCATTGTGCATTCATTCGTGGTTCTGCTCTTGTAGGTGCAGACTGTGTTGTGGGTAACAGTGTTGAACTGAAGAATGTTATTCTGTTCGACCACGTTCAGACTCCGCACTACAATTATGTTGGCGACAGCATTCTCGGCTATTTCAGCCACATGGGTGCAGGCTCGATCACATCAAATGTGAAGTCCGATAAAAAGAATGTTATCGTCCGTGACGGGAGTGAGAAAGTCGAGACAGGTATCAAGAAGTTTGGTGCGATGATAGGCGACTATGTTGAGGTTGGCTGTAATGCCGTCTGCAATCCAGGTACTGTCATTGGTAGACATAGTAATGTTTATCCGACCTCTTGCGTAAGGGGCGTTGTGCCTGCTGATTCTATTTGGAAGGATAATGGGGAGATCATTCATAAAGAAGACAGGGAATAACGATGAAGCACCTTTCGGGGTGCTTTTTCAAAAACATCAAGGAGTGAAGCTGAAATGAAATTGACCACGACTCAAGTTGCATTATTAGAAGCAATAAAAGCTTCACTATTTGATATTGAGCCTAATTTTCCTGCTGATACAGATTGGGATGAGGTAGTAAAAGAAGCTAAGGCTCAGACTGTTTTGGGGATAATTAGCCCTGTTATTCCAGTTAAGGACGTAAGTGTCGAAATGGGTAAGGCAACGTATATGAGGATTCTGTTTGAACAGGATAAACTCATAAAGTTGCTTGATGCCAATGATATTCCTTGTGTTATTCTTAAAGGATCTGCTGCTGCGCAGTATTATCCAAAGCCGTATTTGCGAGCTATGGGTGATATTGATATTCTTGTCACTCGTGATAGATTTGAAGAGGCTGTTGAATTACTAGAAAGTAACGGATATATTTATGTCCATAACAAGGATGAGAATGGTCATATGTTAGCATATGAACGAAATATCGTATATAAGAAAAACGGAATAATAATAGAATTACATCACCATTTTAGTTCTGAAGGTTTTGATATGGATGATATTCTTGAACAAGGAATATATAAACGAGAGTATCGCGAACTGGACGGATATAAAATACCGGTGCTGCCGGATATAGAAAATGGACTTGTACTTTTGGGGCACATCAATCAGCATATGAGAGGTTGTGATCTTGGGTTACGTCAAATCATAGATTGGGAAGTTTTTCTTCATAAGGCCATGGATCGTAATTTGTGGGATAATAAATATATTCCTATTGCAAGAAGTATCGGATTAGACGAATTGGCATTGAATACAACAGAAATGTGTGTCGAATACTTTGGTCTACCTAATGATCTGAATTTGGTAATGAAATCCAAAAGTGTTTTAGAAGAGTATTTGAATGTTTTATTCGAAACTGGTAACTTTGGTAGAAAGGCAAATAATTCATCAGAAAAGAAAACTGATAAAAGAATCATGTCTACAGCGTACAATATAAGAAGACTTGGTTTTTTTTCGTTATTTTCAAAGCATTGGACGACATACATGGAAATCCTGTCAAAAACACTCATTTCTAATTCCTTTTGCTTGGATCTATGGTATAGTCAGAACTTTGATGAAAGGGATATCTTCAAACGTTAATATAAAAAGTATAAAGAAACAAGTAAAGAGAGGTAATGACAGGCTTTCAATAAATCAGAAAATTGGCGTAAGGACAAAAAATACGCAATGAACGGTGATTTAACAGCCATTTCGTTAATGAGAATATTTTGCGATATAAAAGTGCACTAGGATTCAAAACTCCAAAATGCACTTTTAAAAGACACGAAAGTTTAGGTTGACAACTAATTGCTTATTTGCTATAATATACCCATCAGCTGAAATAAATATTAGGAGTGCTACCTATGAGTGAGCGGGACATCTACCAAAAGGTCATATCTATATACAATGAAACTGAGTCGGTAAAGGATACTGTTGCTGAAACTGGTCTTTCCAAAGTTAAGGTACAGAGGATACTTATCACCGAAGGTCTTTGGTGCAGCAGGAGTAGTCTTGAGATAGGTGAACTTTATGTACAAGGGCTTTCGACAGAGGAAATTGCCGAAAAGCTTCATATGACAGTGAAAAATGTACAGGCGTATATTCCTTATAGCAGGGGAGTATATGGTAATTCTTCTTCAAATGATGCCGAATGGAGCAGCGAGTACAGAAAGCGTATGAAGCTGGCCGCGCAAAGAATGAAAAGAGGGAATAGTACGGAAATAAGCATCGAGAAAATACCTGAGATCAAAGCTGATTTTACAAACTTTAATATTCCCGTCAAGTGCGAGGAGAACAAAAACTGTGTTCTCCGGCTAAGACTGGAACTGGTGGATTCGGATTCAAAGCAGCCGGAACTGGACAGTGATGCTCTGAAACTTGCTAAGGCTGAAAGCTCAATAAGCAGAACAGTTCTTGTCCAGGGCAATATGACCCTTCATTCAATGCACTATATGATCCAGAAGCTGTTTGGCTGGCAGAACTCGCATCTTCACAATTTCAGCCTGCCCGATGACATATTTAAAAAGCTGACAGAGAATAAAACAAATCAGTGGGCAGAACTTGTGGGAACTCTGTTTTATCTACATGATGAAGATGTTGATGACAGTTATGCCGATGATGACTATATGCAGAATAAGAGCTTCAAGACCTGGCTGAAACATAAGTACACCGATAATGATTATCTGTCGGTATGTAACACTTATTCGGATAATAGGAGAAAGATCAGCAAGCTGGGCGAACATATAGATCTTAAGGCAGATAGTTCCCTCAGAGAAACCATATATGAGCAAGATCCAAACTATCTGCTTGAAAATCTGCGTATCAATGAATTGATGATAAGCTGCTCGGATGATGCGTTCTCAGTTCCTGAATGGAAAGCAAGAATACTCAGTTCAATGGCTGATACAGAAGAAATCGAAGAGTTGACTACGTCAAACCAAAAGCAAGCAGAAGCACTCAATGAAGCTGTACGGCAGCTTCTTACATGGAGGACGAGCTATTGCAATCTGATGGAGATAGGTTTTTGAAAATCCATCCAAGATAAAAAAACGCTTACGGAATGACTGCTGATGATGCTATTGCCGAACATAAGGCTTCTTTAAAAATACTGGAGTATAGCATCAAATGATCTTTTTAAACTTAGACCAAAACTTATCCCTAACGTTAGCGAATTATATTATCATTATGATTACGGTGACGATTGGTGCGTGAAGATCACCTGCGAAGAAATCTATGACAGAATAAACTTCTTGAATTATCAAGCAAAGGACGGCTGGTCAAGAGTTGATGTATTTACATACGATGATGCACGCAAAAACTACAAATACAAAGACAGCAAACACTCTGAGGTGTGTGAAGAACTGAGACAGACGCTTGTTAAGATAGACATCGGAAACAAGCCTGTTTGTATTGGAACTGATGGCCTTAACGTTTGTGACGATGTGGGTGGAATTTACGGTTTTATCGAATTTCTGAAAGAAATCGATGACCACTCAAATCCGAAACGTGAAGAAACGCTGAACTGGGCGAGATTTCTTGGCTGGACAGGAAGAAAGAGCAAACCTGAGAATATGCTCTAAAGAATATATGGTGAACTCTTGCAGCAATAGCAACTTTATAGCTTTTTCCTGAAGTAAAATTCTTGGGAGATATAAAAAATGTGTCAGTGATATTCTGTGTCTGTACGGAATTGCTGTATATCTGGCAGGGAAGTGGAGAGTTCAGGCACAGAATATCACTGGAACGGTTTACACTTCTCCTAAAAATCTCACACCCGGTAAGACCTACAAGGTAGCGATCGCTGCAAGAGTTAACGGAAAATGGGATACTGCTAATGCTATAAAGAATGCTGTTACCGTTACAATAAAGTAACACAAGAATAAGATCCGACACATATTTTGATGTGTTTATATTGAAAGAGCAGTCGACTAACGCCCAAAAATCCGGTAGAATAAAATAATGACGCCGAAAAGTTCCAAAGAAGAATCCCTACAGCTATCAGGTGAACTCAGTCTGAAAAAAGCTGCTCATCAAACAGTGATCCATATCGACTGCTGTTGTTAGATCTTGCCGCGGAAAATTTTTTTGAAAAAGTGAAACTTTTTCCGATGCAGATGTGTATTATGAGTGTAAAGGT
This sequence comes from Ruminococcus albus AD2013, assembly GCF_000526775.1. NCBI lineage: Bacteria > Bacillati > Bacillota > Clostridia > Eubacteriales > Oscillospiraceae > Hominimerdicola > Hominimerdicola alba. The sequence goes on from NZ_JAGS01000001.1 coordinate 3,776,698, forward strand.
CCTGAAAAGACCCTATGAAACGTTTCAAAAAAGGAAGATCTATAATGACAGAAGAAAAATTCCTATGGGCATATGAAGAATTCAGAAAAACGGTATATTCCGTCATATACAGTTATGTGCGGAATACCGATGATGCTTCTGAGCTTTCGCAGGATACCTTTATAAAGCTATACACATACGACGGTGACTTTTTTTCAGACGAGCACATGAAGGCATGGCTTATCAGAGTTGCCATAAACAACTGCAACAATCATTTCCGAAACCAAAAACATATTTCTGCTTCTCCCATTCCCGATGATCTTCTCTCGGATGAAGAACCTGAGTTTGATGAGATCATTTGCGAGGTCATGAAACTTCCTGAAAAGTACAGAATACCCATCCATCTGTTTTACTATGAAGAGTACAGTATAAGCGAAATAGCAAATATCCTTGAACTCCCGGAAGCTACTGTTAAGACAAGGCTGAAACGAGGCAGGGACAAACTAAAAAAAACTCTCAGAAAGGAAGATTGGCTGTGAACGAAAATCGCTATAAAAAGGCAATGGACGACGTATGTGATAAACACTTCAACTTAACACCAGCAGAAATGCTTGAAAAAGCAAAGACATCTGCTAATACAGAAAGGAATATCACAATGAAACAATCAACCAAAAGAAGTATAATACGCAAGATCATTATAACATCTGCTGCCTGCCTGGCAATAACGGGTACAGCTGTATCGGCTATCGGCATCGGTCCGTTTGGCGAGACATTCAGCCGTTTCTTCGGTGAAGATGAAACAACAGCAGAGATCATCGATCAGGGACATTACTGCAATATCGGTCAGGAACAGTCTGACGGAATATTCACAGTCACGCTTGATTCGGTAACAGGCGACAAGATATCTCCTAAAATTATTTTTGATGTCACAGTAAATGACGAGACCCTTGCTTCAAAGAACGACAGGATCCATCTTTTCGCCTATATCCTCGACGAGAACAATTATAATAATCACCTTGACGAATATGGAATGTGTGACGCATACGGAAAAAAAGACCCCGAAGTCAGCAATTTATATCACGTCTGCCTGGACGGTCCTTCAGCATTTATGGTGAACGAAGAGGAGGTCATCGCAGCAGTTAAGCAGATAAGCTTTGAAAGTGATCCGGTAAATCAGAAATTTGACTATGATGTGGATATGGAGTACAGATTCATAGTTCCGGATCATGCACTGAAGGATTCTTATTTCGATTTATACAACGGAATAACCCTCAGCAGCGGAAACGTTGACTACGATCTGATATATGCAGAGTACGGTTCATACGAATCATCATTCGGATTCAACTTTAATTTCCTTGAAACAGATCTTGCAGGCGGCGAGACAGATTATAACAACGTAATGGATAAATTCAATGTCGACTGGCAAAAATTTGCAAGGCAATTCGTCCTCACAGTTGACGGCATTGAATACTCTCCAAAGGAAATCGGCTACTCCTATTGTCTCGCTGATGATGAAACTTATGTCACAGATAGTGAAACTGTTGAAGCCGGAAAATGCAAAACATGGATGAGTTTCCCTGGCATTGACTATACACGTGCTGAAAATATCACACTTACAGCAGGCGGAGAGACATATATACTTAAATAAGGATAAATATGAAGAACGTGATAAAGGTAATGCCGCACCAACAATGTTATGTCAAGATAAATTAACGTTATATAACCATCGTTCCGGTATGCGATATACTCCGTACAGAGGATCGGCTCAAGTAACAAAATGGGGTCAGGCTTATATTTGCTGCCCTGTATTTGAAAAAAACGGCGATCCACCTCAGGAATGGACGTCAGCCATCGAAGATTTATACCACATTAGTCCATTTTTTACAGGTTGATTAGTGGAATTACCTTTTGATAGCTGACCAAAATAAGTCCGAGAAAAACTAAGTTGGTGAAATATTTCGTAAAGAATCATAAGTCATCCAAATACTGCATTTTTGCAGTATCAGGAGTAACCGCCAACCACCCCCAGCCAATGACAAAGTTAGCAAAGAATGATATAATTACTCTGAAGGCAAATCGAAACCTGAAAGGAGTAAGATATCATGGGAAGAATACGCGAGATAAAAAAGCAGGTGCGTCACAAAGAATGGGCGGCAATGGTACAGGAATGTCAGAGCAGCGGAAAGAAAGTCGAAGAATGGTGCAATGAGAACGGCATCAATATCAGTACCTACTACAAAAGGTTGAATGTGATCAGAACCGAGCTTATCGAAGAAAGCGAAAATCAGAGTATCGTTCCGGTAAGTGTTTCCGCTGCTGTTTCGGATGCGAGCAATTCGGTTATCGCGAATGCAGTGAAGAAATGCAGTTGTGAGGATAAGATAATGATGCGCAAGAACGGCATCGAGATCGAGCTGCCTCAGAATATATCCGGAGATATTGTGCTCGCATTGCTTCGGGGACTGAGCCAATGCTGAAAGAACTGTCAGCTGCCAATATCTACATCGTGTGCGGGCATACGGATATGAGAAAATCTATTGATGGCCTTGCTGCTATCGTACAGCGGAAGTTTGATCTCGACTTATTCTCGGATAGCCTGTTCCTGTTCTGCGGAAGGCGCAGGGATCGACTGAAAGCACTATTGTGGGAGGGTTTATCCGCAGGTTTTTGTTATCCGAACATTTATTAGAGATAAGGCGTGTTCCTGCTGTTTAAGATAAATTCCGAAAAAAAATGTTCGGATAACAATATTTGGGTGTATCATTATCTCAGGAGGTGATACACAATGAACGAATATCGCAAAAATGTTACTATTGTTTTAAACTTTCTGAAAGAAAGGGGGTATGCGCAATCCACAGTTAAAAATCATGAACGGTTTTACACTCTGCTGGCTGACGATCTTGCGGCTAAGGATATAACCTATTCACCAGAATACGGAAAAGCTCTGTTATCCACATTACCGGTGCCTGCATGGCTCCCTAAAAGCCGTATAGAAAATGCGGCTTGCATTTCAAAACTTGATGATGCATATATCCACGGATGCATCATCAATGCCCAGGCATCACCCAGGAAGAGTTACTCCAAGCTATCGCTTAACAGCAACTTTGAAAACCACATCACAAGATTCCTGCGTTCTCGCGAAAATGTTTTTACAGAATCGCAAATAGCAAATGTCAAACGAAGGTGCTCATTGTTCTTGAAGTGTATGCAATCCAAGGGAAGGATGGATCCATCTGAGATAACCTACGGTGACATAGATTCATACCATGAGGAGCTTGCGCACTTGAAAAGGATTTCCCGAGTTATTGAAGAGTCAACTTTGCACCAGTTCCTGCAATTCCTGGCCGAATCGGGAAAGGTTCCTTACGGTCTATATCTGAGAATATATGCATTGGAGACGGAATGTTCCGTCAACCTGGACGATTTTCCACCTGATGAACAATCCAGGCTTATAAAGAATAGCTCTGAGGGACAAGTCCGGTTGTCGCCTGAAAGGTTTTTGTCTGAGGGCCTGGAACTTATCAGACTCCATCAAGAGGCAGGCTATGTCCAGAAATATACAGAAGCATCTAAAAGGGCAATTCTTCAGCTATACCTGTTCCTTGATTACCACAATCTGTGGTATGACCCAGACATGGCAGACATTTGGCTTCATTCGGACTGCGTAAAAAAACGTCTGTTCAAAGGCTGTTCGTGGAATACAGCGCGGCACATACTGTTCATGTTTTCCGATTATGTTACATCCGGGTCAGTCCATTTCGAGAAGAAGTTGCCGAGGGGAATCAACGGCATAAATAACATTCCAGAATGGTGCTTGACACCACTGCTTGACTTTGCCGAGAGCCGCCGCAAGATGAAACTGGATGAGAACACCGTTAAAAACGATATTTACTCCATACTCAGATTTTGCCGGTTTATAATCGGTGAGGGCCTGTCATCGTATGGCGATGTTAACGGAAGTCATCTTGCTGATTTCAACCTTGCAGACCACCATGGAACCCCAGAGGGCAAAAATGCATGCAACAACCGGGTGAAGCGGTTCCTTAAGTACCTGTATCGTAAAGGTCTCAACGCAAACCCATCGCTGTATATGGCTCTTGGCTGCTCGGCGGCACCAGTGGAGACCGTTGTGGTAGTACTCACTTCCAGTGAGATCGAGGAGATCAAAACTTTTGTTGGCAATGCATATACGGATCTTGAGATCCGCGACAGTGCAGTCATAATGCTCGGACTTGAAATGGGAATGCGCAGCAGCGATATTGCAAACCTGAAGCTGGAGAACATTGATTGGGAAAACCGTTCCATTCTGTACAGGCAGAACAAGACAGATGCTGATGTATGGGTACCGATGCCAGTGGCGGTAGGCAATGCCATCTTCAGATACCTGAAGATGGCACGTCCAAGAATGGCGGTATGCAGAAATGTATTCGTTGATTTCAAGGCTCCGTTTAGCGGCATGAGCCGAAACATATGCTACAGTGCGTTAAAGCGAGCTTTGCCTGACCGCGATGTAAGGGGATCAGGTTTTCACGTCACCCGAAAAACATTTTCGACAAACAGGCTTAGAAACGGAGTTCGTCCCGAAAGCATAGCAGATGTAATCGGGCACAGGGACACGGAAAGCCTGAAGCATTACCTTTCCCTTGACGATGAACGCATGGCGGCATGTCCGCTCTCCCTTGCGGATCTTCGCCTTGAAATGGAAGGGAGCGATGCGTTATGATGAATATCGCTTTCAAGAGCGTCCTGGCCCCATACATACAAGGGTTACTGGATCAAAAAAGGTCACTTGGCTTCAAGTATGACAACGAGGCATATATACTCGCACGCTTTGACAAGTATTGGCTGGAGACCAATGGGGATTCGGATGACGTGACAATGGAATCTCTTGAAGGATGGACGCGACTGCTTCCGACAGAGGGAAAGTCATCCCAGGCTGGGCGGATATCTGTGATACGGCAGCTGACTCTGTACATGAATGGCCTCGGCAAGATTTCATATGTTCCTATAGATGTTATACGTTACAGCCGCCCTGTTGTCCACGTTCTGTCACCAGAAGAGGTTGCTGATCTCTTCCGTGTGATTGACGGGTATGTTCCCAAAAAGCAATCCACGGAAGTGACAAGGATGGCGTATGGTTACAGGGTGATTTTTCGACTGATTCTTGCAACGGGTCTGCGCAGAAGCGAGGCGGTGTGCCTCCGGCTTGATGACATCAACTGGAAGAACGGTTCCATTACCATTTATAATGCAAAGGGTCATAAGGACAGGGTGGTTTTCATGTCTGGGGATCTTACGAAAGTCATGAGAAAATACACCAGTGACAATCTACGCCTAATGGACACTGAGTGGGTTTTTCCCGTCCTTTGATCCCGCCAGGCATTTTTCCGGTGGTGCACTTTCCATACGCTTTAGGCAATTTTGGAAAGAAACCGTATATGCGCCGAGTTGCGCAAAGCCCCCGACAATCCACTCACTGCGTCACACTTATGTTGTTATGCGCATGAATGCATGGATATCCGAGGGAATCGACCTGAATGTCATGCTGCCTTACCTCAGCAGAGCGTTGGGACACAAATCGTCCAATGAGACCTTCTATTATTACCACCAGGTCAAAGAGACGTTCCGTATTATACGGGAAAAAGACAGCCTCGCGTATGAGATTTTTTCCGGAGGTGAGGGTCAGATGAATAATACGGTTAAAAAGAAGCTCTTCTTTTCCATGACGTTGGACTTCCTTGAAACCTATATACCCCAGGACAGTCCAAGCCTGAAAACGGTAAAAACATATAGGGACGGACTTAGCATTTTCAGGAGGTATGTCTCGGACGAAAAAGGGATATCCATGAAACGATTCCTTTTTGAGGATTGCACTTTTGACTTTCTCCTTGACTACCGGAACTGGTTGCTCGACTACAAGAAACACACCAGAAGCACAGTCAACAACAGGCTTGCGGCAATAAAGTCATATGTCCGGTACGCTTCATCACGCGATGTTTCTCTCCAGCAGGTATATTTGAGCATTACCGATGTTCCATTTTTGCGCGTGGAAAAGAAGATGCGACCCATAATCGAGGAACGTTCAACGCTCAAAGCTTTTTTAGATGCTCCGCCCAATACAAGGACGGGATGCAGGGACACGATGATGCTTTCCGTTCTGTTTGACACGATGATACGCGCGGACGAACTCATAAATATCCGGTTGAAAGATGTTAATCTGAAGGTTGCTGCACCCTATATTCTAATTAAGGGTAAGGGCAACAAGGAACGAACAGTCCCTATTTCTGAAAATGTAGTGTCTCTCATTGAAGCGTACATGGCAGAATACCATGATGGGGAGTCAGCTGGGTCTTCCGTCCCATTTATCTACACAGTGTCCCATGGTGAGATACATTCTATGTCGGAAAGGAATGTGGAGCGCATAGTGAAAAAATATGCGGACATTGTCCGAAAGGATCATCCAGACCTGCCCAATCCAGTTTATCCACATATGCTTCGAAGAACACGGGGAACATACCTTTATCGTGATGGAGTGGCAATAGAGACGATTGCTGTGGCAATGGGGCATTCGAGCATCCAGACCACGAAGGACCATTACGCATTTCCATCTTTGGAACAAAAACGCAAGGCCATGGAAATAGGGAACCCTGTAATATCTTCTGGCAATGAGGTACCAGAATGGCCCGATGACGAGGATGAATTTGCACGGCTTTGCGGCTTGAGGTAAATTTTTATCCGCATATTTTTTTGAAGGAACAAGGCTTGATCATCAGCATCAAGCCTTGTTCCATAAAAATGTTCGGATAACAAAAACCTGCGGATAAGCCCTCTTATCCGAATATTCGGATAAGAAGGCGACGGTTTTCTGCTGTTCTACAAACGGCTTGAAAATGGTCGTTTCAACTGGCCACGCAATGAGCAGGAAGTAAGGGATATTACGAGAGAGCAATTCATATGGCTGATGCAGGGGCTGTCTATCGACCAGCCGAAAGCAATAAAAAAGATCAGCGGTGGTGTGGATATATGCTGAATATCCAACACTAAATCTGCACATAAATGTTGACAATATTTCTCTGCCCGGAAAGCAGTGAAAAGCGTTCTTTTTCTTGAAAAATCGGGCGGTTTGTGGTATAATTAAAGTATCGGGAACCACTGAAAAAAACAAGAAAAGGAGCGCTTTTTATGACATACGAAGAACTGAAAAAAGCATATGAAGAAGCCGCAAAAAAGTGTTCCGAACTTGAATCGAAAAAAGCTGAACTGGAAAAAGAAAACAGTGAATTAAAAAAATCAAATGAAGACAAAGACCTCCGAATAGAACATCTTACCGAGCTTGTTCTTAAACGCAATAAAATGCTGTTTGGTCAGAAAAGCGAAAAGGGTAAATATCTATGTGATGGTCAGCTTTCATTTGAAGGATTTTTCAATGAAGCCGAAGAACAGTCAAATTTAGCTTTGTCGGAACCTAACGAAGAAAAGATAACGAGAAAGTCTGCAAAGACCGGAAAGCACCGCGGCAGAAATGAGATAAGAACAGACCTTGAAACCAAAAAGGTCGTTTTTGATCTGCCCGAGAATCAGCTTATCTGCGGTGTGTGCGGTGATGCTCTTACAGAATATACCGAAGAATATCTGACAACAAGGCTTGCGGTCATTCCCGAAAAGATCTACAAGATAGAATACTACCGCAAGGTCTATAAGTGCAGAAACTGCGATAAGAATGGGATCAGGTCCAACATAATCAAAGCGGAGAACAAGACTCCTGCCGCTGTCATCGAAAAGGGGCTGCCCGATCCGTCGCTGGTCGCGGATATAATGCAGAGAAAGTATCAGCTCGGAGAACCTCTGTATCGACAGGAGCAATACTGGAAGCTGAGGGGCATTTATCTGAACCGCACTTCACTTGCAAACTGGGTCATAAAGGGTGCAAAATGGTTTGAACCGGTCATCGGAATGCTGCGTATGTATTCATTCCTCGAACCGGTTTTGAATGCCGATGAGACTCCAACAAGGGTATTGAAGATAGACGGCAAGCCATCTAAGAAAAAATGCCAGATGTGGGTTATCTGCACAGGGGCAAGTGCATCAAAGAAGATCGCTTTGTACTATTACCGTGACAGCCGCAGCAAGATAACTGCCGAGAAGCTGCTTGAAGGATACACGGGTGTTGTGCAAACGGACGGAATGAAGTCCTATGGCAGCGGAGATTATGAGAGTGCCGGCTGCTGGGCTCATTGCCGGAGATACTTCTTCGACTGCATAACAGATGGAGATACCACCTGTCCATCAGCGCAGATAGTTGCACTGATCAGCAAGGCAGCAGACTATGAACAAGCGGCTAAGGAGGCAGAATACACAAGGGAGCAGATACTTGAAATGCGGCAGGAAAAAGTAAAGCCTCTGCTCGACAAGGCATATGAGATAATAAATACTCTGCGCCCTAGTCAAGGTTCAAACCTGGCTAAGGCAGTTACCTATGCCCAAAATCAGAAAAAAGAAGCTGTACCTGTTCCTTGACAATCCCGATGTAGAAATGACAAATAATCTAGCCGAAAGAACGGTGAAGCCTTATGTCATCAACCGAAAGAATTTCCTTTTTAGCGACACGGAAAAAGGAGCCGCTGCAAGCGCAGCAGTTATGAGCATCATCGAAACAGCAAAAAGAAATGAGCTTGATGTCTATGGGTATCTGCTCTATCTGCTGACCGTCCTGCCCAAGTGGGGTGCGGATCCAACTGAAACACAGCTTAAATCGGTAATGCCTTGGAGCATGGCACTTCCACCATACTGTAAGCAAACTTACAGTGAGGTAAAGTAATTGGCTGTAAAGTAGAGTTACAGCCGTTGGTAGAGAAGTATAGTAACCGGTAGTAAAGTACAAGTAGATGGCTCTAATAATCAAAGCCGAGGTTTCATTGGAAGCCTCGGCTTTTCTCTTTAGGGGCTGGGTTTGGTTGGCGCTTACTATCAGGATGGCTTTATTATTTGTGAAAAGTAAGCATCAAACCGGCTCTTTCCAATGTTATTGGAATTACTCTTTTTGAACTGAAAACGGCATAAATACCAGCAGAACATAACACCCCCGAGCCCTCGGTCAAGTATTTCTCCGCATCAAGACCATTAGCTTGCGCAGTTGAAATTATCGAATACAGCGCCGCACTCGCTTTTTGCTCCGTTGGCTGTGTTGCTGAATAGCCAGTTGCGTCTGTTATGTTTTTTAGAACATAACGTCTGCCGACAGCAAACGGTCTTATCGCATTCTCAGCCCTGTTGTTATCAATAGGAACATCACCGTTTTCAAGAAACGTGTAAAGATATTTCCGTTCATTCAACGCATGTCATATTTGGTTCGGACATAAAGCACCCCTCCGTTCGTGATGATACTTTAATGATACCACGAAAATGCTGATAGTTCATAAGACTACAAACACAAACCATAGAATAAACAGTCATATTCTATTTAACTCATTTGTAAATTTATGCAGAATCATGATAATATCACATACAATTTTCTTATATAATAGTTTTAGAGCAAAGCCAATGATTGTATATCAATGATAAGCTTTTAGCTTGAAAACAAAAAGAAAAGGTGATAACATGAAAATCGTATTACATTATCCCACTTCGGCTGAGGGTATCAGGCAGCTTCAAACGACTGTTGCTGAGTGCCACGCTAAGATTATCACGGCTCACATTGATGCACTGCCTGTTTCAAAAGAAAAGAAGAAACAACTGCTTGATATGGTGATAGAAAATATCGCATCGCAGAAAAACGATTGACCGCAAAGACCTCTCCTGACATTCAGAGAGGTCTTTAAATCTGGCACTTGACAATTGCTAATAATAATGATATAATATCCATAATGATATATAACAATTGCAAATATAACGAAAGGAAGAATAATATGCCTGATAACAGAAAATACGCAATTTACAGCCGCAAATCCAAATTCACCGGTAAAGGTGAGAGCATTGAAAACCAGATTGAGATATGCAGACGGGCGTTGAAAAGCAAATATGATGTAGTTGATGAGGACATTGTGGAGTTCGAGGATGAGGGCTTTTCGGGTGGCAACACCAAGCGCCCGAAATTTCAGGAGATGATGGAGCGCTGCCGCAATGGTGAGTTTCAGTTGGTTATTTGCTACCGTCTTGACAGGATAAGCCGCAACACATCGGACTTTGTGAACACCTATGAGGAGCTGAAAGAACACAGCGTTAGTTTTCGTTCGGTCAGCGACAACATTGATGATACCTCGCCTATGGGCAGGGCTATGATGATGATAAGCTCGGTTTTTGCACAGCTGGAGCGTGACATTATTGCAGAGAGAATAACCGACAATATGCATGAGCTTGCAAAGTCGGGACGGTGGTTGGGCGGCAATCCGCCAACGGGTTACAGGAGTGCCGAGACCGTAGGCAGTAAGACGGTTGATGGCAAGATACATAAGGCGAGAATGCTGGAGAAAAATCCCGAAGAGGCAGAGCTTGTCAGGCTGGTGTTCACTAAGTTTGTTGAACTGCGTTCTATTACTAAGGTGGAGACCTATCTGCTCAATAATGATTTCAAGTCGAAAAAGGGCAACACGCTTTCGAGGTTTGCCATTAAGACCATTCTGCAAAACCCTGTATATGCCATTGCTGACGAGGATACATGGGTATATTTGAACGAAAAAAGATATGCAGTTGTACGGTTCACACGATGACTTTGACGGCATTCACGGTATTATGGCGTACAACAAGACCATACAGAAAAAGGGAAGGTCAATGAAGCAGAAAGCTCCAAGCGAGTGGATAGTGGGCTGTTGGCAAGCACGAGGGAATTATCGAGGGCAAGCGCTGGGTAGAGGTACAGCATCTGCTTGAAAAGAACAGGGACAAGGCATACCGAAGGCCCAAGAGCAATACCGCACTTCTGTCGGGACTGCTGTTTTTGTGCGTGCTGTGGAAGCTTTATGCGCCCAAAGCTTTCATCAAGGGTCAACAAGCAGGGCGAGAAGGTATATGATTACCTTTGCGAGCTCAAAGAAAGAAGTCACGGTCTCAAGTGTGATAATAAGCGAATTAACGGCAACGAGCTTGACCGTCAGATATGCGATGAGATAAAGCACCTGGGCGAGGACGATTCGGAGCTGATGAAGCTGCTAAGAAATTCACAGAAGAGTTTGAATGAGACATTCGCTGATTCGCAGGCAGAAATCGACAGGCTGACTGAAAAAGAAAAAGCAGTATGAATCCGAGCGCACAAATCTTGTTAAGGCTTTGGACTTTGGCAGGCGATACTATGGCTGCTGATGACATCATCTCGCAAATAAAACGATCTGCACACTAAGACTTCCGAGCTTGAAAGGCAGATATCCGAGCACCGCAGGCTTATGGAAAAACAGCGACATCACCGACGAGCAGTATCAAAGCCTTGCGGATATGCTGTCGTCATTCGCTAAAAACTATTGACACATTAGATGTTATGAAAAAGCGTGATGTTATACGCTGCTTCGTGCGTCGTGTTGAGTGGGACGGCGAGAATATCCACCTGTATCTTATGGGCGCAGAAAAGCGGGGGGTGCTGATGTGCCGCATTCAGAGCCGGAGTGCGAGTGTAGCAAACGAGATACTCATGCATTTCCGCTCCCTGAAAAAGACGGCTAACGATGTTTCTATGGAAGAGCCGACAGGTTCAGACAAAGACGGTAACAGTCTTTCACTTATGGATATACTGACCGACAGCGAGGACGTTGCGGAGCGTATAGAACTTCTTGTCCGTGCGGAACAGATGTATATCGATCTTGATAAGTGCCTTGATGATCGTGAGAAGGAGATAATTGTTATGAGGTACGGGCTTTTCGGCAAACCTGCCCTCACTCAGCGTGAGGCGGCTAAAAAGCTGGGGATATCCAGGTCGTATGTATCGCGGATAGAAAAAAAGGGCTTTTGGAGAAGCTGAGGCATGAACTGGAATAAAGTATGACATCCTGAAAAACAGTTCAGCTTATAGTTACGTCTTTTTTGCTGTCGTTATAATTGTTGCAGTATTGTCGATTTAATCAAAGTTCCACTCATATGAACTCATACGTGTCATGTTGTAAATTTGAAAATAGAAATCTGGTTATCCCGCTGACACACCAAATTAATTGGTGTAATATCGGAACTTGAAATACTAGGCGGTTATCCTTCCCACCGCCTACGACGGAGGGAAGGATAACATCAACACGATGATTCATTGTTTTTATAGCACTTTGCGGTAAGCGTATAACCCTCCGCACCTACCTCACCAAAGTCTAATGAAGTATAATAAACTCCAAACAACACCATGAAGTAAATTGAATAATCCAAAATTGATCCATGGAGTTCATTGGAGACGATTAGACAAGGAGGTAACAGGTATGGACAAAACAACATCCATCACAACAATCAAAAAAGAAATGCAGCTTCAGGAATGGTCTGCGCAGATCAAAAGCACAGCAGGCAAGCGGTCTGACGATCCGGGAATGGTGCAAAGAAAAATGGGATCAAGCCAAACACGTATTACAAACCGCCTAAGAAAAGTGCGTGAAAAGTATATCGAAAATTTTCCGACCATCGTTCCTGTATCAGTTCCTTGCTCAAACGAAAATATCCACATTGAGAAAAACGGACTTCAAATATCTCTTCCGGCAGATATATCTGCGGGACACTCTGACCGCTTTGGTGCATGAGCTATGCTGAATGATCTGGCAGCGGACGCACAGGTCTATCTTGTTACGGGATACACCGACCTTCGACGCGGGATAGACGGACTTGCGACTATCGTTCAGGCTCAGCTTCGACTTGACCCGTTCTCGAAAGCATTGTTTTTTGTTCTGCGGCAGGACGTTGTGACCGCATCAAAGGTCTGCTGTGGGAGGGCTTATCCGCAGGTTTTTGTTATCCGAACATTTTTATGGAACAAGGCTTGATGCTGATGATCAAGCCTTGTTCCTTCAAAAAAATATGCGGATAAAAATTTACCTCAAGCCGCAAAGGCCGTGCAAATTCATCCTCGTCATCGGGCCATTCTGGTACCTCATTGCCAGAAGATATTACAGGGTTCCCTATTTCCATGGCCTTGCGTTTTTGTTCCAAAGATGGAAATGCGTAATGGTCCTTCGTGGTCTGGATGCTCGAATGCCCCATTGCCACAGCAATCGTCTCTATTTGCCACTCCATCACGATAAAGGTATGTTCCCCGTGTTCTTCGAAGCATATGTGGATAAACTGGATTGGGCAGGTCTGGATGATCCTTTCGGACAATGTCCGCATATTTTTTCACTATGCGCTCCACATTCCTTTCCGACATAGAATGTATCTCACCATGGGACACTGTGTAGATAAATGGGACGGAAAGACCCAGCTGACTCCCCATCATGGTATTCTGCCATGTACGCTTCAATGAGAGACACTACATTTTCAGAAATAGGGACTGTTCGTTCCTTGTTGCCCTTACCCTTAATTAGAATATAGGGTGCAGCAACCTTCAGATTAACAATCTTTCAACCGGATATTTATGAGTTCGTCCGCGCGTATCATCGTGTCAAACAGAACGGAAAAGCATCATCGTGTCCCTGCATCCCGTCCTTGTATTGGGCGGGAGCATCTAAAAAAGCTTTGAGCGTTGAACGTTCCTCGATTATGGGTCGCATCTTCTTTTCCACGCGCCAAAAATGGGAACATCGGTAATGCTCAAATATTACCTGCTGGAGAGAAACATCGCGTGATGAAGCGTACCGGACATATGACTTTATTGCCGCAAGCCTGTTGTTGACTGTGCTTCTGGTGTGTTTCTTGTAGTCGAGCAACCAGTTCCGGTAGTCAAGGAGAAAGTCAAAAGTGCAATCCTCAAAAAGGGAATCGTTTCATGGATATCCCTTTTTCGTCCGAGACATACCTCCTGAAAATGCTAAGTCCGTCCCTATATGTTTTTACCGTTTTCAGGCTTGGACTGTCCTGGGGTATATAGGTTTCAAGGAAGTCCAAACGTCATGGAAAAGAAGAGCTTCTTTTAACCGTATTATTCATCTGACCCTCACCTCCGAAAAAATCTCATAACGCGAGGCTGTCTTTTTCCCGTATAATACGGAACGTCTCTTTGACCTGGTGGTAATAATAGAAGGTCTCATTGGACGATTTGTGTTCCCAACGCTCTGCCTGAGGTAAGGCAGCATGACATTCAGGTCGATTCCCTCGGATATCCATGCATTCATGCGCATAACAACATAAGTGTGACGCAGTGAGTGGATTGTCGGGGGCTTTGCGCAACTCGGCGCATATACGGTTTCCTTTCCAAAATTGCCTAAAGCGTATGGAAAGTGCCACCACCGGAAAAATGCCTGGCGGGATCAAAGGACGGGAAAACCCACTCAGTGTCCATTAGGCGTAGATTGTCACTGGTGTATTTTCTCATGACTTTCGTAAGATCCCAGACATGAAAAACCACCCTGTCCTTATGACCCTTTGCATTATAAATGGTAATGGAAACCGTTTCTTTCCAGGTTGATGTCATCAAGCCGGAGCACACCGCCTCCGCTTCTGCGCAGACCCGTTGCAAGAAATCAGTCGAAAAAAATCACCCTGTAACCATTACCGCCCATCCTTGTCACTTTCCGTGGATTGCTTTTTGGGAACATTACCCCGTTCAATCACACGGAAGAGATCAGCAACCTCTTCTGGTGACAGAACGTGGACAAACAGGGCGGCTGTAAACGTATAACAATCTATAGGAACATATTGAAATCTTGCCGAGGCCATTCATGTACAGAGTCAGCTGCCGTATCCACAGATATCCGCCCAGCCTGGGATGACTTTCCCTCTGTCGGAAGCAGTCGCGTCCATCCTTCAAGAGATTCCATTGTCACGTCATCCGAATCCCCATTGGTTCTCCAGCCAATACTTGTCAAAGCGTGCGAGTATATATGCCTCGTTGTCATACTTGAAGCCAAGTGACCTTTTTTGATCCAGTAAACCCTTGTATGTATGGGCCAGGACGCTCTTGAAAGCGATATTCATCATAACGCATCGCTCCCTTCCATTTCAAGGCGAAGATCCGCAAGGAGAGCGGACATGCCGCCATGCGTCATCGTCAAGGGAAAGGTAATGCTTCAGGCTTTCCGTGTCCCTGCTGGCCCGATTACATCTGCTATGCTTTCGGGGACGAAACTCCGTTTTCTAAGCCCTGTTTGTCGAAAATGTTTTTCGGGTGACGTGAAAACCTGATCCCTTACATCGCGGTCAGGCAAAGCTCGCTTTAACGCACTGTAGCATATGTTTCGGCTCATGCCGCTAAACGGAGCCTTGAAATCAACGAATACATTTCTGCATACCGCATTCTTGGACGTGCCATCTTCAGGTATCTGCAAGATGGCATTGCCTTACCGCCACTGGCATCGGCTACCCATACATCAGCATCTGTCTTGTTCTGGCCTGTACAGAATGAACGGTTTTCCCCAATCAATGTTCTCCCAGCTTCAGGTTTTGCAATATCGCTGCTTGCGCATTCCCATTTCAAGTCCGAGCATTATGGACTGCACTGTCGCGGATCTCAAGATCCGTATATGCATTGCCAAACAAAAGTTTTGATCTCCTCGATCTCACTGGAAGTGAGCTACTACCACAACGGTCTCCCACTGGTGCCGCCGAGCAGCCCAAGAGCCATATACAGCGATGGGTTTGCGTTGAGGACCTTTTACGATACAGGTACTTAAGGAACCGCTTCACCCGGTTGTTGCATGCATTTTTTGCCCTCTGGGGTTCCATGGTGGTCTTGCAAGGTTTGAAATCAGCAAGATGACTTCGTTAACAACTCGCCATACGATGACAGGCCCTCACCGATTATAAACCGGCAAAATCTGAGTATGGGAGTAAATATCGTTTTTAACGGTGTTCTCATCCAGTTTCATCTTGCGGCGGCTCCTCGGCAAAGTCCAAGCAGTGGTGTCAAGCCACCATTCTGGAATGTTATTTATGCCGTTGATTCCCCTCGGCAACTTCTTCTCGAAATGGACTGACCCGGATGTAACATAATCGGAAAACATGAACAGTATGTGCCGCGCTGTATTCCACGAACAGCCTTTGAACAGACGTTTTTTTACGCAGTCCGAATGAAGCCAAATGTCTGCCATGTCTGGGTCATACCACAGATTGTGGTAATCAAGGAACAGGTATAGCTGAAGAATTGCCCTTTTAGATGCTTCTGTATATTTCTGGACATAGCCTGCCTCTTGATGGAGTCTGATAAGTTCCAGGCCCTCAGACAAAAACCTTTCAGGCGACAACCGGACTTGTCCCTCAGAGCTATTCTTTATAAGCCTGGATTGTTCATCAGGTGGAAAATCGTCCAGGTTGACGGAACATTCCGTCTCCAATGCATATATTCTCAGATATAGACCGTAAGGAACCTTTCCCGATTCGGCCAGGAATTGCAGGAACTGGTGCAAAGTTGACTCTTCAATAACTCGGGAAATCCTTTTCAAGTGCGCAAGCTCCTCATGGTATGAATCTATGTCACCGTAGGTTATCTCAGATGGATCCATCCTTCCCTTGGATTGCATACACTTCAAGAACAATGAGCACCTTCGTTTGACATTTGCTATTTGCGATTCTGTAAAAACATTTTCGCGAGAACGCAGGAATCTTGTGATGTGGTTTTCAAAGTTGCTGTTAAGCGATAGCTTGGAGTAACTCTTCCTGGGTGATGCCTGGGCATTGATGATGCATCCGTGGATATATGCATCATCAAGTTTTGAAATGCAAGCCGCATTTTCTATACGGCTTTTAGGGAGCCATGCAGGCACCGGTAATGTGGATAACAGAGCTTTTCCGTATTCTGGTGAATAGGTTATATCCTTAGCCGCAAGATCGTCAGCCAGCAGAGTGTAAAACCGTTCATGATTTTTAACTGTGGATTGCGCATACCCCCTTTCTTTCAGAAAGTTTAAAACAATAGTAACATTTTTGCGATATTCGTTCATTGTGTATCACCTCCTGAGATAATGATACACCCAAATATTGTTATCCGAACATTTTTTTTCCGAATTTATCTTAAACAGCAGGAACACGCCTTATCTCTAATAAATGTTCGGATAACAAAAACCTGCGGATAAGCCTTCTTATCCGAATATTCGGATAAGAGGGCGATGGTTTTCTGCTGCTGTACAAGCGCCTTGACAACGGAAGATTTCAGTGGCCACGCAGTGAAACAGAAGCTGTAATGCTCACATCTCAGCAAATTCGCTGGCTTTTAGAAGGTTTGAAGATCGAACAGCCGAAAGCTATCCGTGAAGGAAAACCGGCGCGCTGTATTAAGGCAATACTTACCGAATATTCAGAATATGTGCTTGAAAAGCCCCTCTTTTCGTGGTATTATGGATGTATCATCACGAACGGAGGGTTGCTTTATGTCCGAACAAAATATGACATCGGAAATAGTATCACTCCGTAATGAAAATGCTGTCCTCAAAGAAGAACTAGCACTTGCCAACCAGCAGCTTGATTGGTTCAGAAAGCAGATATTCGGAAGAAAAACAGAGCAAACATCTGTTGTTATGGAAAAGGAATTCGGTGTTCAGCTTTCCATGTTTGGTTCTCGATGATTTTAAATAATCTTTCGACTTATATTTCATTGTTTTCGATTTTTTCTAACAGAGCAAGGTCTACCTTTCCACAAGTGTATTCTATCTGTTCCATAGTCTTAAAATTCCATTGCTCATAGCTTTCGTCCGAATAAGAAAGCTCATGCATTCTTTCTATATATTTATGCTGCCAGTAATACAGACTATAAAGTACAACGCCACTAGTGTGATTTGTTCGGTTTAGTATCTGCTCTTTAAAGTTGTACAGAAACGTACAATTATTACTATACTGTTTTAATTTTTCATCATCATATTCAATTTCTTCAGGCACAAAACCGAATAAACATTTTAATTCATTAATATTGTCAATGATAAGAATCATACTATCACTTTGTGCATGTATAAGAGTTACTTTCATCTACAAATTATACCACATCAGCTAAAAAAAAAGCAACCGCCGAATCACACTCTCAATGATGCAAAGAATAACCACACCTTTTTTGAAATGACATTAAAGAAAACGTCTAAAGCTCTTGAAAACTATTTTAGAATGTTGAATAGTATTAGACAGATTTTATTTTTTATCTGTAATCAACGCCTGATTTGAAGTCGAATTTACTGGACTTCAAATCAGGCGTTGATTATACATTTTTCTAGTCTTAAAATTCCATTGATCAAATTGAAAGTGAATTCACTATATAGAGTTTGTACAGGCTCGCTACAATGAAAATAAAGGGGCTGTTGCAGCCCCAACAAAGAAAAAGACGCCTGACACACCAAAAAGGTAGTGCCAGGCGTCTCATTTTGTGGTATAATGTAATTGCAAATATAACATCAAACCAACGAAAGGATTGTACCACAAAAATGAAGAAATTGT